>JANYDM010000129.1 GCA_025363575.1 Betaproteobacteria bacterium | reverse complement strand
GGGATCCGGTCGAGAACGCGTCTTTTATGCCGTGGCTGGTCGGCACCGCGCTCATGCATTCGCTCGCAGTCACCGAAAAGCGCGGCGGCTTCAAGAGCTGGACCGTATTGCTCGCCATCTGCGCGTTCAGCCTGAGCCTGCTCGGTACCTTTCTCGTGCGCTCGGGTGTGCTGACTTCGGTACACGCATTCGCGACCGATCCCAGGCGCGGGATTTTTATTCTGGCCTTTCTCTCGATCGTGATCGGCGGCTCCTTGCTGCTTTTTGCGTGGCGCGCGCCGCGTGTCGGCCTCGGCGGCGCTTTCGCGCTGATATCGCGCGAATCAATGCTGCTCATAAACAACATCCTGCTTGTGGCAGCCGCCGGGTCGGTTCTGCTGGGGACTCTGTACCCGCTGTTTCTCGATGCGCTGGGGCTAGGCAAGATTTCGGTCGGCCCCCCGTACTTCGACAGCGTGTTCGTGCCGCTGATGACACCGGCTATCTTCCTGATGGGCATAGGCCCGCTTGCGCGCTGGAAGGAAGCGAGCCTGCCTGATCTCGCGACACGCCTGAAATGGGCCTTCGCGGTCAGCATTGTCACGGCTCTCGCATTGCCGTTTGCGCTTGGCGCATGGACGCCGCGCGTCAGTTTCGGACTGGCGCTGGCACTCTGGGTTCTGCTCTCCACTGCGCTCAATTTGTATTCACGGCTGTCATCGCTGGACGGCGCAATAACCCGGCGTGTCACGAGCCAGCCGCGCGCGTACTACGGCATGCTGCTGGCGCACTGCGGCATCGCGGTCTTCATCATCGGGGTAACGCTGGTCAAAGGCTATGAGAGTGAGCGCGACGTGCGCATGGCCGTTGGCGACAGCGTCAGCGTTGGCGGCTATGCCTTTCGCTTTGATGGCGTGCAAAGCGTGACAGGACCCAATTATCGCGCCGCGCGGGGCAGCATCGCGGTCAGCCGTGATGGGAGTGAAGTCATGGTCTTGCGTCCTGAGAAGCGCATCTACAACGCACAGCAGATGGCGATGACCGAAGCCGCAATATCAACCGGCCTTTTCGGCGATCTCTATGTGTCGCTCGGCGAGCCCGTCAATGATGGTGCGTGGAGCGTGCGTGTTTATCGCAAGCCGTTCGTGACGTGGATCTGGGGCGGCTGCATCATCATGGCGCTGGGCGGCTTGCTCGCTTTGTGCGACCGGCGCTATCGCCGCGGCGTCCGGCGCGAGCCGGCGGCGATTGCCGCCGGTGCGAAACCGGCGGTCGCCGGCTGAAAGTACTTACGCAATGAATCGCTACCTGCTTCTTCTCGCGGCGTTCGTCGTGCTGGTGGTGTTTCTGGCCGTCGGCTTGCAGCTCAATCCGCGTGAAGTGCCGTCACCGCTGATCGGCAAGCCGGCGCCGGCTTTCCAGCTTGCGCAGTTGCACGAGAGCGGCAAGCTGACGGGCAGGCAGGACATGCTCGGCAAAGTATGGCTGCTCAATGTGTGGGCTTCGTGGTGCGTGTCGTGCCGGGAAGAGCATCCGGTGCTGGTCGAACTGGGCAAACGCAACGTCGTGCCGATCTACGGGCTCAACTACAAGGACAAGCGCGACGACGCGCTCGCCTGGCTCAAGCAGTTCGGCGACCCCTATACGCAGAGCATCGTTGATGGCGACGGCCGCGTCGGTATCGATTACGGGGTGTATGGCGTGCCGGAGACTTTCGTAATCGACAAGGCCGGCGTCATCCGTTACAAGCAAATCGGGCCGCTTACGCCGGACGCGCTGCAAAACAAGATTCTGCCGCTCGTGCAGCAATTGCAGCAGTCATGAGAGCGTTCGTCGCGCTGTGCTGTCTGCTGGCTGCAACTGCCATGGTTCATGCGCAGAACGCACAACCACTGCCGGAGGATCCGGTCGCAAACAAGCGCGCGGTCGAGCTCGCCGAAGAGCTGCGCTGCCTCGTCTGCCAGAACCAGACGATCGCGGATTCGAACGCCGATCTCGCGCTCGACTTGAGGCGCCAGATCCGCGAGCAGATCGCGCAGGGCAGGAGCAACGCGCAGATCGTCGATTTCATGGTCGAGCGTTATGGTGACTTTGTGCTCTACCGGCCGCCGCTGAAAGCAACCACGGTGATCCTGTGGTTCGGGCCGCCGCTGTTGCTCTTGCTGGGTCTCGTATTCCTGTTGCGTTACCTGCGAGCGCGGCGACCGCGGGTTGACCAGTCGCCCTTATCCGCCATCGATCAGCGCAAGGCTGCCGAGTTGCTGGGCGACAGCGAGGGCAGAGGCCAATGACAGCGTTTATCGCGACAGCGATAGTGATGGCTGCGGTCGCGCTCGCCTGGGTGTTGCCCGCGCTGCTGCGTAAGCGCGGCTCCGGCGGTGTGCAGGCGCGCGAAGCTAATTTCGCGATACTCCGCGATCAACGGGCCGAGCTCGAAGGCGATGTCGCAGCCGGGACATTGTCGGCCGATCAGTTCAAGGGCGCGCGTGAAGATCTCGAGCGCCGCGCGCTCGAGGAGGCGCGCGAGCCGCGCGCTGAGGGCGGGGCGCTGCCTTCACGTGCGCGCGCTACGGCATTTGTGCTCGCTGTTACGATACCGCTGGCGGCCGGTGCGTTGTACATGCAATTCGGCACGCCTGGCGCGTTGTCATCGCAGCCGGATGCCCCGGCGGCCAGGTTCACGCCGCAGGAGGTTGAAGCCATGGTCGCCAAGCTCGCTGCCAGGCTCGAACAAAAGCCGGACGACGGTAACGGTTGGGCATTGCTTGCGCGCTCCTATCTGGTCATGAAGCGCCCCAAGGAGGCGGTCGCTGCGTACGAGCGCGCAACGGCTATCCTCAAGGACAATGCCGATTTGCTGGCGGACTATGCGGACGCGCTCGCGTTGCTGCAAGACCGGCACATAGACGGCAAATCCCTGCAAATGGTCGAGCGGGCGTTGACGATCGATCCGGCGCAATGGAAAGCGCTTGCGATGGCGGGATCGGCCGCATTCGAGCGCAAGGATTACAAGAAGGCGGTGGCTTACTGGGAAAAATTGCAAAGCCGCGCCGAGCCCGGCTCTGAATTCGCGCGCGAAATCGCGGCCAACCTTGAGGAAGCACGCCAGCTGGGCGGGATCAAAGCGGTGGCGGCACCGGCTGCGAAACCTTCATCGGGTGCAACATCGCCGTCGGCCGCGAGCGTAGAAGGCAGTGTAACGCTGAACGGAAAGTTCGCCGACAAAGCCGCGCCGACCGATGCGGTCTTCGTGTTTGCGCGCGCGGCGCAGGGGCCGCGCATGCCGCTTGCCGTCATGCGCATGCAGGTCAAGGACCTGCCGGCGAAGTTTCATCTCGACGACAGTCTCGCGATGTCGACTGAAATGAAATTATCGAAATTTTCCAACATCGTAATCGGCGCGCGTATATCGAAATCAGCCGACGCCACACCGCAAAGCGGCGACCTGCAGGCCACTGTCAGGGGCGCCAAATTGGGCGACAAGAATATCGCCATCGTCATCGACTCGGTGGTCCCCTGAGAAGTTAGGCATGCCACCCGTAATCGTAATCGGCGGTGGCATCATCGGCGTCTGCGCGGCGGCTTCGTTGCAGCGCGAGGGCCGTGAAGTCCTGCTTATCGATCACGGAGATCCCGGTATGGGGGCTTCGTTCGGCAACGGCGGCATGTTTTCCGCTTCGTCTATCGTGCCGGTGGCCATGCCCGGCGTGTTGACGAAAGTCCCGGGCTGGCTGATGGATACTCAGGGACCGCTCACCATGCGCTGGTCCTATCTGCCGCGGCTCTTGCCGTGGCTCGCGCGATTCGTCGCGGCATCAGCTCCTGATCGTGTGGAGGCGCAGGCGAAAGCCCTGCGTGCGCTGCTTAAGGATGCGCTCTCTCACTACGTGCCGCTTGTGCGAGACGCCGGCGTGCCGGAACTCTTGCGCCAGGAGGGCATGCTTTATCTCTACGCGAGCGAAGCGAGTTGGCGCGGTGATGCCCGCGCCATGGATCTGCGGCGGCGAAATGGCGTGGAAATCGAAGAGATCGAAGGCCCGGCGCTCGCCGAACGCGAGCCCGACCTTGGGGCGGGATTTGCGCGTGCGCGATTGATTGCCGCGAACGGGCATACGACGAACCCGTTGCGACTGGTGCAGGCATTAGCGCGCCACGTCGTCGAACGCGGCACCCGTATCGTGCGCGAAAAAGTCACGGGCTTCGAGCACAACGGCCGCGCCGTGACCGGCGTGCGCACGGCATCCGCCGTACATGCCGCGAGTGCTGTCGTTCTCGCTGCGGGCGCATGGTCGGGCAAGCTCGCCGCCGCACTCGGCGATGCAGTCCCGCTCGAAACGGAACGCGGCTATCACACGATAGTCATGAACCCGGAAAAGACGGTGCGCACGCCGGCGATATTCGTCGATGGCAGTTTTGGCGTTACGCCGATGGAGACCGGTTTGCGGCTGGTCGGCACGATAGAACTCGCCGGCCTCGATGCGCCACCGGACTGGGCGCGCGCCCGCGTGCTGCTCGAACAGGGGCAGCGCATGCTGCCCGGCCTGCTGGCGGACAACGATGAATCGCGCGTGAGTCAATGGCTTGGCTTCAGGCCTTCATTGCCGGACTCGCTGCCGGTGATCGGGCCATCATCGCGTTACTCCAACGCGTTCTATGCATTTGGCCACGGTCACGTCGGCATGTGCGGCGCGCCGGCCACCGGCAAAATCGTCGCTGACCTCGTGTGCGGGCGTGCGCCGTCTATCGACGTGCAGCCTTTCAGCGCCCAGCGCTTTTAATAGGTGCCGGGGTACTGGCCGCCGTCTATCATCAGGCTTTGTCCCGTGATGAAGCCCGCGTTGGCCGAGCACAGGAACGCAATGTAATCGCCGGCCTCTTCGGGACGGCCATAACGGCCGGCCGGATTTTCCTGTGCGCGCGCCGCCCAGATAGCGTCATAATCGCGCCCCGTCATCGCAGCTATGCTTTTCACGTGCTGACGCTGCGCATCGGAATCAAAGATGCCCGGCAATAAATTGTTGATGGTGACGCCGTGGCGTACCGTCTGGCGTGCCAACCCCGCGACGAAGCCGATCAGCCCTGAACGCGCGCCGTTCGAAAGACCGCCTTCGGCCTGCGGGCTTTTTACCGTGCGCGCGCTGATATTCACGATGCGACCGAACCGGCGCGCGATCATGCCGTCCACCACGGCTTGAATCATGAAGATAGGCCCGAGCATTACCGCGTCCAGCGTTGTTACCCAATCATTTCGCGTCCACTGACGAAAATCGCCAGGCGGCGGGCCGTCGGCGTTATTGATGAGAATGTCCGGAGTGCTGCAGGCGGCCAGCGCCGCGCCGCGACCTTCGGCGGTAGCTAGATCCGCAACAACTGTTTTTACATCGATGCCCGCTGCTGCGGAAATATCCGCAGCGGACTGGCAGAGAGTCTCTGCGTTGCGGGCCGCTATGGTAACTGCAACGCCTTCACGCGCCAGCGCCAGGGCGGCGGCGCGGCCCATGCCGCGGCTGCCGCCCCACACCAGTGCCGTGCGGCCTCGAATGCCCAAGTCCATGGGCTTATGTTAAACTTTTTTCAACCTCGGGAGACAGCCATGGCAAAACTTCGCATCGAAGGCTCGTTCGTCGCACCGCCGACGCCGTTCAACGAAAACGGATCGGTCGATTTCGGCGCCTATCGCGCGCTGCTCAAGCATCTTGAAGACAACGGCACTGTTGCTGCACTGATCATGGGCTCGACCGGCGAGCCTTCTCTGCTGGAGCCGGACGAGAAAAAGCAGATTGTCATCGAAACCGCAAAGATGAAAAGCGGCAGGATGAAGTTTTTCTACGGCTGCACCGCCAACACGCCGAAGCAGGTGATCGATAACGTGCGCTTCGCGCAGGCGAACGGCGCCGACGGCGCGATCATTGCGGCGCCGCCGTACATCTGCGGGCCTGAAGACGACATCGAGCGCCACTATCAGGAAGTCGCCGACGGCGTTGATTTTCCGCTGGGCATTTACAACAACCCGCCGCGCGTGAAGACGGACCTGCATTGGGACCATCTGTTGCGCCTGCTCAAGCACCCCAACTATGTCATATTGAAGGAATCGACGGCTCGCGTGGCGCAGGTCGCGCAAGTGCTTGCGGCGAAACCCGATGCCACCATCATGTGCTGTGATTCACCCAACCTCGGCCTCGTGGTGCCGACCATGAGCCTGGGCGGGCACGGCACCGCGAATATGACCGGCAATATCGCGCCGCAGGAAATGGCGATGCTATCCAAACCCTGGAAAAATTTTGAAGAGGCGGACAACTTCCGCCAGACCTATCTCAAGCTCTTGCCGCTCATGCACTTCAACTATTCCGCGATCAACCCGGTGGCGCTCAAGTCGCTCATGCGCGCGCTGGGGCTGCCGGTAGGCGCGCTGCGCAAGCCGTTGCGCAACATCGAAGGCGAGGCGCTGATGCAGGGTGTGCGCATCGTGAAGGAGCTCGGACTCGACAAGAAGTACGGCTACAAGATCCAGACTAAGCTCGCGATGGCAGCTTAAGCTGCGAGCAGACGGCGCCGCGCTGCGCGCCGCGGGCGGCAGTCATTGCGCGTCGTCCGCGCTGAAACAAAACAGTGATTGCATGAGAACCGTCCCCGCATTGCTGCTGATGCTGGCGATATGCCCGGCCGGTGCGCAGATCCAGAGCGGTAAGCCGGTAAAGATCATCAACCCGTATCCGCCGGGATCCAGTTCGGACGTCATGGCGCGCATGTTTTCGGAGCGCCTGTCCGCATCGCTCAAGGCGCCCATCATCGTCGACAACCGTCCCGGCGCCGGCGGCGCGATCGGCGTCAGCGCAGTGGCGCAGTCTCCCGCCGACGGACACACGCTGCTCCTGAGCAATTCAGGACCGCTGGTGATCGTGCCGTTGCTGACGAAGACACCCTTCGATCCGCAGAAGGACCTGCAGCCGGTCACGCAGATTGCGTACAACGTAATGATTCTGGTCGTGCATGCGCAGACTGCGGCGACCTTAAAGGATTTAGTAGAGCAGGCGCGCGCACAGCCCGGCAAGCTGGCTTATGCTTCCATCGGCAATGGTTCCTTGCTGCACATCGCCGGCGAGACGCTCAAAAAGCGCGCGGGCATCGACATCATCCACGTTCCGTATAAAGGCACGGTGCCCGCGATCACCGACGTGCTTTCGCACCAGGTCACCATGGCATTCTCCGACCTTGTCGCTACCCGGCCGCACATCGAGGCCGGCACGCTGCGCGCACTGGCCATCAGCGGGCAGAAACGCTGGTCGGCATTCCCGAATGTGCCGCTGTTCAGCGAGCAGGGCTACCCGGTACTCGATCGTTTCACCGGCTGGTGGGGTGTGATGGCGCCCGCTGGCACGCCGTCAGCCACAGTGGAGCAACTCTCCGCCGCCTTCAACGACGCGTTGCTCGATCCCGTCCTGCGAAAACGGATTGCGGACGCGAATGCCGAGCCAACCGGGACCAGCCCGGCGGAGTTCGCCGACATAGTACGCGCCGATCTCGCGCGCTGGTCCACGCTGTTGAAGGAACTCGGCAACATCAAGATGGATTGATTCGGCGGCTCGCTCGGGTTGGCGTTGCGTTGTTTAAACCCGCAGGCGACGATGGCGCATTATCAGCAGCGCGAGTTCAACTGCGATGCATGCCGCGGTCACACCAAACGATCCCCACACGTAGCCGGCATAGCCGCCCATCTCGAGAAAGGCCTGAAAGCTACCCCAGTTCATGCGTGCTTCTCCAATTGCTTCACCCATTCGCTGTTGCGCTCGCGCTCGAGGATGATGCACCGCAAACGCATCAATACGACAGCAATGCTGTACATCCACAACGCGAGCGCCATCAGCAACATGCCGGCAAGCATCGTCGTCGCCATGCTCGGGCTTCGCGTGAGGCTGACCGATGCGCCCTGGTGAAGGGTGTTCCACCATTTGACCGAGAAATAAATAATGGGCACGTTGATAACACCGACCAATGCAATGACTGCGCCTGCTTTATCGGCACGACGGGGATCATCGATCGCAGCCTGTAGCGACATGAACCCGAAATACAGAAACAGCAGGATAAGTTCAGACGTCAGGCGCGCGTCCCATACCCACCAGGTGCCCCACATCGGCTTGCCCCATAACGCCCCTGTCCACAGCGCAATGAATGTCATCAGTGCTCCGGTGGGCGCGAGCGCGGACGCGAGCATGGAAGACAGGCGCGTGTTGAAGGCGAGCCCGATTCCTGCCCAGAATGCCATTACGACGTAAATGAACATCGACATCCAGGCGGCCGGCACGTGTATGAATATGATGCGGTAAGCCTCGCCTTGCTGCGCGTCAGTCGGTGCGACGAAAAAGCTGATATAGAGCCCGGCGATCGCAAGCGCGCATGCAGCAGCGAAAAACCACGGGATGAGCCGGCCGGCGAGGGGATAGAACGCTGCCGGCGAGGAATATTTAAACCAGTTGATCGTCATGACTCCAGTTGCCTATTCGACTGCAATGCGCACCGACAGGGCTGTTGCCCAGGGTGCAAAGGCCAGTGTCGTCAGCAATAGCGCACCGAGCACCGACAAATGCGCTGCCGCCCCCAGGCCCGCAGCGCTCGCTTCGACCGCGCCGGTGCCGAAAATCAGTACCGGCACATAGAGCGGCAGCACCAGCAGCGACAGCAGCGCGCCGCCGCCGCGGACGCCCAGGGTCAGCGCCGCGCCGACTGCACCGATCAAACTCAGCGTGGGCGTACCCAGTAGCAGCGATGCTAGCAGAACCGTCAAAGCGTCGGCATCGAGGCCAAACTGAAGTCCCAGCAGCGGCGCGATTATCACAAGCGGCAAGCCGGTTGCCAGCCAGTGTGCGGCGATTTTTCCCAGCACGAGCATTGTCAGCGTATGCGGGGCGAGCACAAGTTGTTCGAGCGTACCGTCGGCA
Source organism: Betaproteobacteria bacterium (assembly GCA_025363575.1). The sequence continues at coordinate 19,299 of JANYDM010000129.1, read as the reverse complement.
TAGTCGGCGGCGAACAGGCGCGCCAGTCCGAGCATGGAAGCGAGCAATGCTCCGACCCAGACGACGCCCGGCCCGATTGCCCGCAACAACGCGCTGTCGGAACCGACGCCGAGCGGAAACAGACTGGCCACGATTGCAAAGAAGATCAATATCGTCAACAACTCGGAGCGGCGCCGGAATGCAAGCAGCAGATCGCGTTTTACCAGGTTGCCCGTCGCGACCGTGAGCCAAATTTCATTCATGAGCGAGTTCGATGCGCTGCACGGTTGGCGCGTTGATTGAAACTTCCTGGTGCGTAGTAAGGACGACGATACCACCGCCGGCGACATGTGATTCGATCAAAGAGCGGGTGAGCTCCAGGGCGCGCGCATCGAGTGCCGTGAAGGGCTCGTCGAGTATCCATAAAGGGCGTGCGGCAGAAAGGCGCAGCCGCGCGAGCGCCACACGACGGCGTTGACCCTGTGACAGCGTGCGGCATGGTTGATGTTCGTATGCTGCAAGCCCAAACCAGTCGAGCGCCGCGGTGATGCCGGCGTGTCCGGTCTGCAGCGCGGCGAGGCTTGCGGAAAAACGCAGGTTTTCAGCCGGTGTCAGCTCGTCTTTGACACCGCTCGCATGACCCAGATAAACCATCTGTGCGCGAAAAAATTCGGCCAGCGCGTGGATATCGGCGCCGTCCCAGCGTATCGCGCCCGCCGCCGGATTCAGCAGGCCGCATAACATGCGAAGCAGGCTGGTTTTACCGCTGCCATTCGCGCCGCGGACTTCGAGCAGCGTGTGCGGGGCCAGCACGCATGCCAGGCCCGTGAAGAGGCGCCGTTCGCCACGTTCGCACGCCAGATCGTGCAATTCAAGCGTATGCGTAATCATCGTTGAAGTGGCGGGGACGGGCACGGTCACGCAAGTCTGCCGGTGCCGGCTTCGAGCAGCGCCCATGCCTTTGAGCCGAGTTCGGTTTTCCATCTCGCGTAAAAACCGCCGGTGAGGCAACGGCGAAAACTTGCGCGGTCGGGGCGGTTGAAGCGCATGCCGCGTTGCGCGAGCGTCTGCTCGAGGCTGCGGTTGAGGTCCACGGTACCGGTGCGCTGGCGCGCGAATATGCTGCGGACATTACGCAAGACGATTTCCTGGGTGGCGGTGCCCAGATTGTGCCAGAAGGCGGGGTTCGCGATCAGGTTGAATCCGGACCACATATGCGACGTCAGCGCGATCCGCCGGGTGACCTCATCGAGTCTGAGCGACTGAGTGATCGCCAGCGGATTTTCCTGCGCATCCACGCGTCCTTCGGAAAGCGCGCGGTGCAGATCGAGCACGAATACCGGCGTCGGCACTGCACCGAGGCTTTTGAAGGTATCGTCGAATATGCGGCCCTCGGGCACCCGGATGCGCAGCCCTGCCATGTCATCTGCACTGTTTATTTCGCGCTCGATGGTCGAAATGTGGCGAAAGCCGTTTTCCATCACACCGAACGGCACCGCATAGATGCCTCGCGTTGCGAGATCGGCGCGCAAATAGTCGCCGAGCGCACCGTCCATCAAGGCATAGATCTGATTCTCATTCGAAAATGCAAATGGCATGCCCTGAATTTCGAACGCGGGCGACAGCGGTCCAAGCAGGCTGCCCATGACGATGTAAAACTCGAGATCGCCTTGCCTGACCTGCTCGATGATTTCGTTGTGCGTCGCCTTCAAACCCGCGTTTTCCGCATGCACAGTGACATCGAGCCGGCCGCCGGTTTCGGCGCGCACGGTTTCCCATAGCTCGACCAGGAACGGATGCACATGACTTGCGACCGGCTGGTAATGGAATTGCCGGCCGCGCCATTGCGGCGTCGCAATATTCATGAGGCGTGGTGAGGAATTAAGTCGGCGGGTGACGGACTACATCATCACGCGGCCGCCATTGACGTCGAGCACCACGCCGTTGATGTAGGCGGCAGCGTCGGACGCCAGGAACAGCATGGCATTCGAGTGATCCTCCGATACGGCCAGGCGCCGCAGCGGCACTTGCGCGGCAATGCGTGCAATATCTTCATCCGTGCGTAACGCCTTGACGCGCGGCGTCAATGTCGTAATTGGCGCGATCGCATTGGCGGTGATGCCGTCCGGACCGAGCTGCTGAGCGAGGAAGCGGGTGAGCTGGATTACCGCGGCTTTTGCCGATCCGTACGCGGGTGACGAAGCCGACGTGACGGTGCGTCCGGAGATCGACGCTACGCTGATGATCCGGCCGGCCTTCGATTTTTTCAAATGCGGAATTGCCGCTCGCGACATCAGGAAAACGCTGCGCAAATTGAGCGTAATCGTCTTGTCCCATTCGTCGACCGGCATGTCTTCGACAGTCGCGAGGCGGCCATAGCCTCCGGCGCAATTCACGAGCACGTCGAGGCCGCCGAATTTCGCTGCGATGGCGGACATGGCGGTGGCAACCGATTTTTCGTCGGTGACATCGGTGCGCACGGTCAATACGCTTCCTCCGTCCGCGGCAATTTCCTTCGCAACGGCGCTCGCGCCATCGGCATCGATGTCGAGCAGTGATACGGAGGCACCTTCTTTGGCGAACGCACGGGCGGTTACCGCCCCTATGCCTTGCGCGGCGCCCGTTATGGCGACGCTGCGTCCGGCAAATTCGGGATATGACGGCATGAATGATTCTCGCGAGTGGAAAACGCTGTTAAGTCAGAAATGGAAAATGCGGCAGGGACCGGCCATCGCCGCGCAGCGTAAAAGGTTAGACGACGCCTTCCATGACTTGTACTTCGACCAAAGCGCCGGCCGCCACGTTGCCCTGGTCGGTCGGCAAAATAATGAAGCAGTTCGCTTCCGCCATCGAACGCAAAATGCCCGAGCCTTGTTCGCCGGTCACACGCACGCTCCAGTGGCCCGCCGCGTCCTGCGTCAGCACGCCGCGCTGGAATTCAGTGCGGCCCGGCGCTTTCTTGAGCGGACTCGTGCACGCCACTTTGAATGTCGGCAGCGGCGGCAGCGGGTCGCGGCCCGACAGCTTGAGCAGCGCATCGCGCACGAATTGGTAAAACGTGACCATTACCGATACGGGATTGCCGGGCAGGCCGAAGAAGTGCGCGCCGCCAATGCGGCCGTACGCCAGCGGGCGTCCGGGCTTCATGGCGATCTTCCAGAACACGACTTCGCCCAGTCGTTCGAGCAGCTCTTTGACGAAATCGGCTTCGCCCACCGATACGCCGCCGCTCGTGATGACGACGTCCGCACAGCGCGCGGCTTCATTGAACGCCTGCTCGATCAGTTTTGGGTCATCGCGCACGACGCCCATGTCGATTACCTCGCAGCCGAGCCGGCTCAGCATGCCGTGTATCGTGTAGCGGTTGCTGTCGTAAATCTGGCCGGCGCCGAGCGGCGTCCCGATCGAGCGCAATTCGTCGCCGGTGGAAAAAAATGCGACGCGCAGCTTGCGGTAGACGGCGATTTCGCCGATGCCGAGCGACGCAACAAGGCCGATTTCGGCGGGACGCAGCAATTCGCCTCGCTTCAGCGCGACTTGCCCGGTTTTCAGATCTTCACCCGCGCGGCGCAGGTTTTGATTGAGCCTGTGTCCCGTGCCGATCGTAATGTCGTCACCTTTGGCCTTGACGTGCTCCTGCATGACGATGGTGTCCGTGCCGTCCGGCACCACGGCGCCGGTCATGATTCGGACGCACGTGCCGGGTTTGACGGCGTCGTTGAAAGGCACGCCGGCAAACGCGGTGCCTGCATTTTTTAACGTGACTTCGCTGTCAGCCTTAAGATCGGCAAAACGCACGGCGTAGCCGTCCATCGCCGAATTGTCGTGAGCAGGAACGTTGAGCGGGGAGATCACGTCTGCGGCCAGTACGCGGCCGAGCGCGGCGCGTATATGCAATTTTTCGACGACGGCAACCGGCGACAAGAAACGCGCGATGAATTCGCGCGCCTTCGCGACCGGCATCGAGTTCGGGTCGTAATCGTCCGCGCAGCTCGCGTCGCGAATGGATTGCGGTGGGTTGTTCATTGGAATCTCGGCGCGTGGTTTTTGCGGAAGGCGAAATGTTACAGCAATAACGGCATTCGACGGGCGTCCGCTGCAATACCGGGATAGGATATACTCGCGGTCGCCAACAATTTTTGCCCGATTCGATATCCCGTGGCTTGCAGCGAAATCATCACGCAGTTTCACCGTTCATCCACCCCGATGAGACTCACGGCTTTCCATCCGCCGCTGCACCCGCCGTCCCTCTAGCCTTTGCCGCGGACGCGTGTCGTCCACTGGGCCCCGGTCCGAAAGCTCGCCCGGATCTCTCTTCACTTGTCGCACTCGCAGTCACGGGTTTGCCTGGAATGAAGGCAGCTGTGCGGAAAATATTCTGAGTTAGCGGGAACCTCGTGCAATCTGAATCTATCGCACACGATGATGAATGGGACGCCGGCGATCTTGGTTGCGGCGAGCTCGTCATTCATCTGCGCAACAAATTGCGCACGATGCCGGGCAAGGTGCTGCGGCTTCTGGCGCGAGATCCCGGTGCCCCCGCGGATATCCCGGCGTACTGCCGGATGACGGGGCATCAATTGCTTAAAGAAGATCCCGCCCGATTCACCTACTGGATCAAGGCCAGGCTGGCACCACCGACATAGCCGGCGGCAAAGTTATTGCCGCCATTGATTGATTGTTTCATCAAGAGGAGATTCAAATGTCAGGAAAATTCTGTGTAAGTCTTACCTGCGGCAAAGACAACACCGACAAGGCCACCGTCGCGTTCGTCGTTGCCAATGCCGCCGTCGCTTCCGACAAGGAGACGCTGGTGTTTCTCAACATCGAAGGTGTGCATATCTCGCAAAAAGGCTACGCCGATTCGATTCATGAAGAAGGGTTTGCTCCCCTCAAAGAGTTGATCGAGAACTTCGTCAAGGCGAACGGCAAGATCTACGTCTGCGCGCCTTGCTTCAAGAAGCGCAAGCTCGATGAAAGCAAGCTGATTCCGGGGGCGGCGGTCGTCGGCGGCGCCAAGCTGGTGGAGTTCATGAGCGACAACTGCCCGAGCATCAGTTACTAATCCAACCACTACGGAAAATATGAACATGAAACCGACACGACGGGAATTTATCAAACGCACCGCCGGACTGGCGACGGCGACCGCCCTGGGGGCGTCCGGCCTTGCGCGCGCGCAGATCAAAAAGCTGCGCTTCGGCGTAGGGCCGCTCCTGCCCACCGCTGAAGACACCAAGAAAGCGTATACGCCGTTCTTCACTTACCTCGCCAAGCAACTGGGCGTGGACTTCGATCTTGTTTCGACCAATGACTGGGCGGGAATGGCGGTGGCCATGGGCTCCGGCCAGCTCGACCTCGCATGGATGGGGCCGTGGGGTTATATCATCGCCAACAATGCCACTGACTGCAAAGCAGTCGCTACCGTCAAGTACGACGAGAAGCCGACCTACCTTGCTATCGTGATTGCGAAACCCGAGCTCAAAATCGCGAAGTTTCCCGACGATAGCAAAGGCATGTCGATCTCGTTCGCGGATGTCGGCTCAACGTCCGGCTGGCTGATTCCGTCCTATTACGCGAAAGAAGTCTGGAAGATCGATCCGAAAACGTTTTGGAAATACAACGAAGGCGCCACGCACGCGGCAAATGAGATTTCAGTGTCCGCGGGTCAGGTGGACCTGGCGACAGACTACGACCGCAATCGCAATTTCATGGTCGAGAGCGGCAAGGTAAAAGCCGATGCCAACAAGATTGTATGGACATCGGCGCCGTTGCCCAATGACGCCATCGTGCTGCCCAAAGACGCTCCGAAAGATCTGGGTCCGCGCGTGCAGAAGATTCTGACGTCCATCACGCAAGAGCAGGCCAAAACACTGCTGCCTCCGCATTACACGGGTTTTATCGCTTCGTCGCACGAATACTATGCGCCGATCGAGAAAGCGGGGCTCGCTGTGGGCAAGATCAAGCCCAAGGGTTGACAGGCACGGGCTGGTCGCAGTGGTAAAGCGCGGATGAAGCAAAGCCCTGCGGCAGTAGCGGCGCTGGCCGGCATCGAAGAGCGGCAGCGACGCTGGGGCTTTAGCCACGTTCGCACGTGGACAGTGGCGGCGGCCGTCGTCGCTTTCTACGTCGTCAGCTGGAAGCTCGCGCAGATAGACCCCGGCAAGCTCGCCACCGGCCTGCCCAAGCTCGGGCACTGGATCGCTCAGGCGTGGCCGCCCGCGATTGACGAGCTGCCGCTTTTCCTCCAGCGCACGGCTGAAACCGTGGCGATGGCCGCCATCGGGACGACGTTCGCCACGCTGCTGGCGATCCCGATGGCGGTACTTGCCAGCCGCAACATTACGCCGTTACCCGCGCTGTATTATCCCGCGCGCTGGTTTCTCAACGCGTTGCGCGGGATCGATTCATTCGTATTTGCGCTCCTGTTCGTCGCAGCGGTGGGGTTGGGCCCGTTCGCTGGTGTCATCGGAATTGCCTTGCATACATGGGGCAGCGCGGCGAAATTCTTCGCCGATCATATCGAGAGCGCGCCGCTCGGGCCGCTCCATGCGGTCGAGACCACCGGGGCGGGCCGCCTGACGGCAATCGCCTATGCGCTGGTGCCGGACGTCACACCGATGATGTTGTCGACGACGCTGTACTGGTGGGAATTCAACGTGCGTGCGTCGACAGTGCTGGGCGTCGTCGGCGCGGGCGGCATCGGCCAGGAACTGAAGAACAGCATGGACCTGCTCGATTTCGCGCGGCTGTTCACTATCATCGCGGTAATCCTCATCGTCGTGACCGCGCTCGACCAGTTGAGCGGCTGGTTGCGCAGGAAGCTGATATGAATGATGCGCTGCCCGTAGGGGCAGTGCGGCTGGAAGTGGCCGGGCTGACCAAATCCTACGATAAGAAAATCGCAATCGAAGACGTTGGATTCACAGTGCGCGCCGGGGAATTCGTCGCGGTGCTGGGACCCAGCGGCGCGGGCAAGACCACGCTGTTCCGGTGCATGACCGGTTTGCTCGGGCCCGATCGCGGGACCGTGAAGGCCGGCGAACTCGATGTCATGCAATTACATGGCCGTGACCGCCGGCATGTGGCGGTAGTGTTCCAGCAGATCAACCTGGTGAACCGGCTCTCCGCGCTCGACAATGTGTTGGCCGGACGCTTGGGTTACGTCTCGGCGTGGCGCGGCTGGATGCGGCGTTTTGAGCGCAGCGACCGTCTGCTTGCGCTCGATTGCCTCGATCGTGTCGGCCTTCTGGACAAGGCCGGCCAGCGCGCCGATACGCTTTCCGGCGGGCAGCAGCAGCGCGTTGCAATCGCGCGCGCGCTCGCGCAGCAACCGCACGCGATCGTCGCGGACGAGCCGGTGGCGAGCCTCGACCCGAAAATCGGATCAGGCATACTCGAGCTGCTGCGGGAAATATGCCATCGCGACGGCGTCGCGGTCGTCTGCAGCCTGCACCAGATGCATTTTGCGCAAACGTACGCCGACCGCATCGTCGGACTGGCCGGGGGACGCATCGTCGTTGACTTGCCGGCGGCGTCCTTCGATACCGCGACGGCTGCGCACCTGTACGGCAGCGCGGAACTGCGCAGCATGCTGGATTAACGCGACCGTTGACGGCGCAACTTCAAGGAACCTATGGAACCCGTAACTCAACATGCTCACAGCGCCGATGTCAGTTTCGACGGCGGCGATCTCGATTGCGGCAACGGCCTGCTGCTGCTGATCCGACGGCACATCGATCCGCTCGACCGCGGCGGCCTGCTGGAAATACTTTCTACCGACACTTCGGTGAAGGAAGATTTGCCGGCCTGGTGCCGTATGACGAAAAACGAGCTCGTCTCGATGACGGAGCGCGGGCGGGAGCGCAGTTATCTGGTGTGCAAAGGCAGCATGGCGGAACGCAAGCAGACAGCATCCGCAAACGCGGCGTCGTCGTCGCCAGCGGGCGAAGTAGTCCGCACCGTAATCATTCCTGACAAATTGCCGCAAGCAGCATCCGCGCCGGAGATCCCGCCGTTTTCGGTCATGGGCATAGGCAGCTGGCCGCGGCCGCGCTGGATGTTGAGTGCCATGCACGAGCACATGGAAGGGCGCCTCTCCGATGCGGATTTCCAAGCGACCGCCGACGATGCCGTGCGCCTGGTGGTCGAATCCCAATTGCGCGCCGGTGTCGATGTCGTCACCGATGGCGAGCAGCGCCGCGACAGCTACGCGAGCTTTGTCGCTGGCATACTGGACAACTGTCAGTTGATACCACTGACCGACCTGCTGCCGCTGGTCGACGATCCTGAGGAATTCGAGCGCGAACTGCGCGCCCTCGACGTGCCGGCGGGGGAGGTCAGGCACCCGGCCGTGTTCGGGCCTCTAGGTAGATCGAAGCCGCTGGCGGTGCACGAGCTGGAATTTGTCAAAACGCTGACGCAAAAGCCGGTGAAGATAGCGCTGCCGGGACCGTATCTGCTTGCGCGTACGATGTGGATGGAATGCATTTCCGACCGGGCATATGCGACACGCGAGGACCTTGCAATTGATGTCGTACGAGTGCTGCGGGAAGAGCTCGCGTTCCTGCTGGCCGGCGGCGCAGCGTTGGTACAGTTCGACGAACCCGTGCTGACCGAAGTCGTATTCACGGGCGCCAAAACACAGCGCTCGTTCATGTGCGGCGCCTTGTCGGAAAAAAACGAACCGCCGATTGAACTGGCGTTCGCGCGCGATCTGATCAACGCCGTGGTCGCGGGCTTTCCGCAAGAGCGCACCGCCGTGCATATCTGTCGGGGCAACTGGACGACGGATGAGACGGCGTGCCTGTCGGGCAACTACGAGCCGCTGATGGAGACCTTGCGCGCACTGAATGTCGGGACGTATCTGCTCGAGCTGTGCACGCCGCGTGCGGGCGAACTCGAAGTGCTCCGCACATTGCCGGACGATCGCCGCGTCGGTATAGGCGTCGTCAATCAGAAGCTCGATCGCGTGGAGTCGGTTGACGAGATTGCGGCCAAGATCGAAACGGCCGCCAAGGTGTTTGGCCCGCAGCGCTTATTGATCAATCCCGACTGCGGATTTGCGACGTTTGCCGACAACCCGGTGACTTCGGCTGCGGTCGCGGAAGCGAAACTTGCTAATATGGCGCGTGCGGCGGAAAAAATGCGCACTCGATACCGCTAGCGGAAAGTTGCCGGCCAATGCGCAAGAGAATGGTGCGCAGGCTCGCGGGGGATATTCGATTGCCATCGGTTTAAGGATTCAGGACGAATTTCATTAATCCCGGGGATTGCTCAGTGACGTCATTTTGTGTAAAGGCCGGCGTCGGCCTGCTAGTGTTGTTTTTTGCGGCAACCGCATGGCCCGCTGAAGACCTACGTCTGGCTACCACGACGAGCACCGAAAACTCGGGATTGCTGAAAGTAATCGTGCCCATGTTCGAGGCCAAATACGGCGGCAAGGTCAGAATAGTGTCGGTCGGCACCGGCGCAGCGCTCAAACTCGGCGAGAACGGCGATGCTGACGTCGTGCTGGTGCATGCGCGCGAGCTCGAAGATAAATTCATGGCGGCGGGATTCGGCTCGGTGCGGAAAGACGTGATGTACAACGATTTCATCATCGTCGGGCCGGCGAAAGATCCGGCCGGCGTGCGCGGCATGAAAGACGCAATTGCCGCGATGAAAAAGATTAATACAAGCGGCGCCAGGTTTGTCTCGCGCGGCGACGAATCGGGCACGCACGTGATGGAAAAGGATTACTGGCAGAGCGCTGGCGTGGAAACGAAGGGTCCGTGGTACGTGTCCGCCGGGCAAGGTATGGGTCAGGTGCTGACGATGGCGGGGCAACTCGAAGCTTATACTCTGACTGACCGTGCGACCTATGCCGCATACAAGGACAAGACCGGACTGGCCACGCTGGTGGAAGGCGATCCAAAAATGTTCAATCCATACGGGGTCATCGTCGTTAATCCGCAAAGGCACGTCGGCCTCAATACTCAGGGGGCAACGGCCTTCGCAAACTGGATTACATCTCTGGAAGGGCAGAAAGCGATCGCTGATTTTAAAATCAACGGCGTGCAGATGTTCTATCCCACTGCGAAATAGATGGATTATTTCGGCCCCACCAGCCACGCATTCGGGCTGCTGCTGACCGGCGACGCCGACCTTTGGCGCATCATATTCACGTCGCTGGCGTGTTCGCTGGCTGCGCTGCTGCTGATTTCTCCGCCGGCAATCGCGCTCGGATTCCTGATCGCCAAAGTCACTTTTCCGGGCCGTCGGGCATTGGTCGTGCTCGTCCAGGCACTGCTGTCTTTCCCGACAGTCGTTGTCGGGCTGGTGATTTACATGCTGCTTTCGCGCCAGGGGCCGTTCGGCTTTCTCAAACTGCTGTTCACGCCGGAAGCCATCATCATCGGCTATATGGTAATCGCGTTTCCCGTGTTGGTTGTCTTCACGCTGTCGGCGGTGCAGGGCGCGGATCCACGCATTTACGAAACTGCACGCAGCCTCGGCGCCACCCGCTTGCACGCTGCATTGACTACGCTGTACGAGGTGCGCTTCGGCGTCATGGCAGCTGTGTTCAATGGTTTCGGGCGGGTCGTCTCTGAAGTCGGCTGCGCGATCATGGTCGGTGGCAATATCGCCGGCCTGACGCGCAATATTCCGACAGCAATCGCGCTCGAAACCTCCAAAGGTGAATTCTCGCAGGGGATTGCGCTGGGTTTCGTATTGATTCTTGTCGCCATCGGCATCAATGCCGCGCTCGCCTGTCTGCAGGGAAGGGGAGGGCTGGATTGAGTGCGCTTTTTTCAATTCACGGTATCAACAAGCGATTCGGTGATCGTATTCTGTTCGAAGAAGCGCGAATCGAGTTCGCGGCCGGCAGCGGCTACGTATTGACGGGCCCGAACGGCAGCGGCAAAACCACTTTGCTGCGCATGGCTGCGGGGCTGGAGCCGGCCGAGCAGGGAACGCTGAATTTTCGCGCCGAGTCATCTGCCATCGCGCAATATCCCGAGGCGTGGCGGCGTGAAATCATTTACGTGCATCAGCAGCCTTATCTTTTTCACACCAGCATAGAAAAAAATCTCGAGTATGGCCTGGCGCAGCGCAGTTTGCCGCCGGGCGAGCGCAACGAGCGCGCGCGCGACGCGCTGGCATGGGCGGGTTTGAGCGACAGACGCGAAGTGCCCCCGCACAAGCTTTCGGGCGGTGAAAAACAGCGCGCTGCGCTGGCGCGCGCGCGGGTCCTCAATCCGACCTTGCTGCTGCTCGACGAGCCGACGGCAAATCTCGACGGCGAAGCACGCAAGCAGGTGCTCGAGCTCGTCACGTCGCTATGCATCGAGAATCACACGGTGGTGGTCGCGAGCCACGATCCGGAAATCATGCGCCTGGCGATTCTCACCAGGCTGCGTCTTGTTGACGGGCGCATTGAAATCGACGACTGAAGCAAGCTGGCCTGTCTTCTTCCGACCGCCACGGACTTTACTATCTCGCGAAAGTTTTCGTTGCTGAAATGAACAGAACCAAGGCGAGAACCCAACTCACCACTTGCTGCGGTACGCCGCGACTGGCGTTGCAGTTGTTTCCGCCATATCATCGCCGCTTCCTGTTTCATCTATTGCGGCTTAAATGAAGATATTCGGCTTCGCGGGCTATTCCGGCAGCGGCAAAACGACGTTGATCGAGAAGCTGATTCCGCAGTTCACCGCGCACGGCCTCAGGGTCTCCCTGATCAAGCACGCCCACCACAGGTTCGACATCGACCAGCCGGGCAAGGATTCCTGGCGGCATCGGCTTGCGGGTTGCAGCGAGGTGCTGGTCTCGTCGAACGTAAGGTGGGCGCTTATGCATGAATTGCGCGGCGCGCCGGAGCCGACGCTCGCGGATTTGATCGCACAAATATCGCCATGCGATCTGCTGTTGATCGAGGGCTTCAAGCGCGAGCCGGTACGCAAGCTTGAAATCCATCGCAACGAAGTCGCCGAGCCGTGGCTGTTCCCCGACGACCCCAACATCGTTGCCGTGGCGAGCGATACTCCGGCAGCGACCGCTCTGCCTCAATTTGGTCTTGAAGATATCGTGCGCATTGCAGAATTCGTCCAGCACCACGCCGCGCCGCACGGCGCGTGAAACGTTTATTTTGCGCCGCTCCCGGTGCATAATCGACGCCATGCCGAATACCACAGACTCAAGGCACGAATGAGGGCGCTCGTGCGCGTGTTTCGCATCATCCACGGGCTGATGGCATTCCTGTTTGCCTGTGCTGCGCTGATGCTGATCGCCATCGCCACGCGCATCGGCGGCATGGCATTTATCGGCGACCTGGACCGGGGTGCTGCGCAGGCGATCATTGAAGCAGTGGGCCTGCTTGCTGCTGCGGTCGTTGCTCTGCAGATAGCCGAGACGATCTTTGAGGAAGAGGTCGTGCGCGATGCCGACATCAGTGCGCCCACGCGGGTGCGGCGGTTTTTGTCGCGCTTCTTCGTGGTCGTGATCGTGGCGCTTGCCATCGAAGGGCTGGTTGCGACGTTCAAAGCCGTCCACGAGGAAGCCGTGCAATTGCTATACGCCAGCAGTCTTCTGGCGGCCGTGGGAATACTGCTGGCGGCGTGGGGAGTCTTCGTTCATCTCAATCGTTCGGCGGAAGAGCTGGAGCCGGAAGCGATGGCGGAAGCCAAGCGCGAAGACCGCAAGCTCAAATAGGCCGTCGCGATGATCAAGATTCTCTATTTCGCAAGATTGCGCGAATCCCTCGGCAAATCGTCCGAGGAAATCGAACCACCGGGCGGCGCGTGCGATCTCAATGCATTGCGCGCGCTATTGCGCCAGCGCGGCGGCGCGTGGGCTGAAGAAATGGCAGAAGGCAGGCAGCTGCGTGCCGCGGTGAATCAGGATCTTGCGCACGGTGACGTCGTCATAAAAGACGGCGATGAAATCGCGTTCTTCCCACCCGTAACCGGGGGTTGAGTGAAAGTCGCGGGAGTCTGAGATGGCCGTGCGTGTGCAAACTGAAGACTTCGAGGTGGGGCGCGAGATCGCATTGCTGCGCGCCGGCAACCCTGCGATAGGCGCAATCGCCAGCTTTATAGGCGTCGTGCGCGACATGAATGACGGCAGCAGCGTCGCCGAGATGACGCTCGAGCATTATCCCGGCATGACCGAGAAATCGATTGCCGAAATCATCGAGCAGGCGAAATCGCGCTGGAAAGTTTTCGACGCGCTCGTCGTTCATCGCATCGGACGCCTGCAACCGCTCGACCAGATCGTACTCGTTGTAGTTGCCGGCGCGCATCGCGGCGAAGCGTTTGCCGCTTGCGAGTTCATCATGGACTATCTCAAGACGCGCGCGCCATTCTGGAAAAAGGAGCAGACGTCCGGCGGCGCGCGCTGGGTCGAATCGCGCGAAAGCGACGACGTTGCCGCTGAGCGCTGGCGGCTGAAAGGATAATGCCGGTGGCGGGTGCGCAAGCCAGGCTCAGGGTCCGCGTGCAATTCGGAGACGGCTTTGCCATTGGCCCCGGCAAGGCAGACTTGCTGCAGGCAGTTGCTGAGACCGGTTCCATTTCGGGAGCCGCTCGCCGAATGGAAATGTCTTACCGGCGTGCGTGGCTGCTGATCGATGCCATGAACCGCTGCTTCCGTGAACTGATAGTTGATACGGCGACCGGCGGCAAGGGCGGCGGCGGCGCGCAGATAACGACTTTCGGCAGGCTGGTGCTAAAGGATTTTCGCGCGATGGAGGCGGGCGCGATTTCATCCGTTGAAAAGCGCATGCCGGAATTCTCGCGGCTGCTGCGCAAGGTGCCGCCAGCCGGCAAGATTTACTGAGTGAGCGGCGCCAACACCGCTTTCAGCTCGTTTCGCCCTTTTCCTTTTCCTTTTCCTTTTCCAAGCATCCTGTTTGACTTTTCTCGGGCCTTCGCTATATTCCATGATATATAGCGATTAACCCGAGGAGATAGACATGTTATTCCGACGGATGGTCCAATGGTTTCCGCGCCTGTGGCTGTTGCTGGCAGCGATGCTCGCAGCGGCGCCCGTGCATGCGCAGGATGTGCCAAATATTGCGGCTGCGTCCGACCTCAAGTTTGCGCTGGAAGAAACCGCGGTCGCTTTTCGGGAGCGCACCGGCCGGGAGGTGAAGCTCGCCTTCGGTTCTTCGGGGAATTTTTTCCAGCAGATTGCGCAAGGCGCCCCATTTCAGATGCTTTTTTCCGCGGATGAGGATTTAGTCTTCAAGCTTGCGGGACAGAAGCGGACGCCGGATCAAGGCGTGTTATACGCGATCGGACGCATAGTATTATTTGCGCCGCATGGATCATCGTTAAAGTCCGATGCCGAGTTCCGCGACCTGAAGGCGGCGCTGTTAGATGGTCGCATAAAGCGCTTCGCTATCGCCAATCCCGAGCATGCGCCTTATGGCAGAGCGGCCGAGCAGGCGCTTAAAACCCGTGGTTTGTGGGAGGCAGTCAAGCCGACATTAGTGCTGGGCGAAAACGTCTCACAAGCGGCGCAATTTGCAACTAGCGGCTCCGCGCAAGGCGGTATCTTCGCCTATTCGCTCGCGCTCGCCCCCGAGATTTCAAAACTGGGCAGCTTTACGCTGATTCCTGCAGATTGGCACGAGCCGTTGCGCCAGCGTATGGTACTGGTCGGGAACGCGGGAGCAACAGCCAAGGCGTTTTATAATTTTGTGCAGGAACCCGCTGCCCGCCAGATATTCAAGCGCTATGGATTTGTTTTACCCGGGGAAGGATGATTTGATATGGATTGGCCAGCGTTCCTGCTCTCATTACGTTTATCGGCATGGACGCTGGCAATTCTCATTCCAATCGGAATTGTGTTCGGACGTTGGCTTGCGTGGCGCGCGATTCCTGGCAAGCCGCTCATCGAAGCAGCTTTTGCGCTACCGCTCGTATTGCCGCCTACGGTATTGGGTTACTACTTGCTCGTGTCGCTGGGAGGGAATTCGGTGCTGGGACGCACGTACGAATCGCTCTTCGGCCACCCATTGATCTTCAGCTTTCAAGGATTGCTGTTGGCTTCTGTTTTATTCAACCTGCCGTTTGCGATTCAACCCATTCAGCGAGCATTCGAAACTATCGCGCCTGAAATACGCGAAGCGGCCGAGTGTTGTGGACTAAAACCGTGGCGCGTTTTTTGGCGTATCGAATTGCCGCTGGCTTGGTCCGGATTGCTGTCCGCCATGGTGCTTGTCTTTGCGCACACCTTGGGGGAGTTCGGGGTGGTGCTTATGGTCGGAGGAAGTATTCCAGGTGAAACGAAGACCATTGCTATTGCGATCTATGACAGGGTGCAAGGATTCGATCAGGCAGCTGCGGGCATCATGTCCGCCGTACTGCTTCTGATTTCCTTGACCGCAATCAGCTTTGCATACCTGACATCGACCAGCGTCGGACGCCGACGTGGCTGAGCGAAACGAAGGATTGGAGGTCTTATTGCGCGGGTCGAAGCCGATTCCGCTCGACGTCGCGTTAAGCTGTCCGCCGGGAGAGCTTCTTGCGTTGGTGGGCCCGTCCGGCAGCGGCAAGTCCACAATACTTCGTGCCATCGCCGGCCTATTTGAACCCGAGGAGGGACACGTTCGCTGCATGGGCGAAACTTGGTACTCCTCGGAGCAGGGACAGAAATGGAGGGCGCGCGAGCGACACGTCGGTATGGTTTTCCAGAGCTACGCTTTATTTCCACATCTTAGTGCCTTGGAAAATGTGATGGAGGCTTTAACCGAATATCCGCGTCCAGAGCGCGAGCGCCGCGCTCGCGGTTTGCTTGCACGCATGCATCTCGGTGGCTTGGAAGACCGCAAGCAGACGATGCTTTCCGGAGGGCAACAGCAAAGAGTCGCGGTAGCTAGAGCCCTGGCGCGCGAGCCGAAGGTAATGTTGCTTGACGAACCTTTTTCTGCTGTTGACCGCGCAACGCGAGAGCGTCTTTATCAGGAACTGGCGGAATTGCGGCGCGATCTGGCGATGCCGGTCATTCTGGTTACGCATGATTTTGATGAAGCGCTGCTACTAGCCGATCGCATGTGCGTTCTCTCTCATGGTAAAACACTGCAGGCGGGCGCTCCCGATGAAGTGACGGCGCGGCCGAACTCGGTGGAAGTGGCGCGCCTGGTGGGACTCAAGAATGTTTTCCGTGCGGGCGTCATCGAGCACATTCCCGCTCGAAAGGTTACGGTCATCGAGTGGCGCAATCATCGGCTGGAGGCTTATTTGCAACCGGAATTTTCTCCGGGGGCACAGGTGGCCTGGGTAATTCCGCAGGGGAATCTGGTCCTGTATACAGGCGAAGCGACGTCCAGTAACGAGTTGGAAAATCCCGTTGCAGGAAACGTAGCCGGCATTGTGCGCTTGGGTGACAACGCAGTTTTAACAATTCATGTTGGCGGATCGGAAAGGCCACCGCTATTCGTGTCGGTGCCGATTCATGCAGCCCAGCGCAAGCGTCTTGAAGCGGGGACCAGTGTGACGCTTTCGCTGCTGGCCGAAGGTATACATCTAATGCCGCCGGACCGAAGCCTGGCGCCTGATTTAGTGATGTCTTTGTAGCGGAAGTTTGCGTCTCAACATTGTCGTTTGCTGCGTTGCACTAACTTGGCGGCGTCATACCTGTCCCGAAGGCTCCCAAATTGCAGTTATGCTGCGATAACAAATTCTGATGTTGATTGCGCGGCGAATTTGTTATAACTGCCAATATAAGAAATTAGCGGGTTTTGCAGGAGGAGTCGCAATTGCCGAGCATGCCGGGCTTGCGTTTTATCGCCGCCATAGAATTTCACGCCGCGCCTTGAGCGCCCGCCGCGTATTAATCCCCGTCCCGCTGTCGCCGCCGTCGCTTTTTGTGAATCACGAGGAGGAATCTGACCATGACCACACCAGTACGCGCCAAGCCGGCAGATAAAACCAGCGGCACGCCGGCGCCCGTTGCGGCCGAACTGCAGTCACGCGAACGCCGGCATTTTCTGCGCAAAGGGGCGGCCGTGGCCGGCGGGGCGCTCGCAGGCGGGGCGCTCGGCGCATCGGTGGCGCACGCGGCGCCGCTCGAAATCGCCGAGTCGAGCAAGTCGATGGGCAAGCCGATTCCGGCTACCGAGTATGGCGTGCCGTCGAAATACGAAAAGAACTACGTGCGGGTGCGCACGAATGTATTTGTCAATCGGCAGAACCAGTCGGACTGGAGCTTCACGCCGTTGCAGTATCAGCAGGGCATCGTGACGCCGAACGGCGTGATCTACGAGCGCCATCATAACGGCACGCCGGACATCAATCCGGATACGCACAAGCTCGTCATCCACGGCATGGTCAAGCAGCCGCTCGTGATCACGATGAACGACATCATGCGTTATCCGTCGGTGTCGAAATTCTACTTCATGGAATGTTCCGGCAATGGGCTCACGGACTGGACGAAGCCCGCTTCCACCACCGTTCAGCAAACGCATGGCCTGCTCTCGTGCGGGCAGTGGGTAGGCGTGCCGCTATCGGTACTGCTCGACGAAGCAGGGCTCGCGCCCGGCGCAAAATGGCTGCTCGTCGAAGGCGCCGATGGCGTGGGCCACACGCGCAGCATCCCGCTCGAGAAAGCGATGAGCGATGGCCTGCTCGTCTACGCGTTGAATGGCGAAATGCTGCGGCCCGAAAACGGCTATCCGCTGCGCGCGTTCTTCCCCGGCTGGGAGGGCAACGTCAACGTCAAATGGCTGCGCCGCATCAAGGTCGGCGATCAGCCATGGCATTTTCGCAGTGAGACTGCGCGCTATACCGATCCGATGCCGGACGGCAAATGGCGGCAGTTCAGCATGGAGATGGATACTAAATCGGTCATCACCTCGCCGTCGGGCGGCCAGAAACTGGCCGGAACCGGCGCGCACGAGATCCGCGGCTTTGCATGGTCTGGCCGCGGCAAGATCGTCAAGGTTGATGTTTCGATCGACGGCGGCAAGAACTGGCGCGAGGCCGCTCTCGAAGAGCCCGTGCTCGACAAATGCCTGACCACTTTCAAGTTGCCGTGGAACTGGGACGGGCGGCTGGCGGTGCTGCAAAGCCGCGCAATGGACAGCAATGGCTATGTGCAGCCGACGATCCAGGAAATCGGCGCGCACCGCGGCATCCATCCTTATCTGTTCGTGCAGCACCACAACGGGATTCATAGCTGGGCGGTCACCGAAAAAGGGGAGGTGAGCAATGTCATCGCGTCTTGAGATTTGCGTCGTCGCCGGATTGATCGCAGGCGCCGCAGGCATCGCGCTCGCGCAGGACAAGCCGCATTTCGGCAAGCCGATCAGTGAAGCCGACATCGCCCCATGGAACATCGACATCCGCACGCCCGACGGCAAAGGACTGCCCGCAGGCGGCGGCAATGCGGCCCAGGGCGAGCAGATTTACAATGCCAAATGCGTCGCGTGCCATGGCGCGAAGGCTGCCGGCGGCGCCGTCTACGGCACCATGGTCGGCGGCATCGGATCATTCAAGACGGAGAAGCGCGTTTTGACGCCGGGCAGCATGTACCCCTATGCGCCGATCTTGTACGATTACATCAATCGCGCTATGCCGATGGACAAACCGCAGACACTCACGCCCGACGAGGTGTACGCATTGTCGGCGTACATCCTCCAGCTCAACGGCCTGATTGCCGCCGATGCAGTGATGAATCAAACTACTCTGCCGCAGGTCAAAATGCCCAATGCCGGCAACTTTTATGTCGACGACAGGCCGGACACAGCAGCGGTGCGCTGCATGACGAATTGCAAATAGTTAACCGGCAGCATGGATGGGGAAATAAAAAAAGGCGGACTTCAGTCCGCCTTTTTTGCTGGTGGCGCCGCGTAGTCAGGGCGCTGATTCGTTTTGCGGCGCGACGTTCGCATCGCGCCGCCATGAACCCTTGCGTGAGTAACGCAGTCCGGCTGCCAGCGCCAGTAGCGTAAAAGCGATCGGGCCGTGGTAGCTCGCGTGCGCCATCTGCAGCTCCCAGCCGAAACCCAACAGCAACACGGCTTCGAGCCACGATGCCTTGCGATTCAGATACAGATACCCGGCTGCGCACAGCGCTGCCAGGAACACCGCCCACGATCCGAGCAGGCTCACGATCGAACCGACGCCACCGACCCACGGGTCGACCCACAAACGATCGAGAAAAAAGCGAATCGCCTGAGCATCGCTTTCGGATATCGTCGCCGAGTCGAGCAATTCTCTGAGAATCACCAGTTCGCGGCCGAGGCCGATGCCGCCGATGCTGTCGAGCACGGTGTAGAAGATCATGAACACGATGGTCGCGACGCGCGACGCCCATGCCAGCGGCATGAAACGCGCC
>JANYDM010000118.1 GCA_025363575.1 Betaproteobacteria bacterium | reverse complement strand
CATGCCGGCCGCGTCGTTCTCTTCAAGCTGCGGCGCCTGCATCGCCGGCTTGCCGCTGATGAACTGCTCGAAGTCGTCATGGCCGCCACCAACCGGCTGACCGGTCAAAGCCACTACGATCACGCGCTCGAATTTGATCTTGTCCTTGAATTTTTCATATAGCGGCAACAGTACATCGTCGACGATCAGGAAACGGTCACCGGCATGCGCGGCGATATAGCCTATATCGTCCGGATGCAGGCGCAGATTCAATGTATGCAGCACGCCGCCCGCGCAGGGAATTCCGAAGTACGCTTCGAGGTGCGCATAGTGGTTCCACATCAGTGTCGCCACGCGGTCGCCCTTGCGCATGCCGGCCGCCTGCAATGCGCCGCCGAGCGCCAGCGCGCGTCGGTGAAAATCCCGATAGTGGTAACGGTGCAGTGATTTGTCAGGCAGGCGCGATACGATTTCAGTCGCGCCGAACAGCTGACCGGAGCGCGAAAGAATATGCTGCAGCGTCAGCGGAAAATTCATCATGGTGCTTTGCATGCGCTGGCGTGCTCCCTTAATCGCCGCCGGGCGGAAGGTCCGCGTCCAACGCGTTCATCGCCGCTGGTGCGCCCTCGATATCCGGCATGCTATCTACAGGCGCCGTGCGCAGCAACGCCTCACGCAACGCGCGACCGGAAATGGGTGGAATGCCTGTTTCCGGTGGCGACTGAACGAACCGCATACGCTATCTTACGCGCAGCACCGCCCGCAGCGGTAGACGGCGAAATTGGCCGCCGCCCGTCCGGCTTGGTCTGCTGTTCAGCCGCGAAATGCTGTCAGATCGAGCTTGCCTTTGAATGCAGACTGCGCGAACTGAAGGAATTGGTGTGCCTGCGCATCGTTCCAGCCGCCATACGCGACGTTGCCGCGAAACTTGCGCTCGATATCCTCGCGCGAAAGCGGGTCGTTGACGCCGCCGCGAATGTGGGGCTGCCGTTCCTCGAACACGCGCCCGTCTTTCAGCGTCATCCTGACATGCCCGGTAAACGCCTTGGGATATGGATTGTTTGGATCGACGACGTAGCGCACCTTGCCGGCCAGCGCGAGAATGCGCGGATCGCGCACCGTCTTCTCGCTGAACGCTTCGAGCCCTGCGCTGCCGGTGATGAACGCCACAGCAACGTTGAACGGCGCGCTGAATTTTGCCGCATAGTCGTTGGCCGGCTTTTGCTTGGACGCCAGCGGGTCCCACAAGCGGTGGACGTAGCCTTCCGCCGTCTCGCACAGCACGTCGGCAACATCTTCGGCCGCGAAGCCCTTGTGCGCGAGGCGCAGCGCGCAGTCGATATACGGCTGATTCATGGTGCCGGTCGCGTACGGCTTGAAGGTAATATTGTTCATCAGCCAGACCTTGCCGAAATCGCGCGTTACAACGTCAAAGTCTCCTTCAGCCTTGCGCGCGAACGTATAGAAGAAGCCGTGCGTGCCTTCAAACACGGTGCGCGGCCCCAGAAACCCGTGCTGCGCGATGCGCGCGGCATGGATGCCGATGCGCGCGGCCCAACCCGCATGCAGCCGCTTTGTCCAAGCGCCTTCGGCCAGATATTCGATGATGCCGCTGGCCATGCTGCCGGCGATGCCGAGCGCGTCGACCGTCTCCTTGCGGGTCAGGCCCAGCGTCGCCGACACCGCCAGCGTCGACGCCATCGCACCGATCACGCTGGTCGGATGGAAACCGGCCTTGTGAATCGCTTTGGGTATCACCATGCTCAAGCGGCACATCGATTCAACGCCAATCGCGATACCGAGCAACGCCGCACTGCCGTCGCGGCCGAACCGCTCGCACGCTGCGAGCACCGCCGGCACGATCACCGTGCTGCTGTGCACCGGGCCGCCTTCAAACGTGTCGTCGAAATCCTCGCCATGGCCGGCCGTGCCGTTGATCATGGCGGCATCCTCTGCGCTGAATTTTCCGGCGTGGCCAAGCGCGGTGCAGGCGCCGCCATTATCGACGCTGGCAAGCAACGCGTTGATGTATTCGGTATTGCGCGCGGCAACGCACAGGCCCGCGATATCGACCAGCAGATCTTCGGCGCGTGCGCGCACTGCCGGTGGAATCTGCGCGGCGGCAACTGACGCGACGCAGTCCACCAGGCGCTCGCTGACAGTAGCGGCCTGCTCGGCTGCCGCCTTCATCGAATCACCGGACGATTGCGCGAGCACCGGCTCATTTGAATTCCGGCTTCTTGTAGCGGCCGACCGGCACCAGCTCAGCGACCGTACCGCCGGGGGCACGGAACTTGATCGGAATGACGCCGGGATCGCTGATAATTTCGCAGCCGTAAGACTTGATCTGCGCCTCGGACACCTTGAGGTCTTCGACTTCGACCGCAAAATGATGGATGCACGGGCCCTCGCCCGCTGCTTTCGATTCCGCCGACTCGGTGCCGGCGTCATACTGGATCAGCGTAAAGTCGATCGCCCCGTCGCTCAAGTGCCGCGACAAGTGGTCGCGTGTTTTACGCGTCTCCACTTCTCTGAACCCGAATACTTTTTCATAAAATTCGGTGGTCTTTT
The DNA here is from genome assembly GCA_025363575.1 of Betaproteobacteria bacterium. Next base: position 17,684 of record JANYDM010000118.1, on the reverse strand, counting down.
CGAGATCTTCCACTTTTAACGCCAGATGCACGATACGGTTCATATTGCCTCCTTGGCAAAAAAATCAATCGATGCGTGAAACGCGCCGGCGGCGCGGCCACTCGGTTCGGCGCAAACGATCGCATGTCAGCGACCATTGGCGCAATCGCAATGTGCTACCATAAGGGCGTATAAATATTCACTGCAACTCCCGTGTTACCGGGCGCCGCGCGGCGCCCCCCCCTCCGGTATCCTTCCTTCCTGGTTGCAAATCAGTCCGCGGGTTCGTGCGGATACACCGGCCGGCGCCGGCCCGGGTCTTATCCATTCGTGCGCCGGGTTCGCGCTCGATGACTATCATTCTGGTGAACAGGGGCTACAGCTTGCAGCGTAGATAAGATTGAATCGGCCGGACTCTATCATGCTCGCAAACCCACAGCGGCGCACCGTTTCCATGCCGAAAATCGCCAGCAAGGACTACAGTAGTGCGCGTGTTGCAGCCGCCGCCAGGATAAGCGCTGCGGCCGCAGGCGACTGCCGATGGTATGAAGCTTGCTGCGGGAACTGCGTGAGCTCCACATCATTAACTGTCGTAAGCTGATTGCGATCATGACCTCAAGCGCAAGATTAATTGCTGCGGCCATTTGCCTGGCCGCTGCGAGCATGGTCAGTGTGGCCTGCGCGCAGACCTGGAAACCCGAACGGCCGGTGGAACTGGTCGTCTTCGCAGCCGCCGGCGGCGGCAACGACAAGGCTGCCCGCGTCATCCAGAAGATCTGGCAGGACAACCACATGCTCGAAGCAGTGGTCGTCAATAAAGTCGGCGGCGGCGGTTCGCTTGCATACTCGTACGTCAGCCAGAAAGGTGTCGACGCGCACACCATCGCCATCGCGCAAGCCGGCCTGCTGACCAATCAAATCACCGGCCGCAGTCCGCTGAGCCTGGCGGATGTGACGATACTGCCGTATATCGGCACCGAGCCGGTCGGACTTGCCGTCAGAACGGAGTCGCCGTATCGCAACCTGCGCGAATTCATGGATCAGATGAAAAAAGATCCGGCGTCGCTCAGCGTGTCCGTCGGCAGCACGCTTGGTGCGATCAATCATTTCACGATTGCGCTGCTCGCGAAAGCCGCCGGCGTCGATCCGAAAAAATTGAAGATCCTCGTGTTCGGGGGCGGCGCCGAATCTGCGACGAATCTGCTCGGCGGGCATATCGACGCCATGGCGCAGGCGATGAACAATTCGGTTCCGTTCTATCAGGCCGGCAAGATGCGCATACTCGGCGTCAGCACTGCAAAGCGCGCAACCGGGCTACCCGATGTGCCGACCTTCAAGGAGCAAGGCTACAACGTAGTTATCGACGGCTGGTACGTATTCGTCGGGCCCAAGAGCATGACGTCCGCGCAGATTGTGTACTGGGACGCAGTTTTCGCCAAAACCGTGCAGACTGCGGCGTGGAAACGATTCGTGGAGACCACGGGCTGGGAAGCCGGCTACAAGAACTCGCAGGAGACCGCGGCCTATTTGCGCAAGGAGTACGACGAGGCGAAGGCGATACTCACTGAACTCGGCCTCGCGAAATAACCATGGGCTATCTCAAAAAAATATTCAGCCACAGATAACCACGGATGAACACACATAACACTCCAGACATCGGCACAGGTTGCGGCTCATAAATGGTCGATTTTCACCGGCGTTTATCTGCGGTAAATTTCTTGATTTTTGAGATAAGTTCTAAGTGCCCACCTCGAAGCCCGCTGCACTCAGCAGGGGCTGTGCGTTAAAGCCGGTCATCCGGCGGATCAATTCCTTCGCGCGCTCCGGATGCGCCGAGCGTGCCGCAAGGCCGGCGGAATATATCGCAATGTTCTGCACTTCCTCGGGCAACGGCCCCACCAGCTTTACGCCTTTGTTGGCAACAATTTCCGTGATCTGGGTAATGCCCATTTCAAGCAACCCAGTGCTCTCGGCGAGGTCATTCATCGCTGCATAGCCGTTAGGAAAAAACTGTAGCCGCGATTTGACGTCGGCGGCGATGCCCATTTTCTCGAGCGCGCTCATCACGACTTTACCGGCAGTCGCCACCGCGGGATCGGGAAACAGGATGCGGTTGGCCGCGAGCATATTGCCACGCAGCACTCGTGTATCCGTGACATCCGGCATTGGCGTGCCGGCGCGCACCGCTACCCCGGTACCGACTTTGCCGAGATCGACGCGCGAGCCGGCGGCCACCAGACCCAGTTGGATTAGCTCATCGATCAACGCGCCTGTCAGCACGATCACGTCGGCCGCCTCACCGGCGACCACGCGCGCTTTCATCGCGCCGACCGCGCCGAAGTTCGCCGCCACGAAATTGCCGCTGTCGCGCTGAAACTTGGCCGCGATCTCGGTGACTACCGCCTGGGCCGCGCCCGCGCAAAATATATTGAGTGTCGTCATGACGCTCTCCTGTCAGGAACTACTTGTTCTTCAGATCCGCGTCGTCCACGTGAAACTTGTGGAGCACGCGATGCATGACCGGCGCCAGCACCACGGCCACCAGGCCGATAAAGACCAAGCCGCAGAACAACGCGTAGGCGGACGAAAACAGTTTTGCCGCCTGCGTCTTCATGTCCACGACCGGCCCCATGCCGCCGAGTATCATCGATGCATTATGCAGGGCATCGATCCACGAAGCTTCGGCAATAAAATGGAACCCGACGACGCCTATCGCGAGCGCCACCGCGGCGACCGCACCCGCCCACGCGAGACACAATGCGATGCGGCGCGCGAAATGATGCGGCGAAATGACGCGCTGGCGTTTGTTCTCGAACATGGAATTCCTGCGACGTGGACAGCCAACGACTGTCGGCTGTGATAGTAGCACACGCCTGCATCGCCCCGCCGTCATTGACACGGCATGCGCAGACCGGACAATCGGCATTTCATGAAACGCGTGCATACCGCCCGGCACCCGACCGAGGCCCACCTCGTCAAAGGCATGCTCGAAGCCGAGGGCATACGCGCGTCTGTGCTGGGAGACATGCTTTACGGCGCTTATGGCGAGCTGCCGGTGCTGCCGACCGTGTGGGTACTCGATGATGCACTGGCTGCGCACGCTGATGGATTGGTTGCGGATTTTTTGCGCGGGGGCGCCGCGCGCCGGCACCGCCATGAACGCTGGACCTGCCTGCATTGCGGCGAAAACCTGGAAGGCCAGTTTACCGATTGCTGGAACTGCGGCGCCACGCGGCCGCAACCGGCCTGAGTTCCGGCCGCTAGAAAATATCGCCGCGCTCGTACTGCGGCGGCCACGCGATTTTTGTTTTTAGCACTTTCGCCGCGTGCAAGGGCCAGTACGGATCGTTCAGCATCGCGCGCGCCATGATGATGAGATCGGCCTGACCGCTGGCGACAATCTGCTCTGCAAGATCGGGCGCGTTAATGAGCCCGACCGCACCCGTCGCAATTTCCGCGCGGCTGCGAACTGCCGCCGCGAACTGCACCTGATACCCGGGATGCAAGGTGATCTTCTGCAGCGGCGACAGGCCGCCGCTCGAGCAATCGATGAGATCGACCTTGCCGCCCGCTTTCAAAAGCTGCGCAAGTCTCACGCTGCTGTCCAGGTTCCAGCCATCTTCGACCCAGTCCGTCGCCGAGATACGCACGAACAGGGGCTTGTCCTCGGGCCACTCGGACCGCACGGCGTCCACGATTTCAAGCAGGTAGCGGATGCGATTCTCGAAGCTGCCGCCGTATTCGTCGGTGCGCCGGTTGGATAGCGGCGACAGGAACTCGTGGATCAGGTAGCCGTGTGCCGCGTGGACTTCGAGAATATCGAACCCCGCTTCGCGCGCGCGCCGCGTGTTCGCCACGAATTGCGCGACTGATTCGGCGATCATTGTCTTGTCCATCTCGACCGGCACGGCATGACCTTCGCCGAAAGCAATCGCGGATGGCCCGATGATTTCCCACCCGCCTTCCGCGGTCGGCAACGGCTTGCCGCCGTCCCACGGCCGCGCCGTCGAGCCTTTGCGCCCGGCATGGCCAATCTGCATCCCGGCGACCGCGCCCTGCGATTTCACGAAACGCACAATGCGCGCAAGTGAATCGCGCTGGGTGTTGTTCCACAATCCCAGGCAATAGGGCGTGATGCGCCCGCGCGCTTCGGTATGCACGACTTCGGTAAAGACGATGCCGGCGCCGCCGACTGCGCGGCAAGCCAGGTGCTGAAAGTGCCAGTCGTTCGCCACGCCTTCGTCCGCGGAATACTGGCACATCGGCGAAACCATGATGCGATTGCGCGCCGTAACGGAACGAAAAGAAATCGGCTTGAAGAGTTGCGGCGTCCGCTCGTGATGCATCACTTTGCGCTCGTTTTCGCCGCGCCCGGCGTGTGGATTGGCTTTGTCGCTTGCAGTCATCGTTGGCTCGTGGATCAACCTGCAGCGAGGTTCTTCATGACTGCGTACAATTTTGGTTTCGCTTCGAAACCGACACCGGGCACATCGGGCATGGTTACATAGCTGTTCTCGACCGGCGTGTTATCGGCGAAACCGCCGAACGGCTGGAACACGTCCGGGTACGATTCGTTGCCGCCGAGACCCAGGCCGGCGGCGATATTCAGCGACATCTGGTGCCCGCCGTGCGGCACGCAGCGCCGCGGCGACCACGCGTGCTGCTTGAGCATGGCGAGCGTGCGCAGATATTCGACCAGGCCATAGGAGAGCGCGCAGTCGAACTGCAGCCAGTCGCGATCGGCGCGCATGCCGCCGTGACGGATCAGGTTGCGCGCATCGAGCATCGAGAACAGGTTCTCGCCAGTAGCCATCGAACCGCCGTAGTGATTCGCGAGTTCGGCCTGCAATGCATAATCGAGCGGGTCGCCCGCCTCCTCGTACCAGAACAGTCCGTACGGCTCGAGCGCGCGCGCGTATTCAATTGCCGTTTTCAGATCGAAGCGGCCGTTGGCGTCGACGGCAAGATTTTTGCCGGAGCCGACGATCTTGATCACGGCTTCTATGCGCTTGATGTCGTCGGCAAGCGATTCGCCGCCGATCTTGATCTTGACTACCGAATAGCCCAGATCGAGATATTTTTTCATCTCGTCCTGCAGCGCCTGCACGTTCTTGCCAGGATAGTAGTAGCCGCCGGCGGCGTAGATGAATACCTTATCGTCGACGGTTCCGCCGCGATAGCGCTCACCAAGGACGCGATACAGCGGCTTGCCTTCGATTTTCGCGACGGCGTCCCACACCGCCATGTCAATCACGCCGACCGCAACGGAGCGCTCGCCATGGCCGCCCGGCTTCTCGTTCGACATGGCGCAGGCCCAGATCTTGTGCGGATCGAGATTGTCGCCCGCGTCATTGATGAGCGACTTCGGGTCGGCCGCCATGATGCGCGGAATGAATCGCTCGCGCAGCAAGCCGCTTTGCGCATAACGGCCGTTCGAGTTGAAGCCGTAGCCGACGATGTTTTTGCCGCCGCGCTTGACGTCGGTGACGACGGCGACGACGCTCGCAGTCATCTTGCTGAAATCGATGTAAGCGTTACGGATGTCCGAGCTGATCGGCGCGATGGTTTCGTGGATGGCGGTGATTTGCATGAGGATTGAGGATTGAGAATTGAGAATCGAGAATCGAGGATTGAGGAGCGAAGACTGGGATTTGGAGACTGGTTGAGCGATTTTACTCAATCCTCGATCTCGCTCCTCAATCCTGTTTTAGTCCAGTTTTACGTTTGCGCTTTTGGCAACCTTGCTCCACCGCACTATCTCCGCGGACAAATAGGCCGCGAATTCCGCCGGTGAGCTGCCGACGACTTCCGCGCCCAGCGCCTGCAGGCGTTCCTGCATATCGGGCAATTTCAATATACGCACCAACTCTGCGTTGAGCTTGTTGATGATCGCGGCAGGTGTGCTGCCGGGCGCCATCACGCCGCCCCACGACACCGATTCAAATCCGGGCACCGCGGCTTCCGCGACAGTCGGCACTTCGGGCAGCGAGCGCACGCGTGTTTTGCTCGTGACCGCGACCGCGCGCAACTTGCCGGATTTCACGTAAGGCGTCGCCGCGACCACCGTCGGCACGCTCATCGCGATCTGGCCGGCCATTGCGTCCGTCATCGCGGGTACGTCGCCTTTGTAGGGAACATGCGTGATACGTATGCCGGTCATCGACTTCAGCAGTTCCATGGACAGATGGTTGGACGAGCCGTAGCCGCCCGTGCCATAGCTCAACTGGTCGGGCCTGGCCTTCGCCAGCGCGAATATTTCCTTCAGAGTATGTGCAAGCAGATAAGGATTGACGACCAGGATGTTCGGCACCAGCGTTGTCAGCGTGACGGCGCTGAAATCCTTGATGGGATCATATGGCAGCTTGCTGTACACCGCGGGGTTGATCGCGTTCGGCCCGAGGTTTGCCATCAATATCGTATAACCGTCGGCGGGAGACTTCGCCACGAACTCGAGCGCGACGATGCCATTGGCGCCGGCGCGATTGTCGACCGCCACTGTCTGGCCCCATGCTTCGGTCAGTTTCTGGCCGAGCAGACGCGCCGTAATATCCGACGCGCCGCCCGGCGCATAGGGCACCACGAACCGTATCGGCTTGTTCGGATATTCCTGCGCGCCTGCGAGCGATGCCACAGCGAGCATCGCCGCAACAACACAGCGCATCAAGCTGCTTGCTTGTGCAGCATCCCGGCGGCGCGCAGGACGTCGGCGATTTTCCGGCGCGTCGCCTCATCGGGCTGCTGCGTCGGCGGCCGCACGACGGCGGAGCTCAGGCGCCCCGCCAGCATCATGGCGTATTTCATGCGCGCATGCGCATCGCCGGTCGGCTCGCCCATCCCGTAAACGATGTCCTTCAACGGATTGATGCGCGCCTGACAAGCCATTGCGCGCTTCAAATCCCCTGAGTGCACCGCATTGACGAGCTCGAGTATCAATTCCGGAATGAACGAAGCAAAACCGAGTAAGCCGCCATCGACGCCCTGCACCATGGACGCGAGCAGGTATTCGTCATGGCAGGTGAGCACGGCAACACTAGCGTTGGCCGCGCGGATTGCTTCGATGTCGCGCGCATATTTGTTCATTTCGCGCGTGCCGACCTTGAACACTTTGACCCAGGGCAGGCGCGCGAGGTCGGCCAGCACTTCGCATGAATAGGTGGCCTTCGACCACGCTGGATACACGTGCACCGCGAGATCGAGTCCGCTCGCTTCGCCGATGGCCGCGAAGTAGTCGACGACGTGCTCGGGACGCATGCCGAAACGCAACCAGTGATGCGGCGGCATGATGTCGAGGCCGACCGCGCCGGCATCCTTGTGCATGAGCGCCTGCTCGACCGCTTCGTGTATGCCTTCTGCAGTCACCGCAGAAATGACCGGCAGCTTGCCTTTCAATTCATCGGCGACGATGCGGGTTACCTCGACGCGTTCCTTCAGCGTCAGGCTGAAGACGTCTCCGGTGTGTCCGTTCGTCATCAGCGCGGAGATGCCCTTGAACGTCGCCAGCCAGCTCGTAAGCCGGCGCAGGTCCTGTTCATCCACCGAGAAGTCGGCGCGCAACGGCAGCGCGAGCGCCGGAATAATGCCTTTGTAGTTCCATTGCCCGGCCATAGTGTCTCCGCCCGTAAAATTGTGACGCGCCAGTATAGCGACGCACACCGCCCATCGCAAACGTCGCCGCGCAAGAGTTCGGTTATCATTCGGCGCTCGATTACTTCATATAAACCATAGCGAAGCCATGCCCAAAACTCCTAACGCCGTATCGCCCATGATGAATGCGCTGAGCGCGCATATCGCCACCGCCGTCAAACGTCCGCTGCCGAAAGAAGTCGCGGACCGCGCGAAACTGCACCTTGTGGATACATTCGCCGCCATGATCTCGGGCTCGCGCCTGCTGCCTGGACAAAAAGCGATCGCGTATGTGAAGACGCTGGGCGGCAAGCCCGCGGCCGGCATCCTGGGCACGCGCATGGTCACGACACCGCAAAACGCCGCGCTCGCCAATGGCATGTTCGGTCATGCGGACGAGACCGACGATACGCACCCGCCGTCGCTCACGCATCCGGGCACCAGCGTAGTGCCCGCCGCTCTCGCCATCGGCGAGCAGAACAAGCTGTCAGGCAAAGCGCTGTTGCGTGCGATCGTATTGGGTTATGACGTGTGCGCGCGCATGTTGCTGACTCTGAAACCCATGCCTTACCTGCGCTCGGGTCACCATGCGGCCGCAACCGGCCAGGTGTTCGGCGCCGCAGCCACCGCCGGTGCACTGCTCAAGCTCAATCCACGTCAGGTGCGCTACATGCTTTCGTATGCAGGCCAGCAGACCGCCGGGCTCTATACGATGTTCCGCGACCCCGAGCACATCGAGAAAGCGTACGCGATGGGCGGCATGCCCGCGCATAACGGCACGCAGGCGGCATTGATGGTCAAGCATGGCTGGACCGGCGTCGAGGACATATTCTCGGGCGAGCGCGATTTTTTCTACACGTTCGCGCCTGAAGAGGTCGACCGCGAAATGATGGCGCGCGGCTTGGGCAAAGATTATGAAATCATGCGCGCCGGCATCAAGCGCTGGCCGGTCGGCGGACCCATCCAGGGCCCGATGCACGTACTGCGCGATATCATCGTCGAGCACGGCATCAAGGCGGCCGACGTCGTAAAAATCACCGCACGCATGCCGGACAAGGAGCTCGAGATCGTCAACAATCGCGCTTCTCCCGATATTTCCGTGCAGCATCTGCTCGCCGTCATGTTGATCGACGGCAATGTCACGTTCAAGTCGGCGCACAGCTTCAACCGCATGAAAGATCCGAAGGTGCTGGCGGTGCGCAGCCGCATCGAAGCCGTCGGCGATCCAACGCTCACAGACATCGAGCGGCGCTGGCGCTGCGTGATGGAAGTCGTGCTGAAGGACGGCCGCGTGCTGCGGCATCAGACGATGGCGGCCAAAGGCAGCTCTGAAAACCCGCTGACGCCCGCCGAAGAAAACGACAAGGCCCTCGACCTCATCGTGCCCATACTCGGCAAAAAAAAGAGCACGGCCCTGCTCGACGCGCTGTGGAACTTCGACAAACTGCCGGACGTGCGCGTACTGCGCAAGCTCTACACTGTTTAAATCTTTTCGGGATTCCGGCGCACGCCGGAATCCCGAAAAGGTAATTCATTGCAGCGGATCGTGTGGATTCCCGCCTGCGCGGGAATGACGAGCATTACTCGGCTTTGATGTTCGCGTCCTTGATCACGCCCGCCCACACCGCTGTCTCAGCCTTGATTTTTGCCCCGAGCTCCTGCGGAGTGCTGGTTTCCACGTCGAGCCCCTGGCGCGACATCGCCTCCTGAACATCGGACAATTCCACCGCCTTTATCGCGGCGCTTCGGATGCGATTTACGATCGCCGGCGCGGTTCCGGTCGGCACGAGCAGCGCGTACCATGAGCTCACGTCGAAGCCGGGAAAGCCGGATTCCGCAATAGTCGGCAGATCGGGCACGACTTTCGATCGTTTCGGGCCTGTCGTCGCGAGCGCTTTCAATCTGCCGGCCTTAATCTGCGGAACCGATGATGCGACGCTGGCAAACAACACTTGCGCTTCCCCTGCGAGCACCGCCGCAGCTGCCGGCCCGCCGCCTTTATAGGCGAGATGCACCATGTTTATGCCCGCGCGCTTCTTGAAGAGTTCCGCCGCCAGATGCAGCGGGCTGCCCACGCCGGCCGATGCGTAGTTCAGCGAATCCGGCTTCTGTTTGGCGAGCGCAATAAAATCCTTAAGTGTGTTGGCCTGCACGCTTGGGTGGATAACGAGTATGTATTGCGCGGTAGCGAGCAGCGTCACTGGCTGCAGATCTTTTTCCACGCTATACGGCAGTTTGTAGAGATTGGGATTGACCGTCAGCACGGTATTGAAACCCATGAGCGCGGTATAGCCGTCGGGCGCAGCTTTGGCAACGGTCTCCGCCGCGATATTGCCGGCAGCGCCGCCGCGATTGTCTACCACCCACGCCTGGCCAAGCGCCTGGTGCATTTTAGGCGTGACGATGCGCGAAAGCGCGTCCGCGCCGCCGCCGGGCGCGAAAGGTACAAGCAATCTTACCGGCCGTACCGGATAAGGTGCCGGCTCCGCGGCAGGCGCCGCAATGGATGCAACCCCAGCGCATAAGGCGCCGCACCACAGGGAATATTTCAGGTCGAAAGACTTCATATCATTTCGCCACGGTGAGACGCACACACTCGCCGGCGTCCGCCATAGTTTCGATATGCCATAATTTATCGAGCAGCCGGTCGGTCTGCGCCTTGTCCAGCGCCTGCTCCGCCAGCGGCCGGAACTTTCCTTCGATCTCCGTATCGGTCATCGGGTTCTTGTGATGGCCCTTGTGATAATCGACCAGCGCCTTATGCGTAACACCTGACTTAGTAGTCAATGTGAAATAACAGCGCATCGCTGCCGGCATGTGCTTTTCCGCTTCGTCCGACATTTCCACTTTGATGCGTTTCGCCAGCCCGAGTATCGCCGGATCGCGCAGCTTGTCGTCATCGAAATGGCGCGACTCGACGCCGCCATAGATCAGCGCGACCGCGACGCTGTAGGGCATGCTGTGGTCGGCGGTTTCGCGCGTCGCCGGCGTCCATTTTTCAGGGTCGCCCGCCATCAGGCGCACTGCTGCACTGACGGTCTCTATGTGTATTTTTTCGATGTCGTCAACACCGCTTATCTTGCCGCGCAATTGCAGTGCCGCTTCTACCACGGTCTGCGCGTATTGCCCGAGCGGAAAGCGTTTGATGCTGCATTCCATGATCTTGTAGCTCTGCCCGCTGCCGCCAAGCGTAGCCAGCTTGAACGGCGCCCGCGTAACGGCCTTGAAATAGCCGCCCACGCCTTCGAAAATCGGCGCCGGCCCCGTCATGCCGCGCGATGCGAGCATTGCCGCGAACACCGCATTGCGGCTGGCGTTTGCGTACGCGCACCCTTTCCACATCGATACGTGGCCGATTCGCGTCTGATAGAGCGCTACGTTCGGCGCAATGCCGAGGTTGAAAGCCTGTGCGATGTCTTTTTCGCCGAGACCGAACAGCTTGGCCGCCGCCGCCGTGCTTGCCATGCCGCCGACCGTCACGTGATCGAAGCCGAGCGGTTTCAGATCGACTTCATCGCATACGCGGCAGAACACCTCGTACGCGAGGACCGTCGCCGTGATTACGTCCTTGCCGCTGCGACCCAGCGCTTCCGCCAGCGTCAACACCGCAGCAATGCTGTCGCTCGGGTGCCCGGACTCGCCGGTGCTGGTATAGCCGTCGTTAAAGTCGAGAAAGCGCAGCATTACGCCATTCGCGAATGTCGCCATATCGACGCTGGAGCGCTGCCCGCTGCCGATCACGGTCGCCGGCTTGCTGCTGGTCACTGTGCCCGCAATGTCGCGTGCAATGCGGGACGGTTCGCCGGCGTAACCGCCGAGCGCGCAACCCACCGAATCCACAATCAACCGCTTGGCCTGCTGCACGACATCTGCCGGCAGATCTTCGTAACGCAGCGCGGCTGCGTAAGCACTCAGTTGCTCAACTACAGTCGTCATTTGCACTCTGCTTTTTTTGAAGACGGGTATTGTGACGGCGCCGCGCGGCCTCTGCAACCGGCCGGCGGTTGACTTTGGTTCGCGCGCAGTGCGAGACTTGCGCTCGATGCCGGCCTCTTCCCGCTCCCGTTTCCTGCAGTCGCGCCGCCGCTGGTTGAAACAGGCTGGCCTGCTTGCTTCGTCGGCTACGCTGCCGCTCTGGATCCCGGGATCCTCCGCACAATCGGATTCCGTGCTCAGCGCGTTGCCCCGCACCGCACTGGTTATCGGCAACACCCGCTACGCCCAGGCGCCACTCAAAAATCCGGTCAACGACGCCAAAGCGATCGGCGGTGAATTGCAGAAGCTCGGCTTTAAAGTCGATCTCGTGCTCGACGCGGGCCGCGCCCAGATGGCGAACTCGATCCAGGCGTTTGGCGGCGCGCTCGCGAAGGCGAAAGGCGTCGGTCTCTTTTACTACGCCGGTCACGGCGCCCAGCTGGCCTGGCGCAACTATCTGGTTCCGGTAGACGCGGACATCGAGCGGCTCGAAGACATGCGCGACAAGACTGTCGAGCTGAACTCCGTGCTGCAGGGGCTGGTCAAGGCGGCGAATCCGATGAACGTAATCATCCTCGACGCCTGCCGCGACAATCCGTTCGGCAGCAAAGTCCTGACCGAGCAAAAAGGCCTCTCGCAGTTTGACGCACCGCCGGGGTCGCTGCTTGCCTACGCGACCTCGCCCGGCAATACCGCGGCGGACGGCGAAGGCGAAAACGGCCTCTACACGGAGAACCTCTTGCGCGAGCTCGAAATACCCGCCGCCAAGATCGAGGACGTCTTCAAGCGCGTGCGTCTCGCGGTGCGGCGGCGCTCGGAAGGGCGGCAAATCCCGTGGGAAAGCACGTCGCTTGAAGAGGATTTTTACTTCCAGCCTCCGAAGCAGCTTAAAAAACTGTCCGAGGCGGAACTTGAAAAGCAATTCGAAGAGGAGCTCGCGGGCTGGGAGAAGGTCAAGGACAGCAAGGAAATCGCGCCGATCGAAGAATACTTGCGCCGCTACCCGAGCGGAAAATTCTCGGAGCTCGCGCAATTCCGGCTGAACCGGCTGCTCGCCAAACGCGAGACCGCCGTGCAGGTCGCTGCGGCCGGGGGCGTATTGAAGCCGGCGGCGGGCGGCAACGCCGATTTTGTCTACATGCCCACGCGAGTGCAATGAGGCCGCCATGCCGATAGTCGACATAGAAGGTCTGGGCAAAGTCCAGTTTCCCGATTCGATGGACCAGGCGCAGATCGACCGCGCGATCAAGAACGAGATTCTGCCGCTGGTCGCGGAGCGCGTGCCGTCGGCAACGGTCGCCAATGTCGCGCCATCCGTCGCCGGTGCTGCGAACCCTTTCACCAAGGGCACAGTAAAGGCAAACACGAACTATAAAGTCGGCGACCGCTACCGCTACCGCGTCGTCGATGTGCTGACCAGGCAGGAAACCCGCGAATCACGCGGCGGCCGGATTACCGAAGTGACCGATACCGAAGTCATCTACGGCAACGGCAAGGTCACCGATCTGCTCGGCAATATCGTTAGAGACCCGCAGGGCCGCACCTTCGTCGGCAACCAGCTTTTCGTCGCCGAATACTCCGTCGGCCGCAAATGGACCACAATTTATCGCGGCACGCGGCGCAACGACGAAGAAGACGAGTGGACCATGAACCTGAAGGTAGTTGGACGCGAGCCGATCACTGTTCCCGCCGGCACCTTCGACACATTCAAGGTGGAAGGCAACGGTTCGATCCGCACCCGGGGTTTCCGCATCCAGATGACGTATTGGATCGCGCCCGACAAGGTCCGCCCGTTCATCGCCCAGGAGCTGCTGGTGCACGGCCAGGGAAAACGGTTCAAGAAAACCGATCGCCTGGAACTGGTTGAATACCGGCAGCAAGGCAGCCGGCATGACGGGCAAAGCGAGCTTTAGCCCAGAAAATTCCGCACGTCCGCGGCTGCGTGGAGTTTCCAGATTCGCGCGATGATGTTCCGCATTTCAGCGGGATTCGCGCCGCCCGTAAATGCCGCCAGACGCAGGGCCTTGTCTTCCAGCTCTGCACGCGTAAGTGCGTTATCGGGGTCGCCCTTCGGCGATGCGATGCGCTTGTCCAGCGCGCGGCCGTCGCGCGTGACGACGCTGGCATGCCCCAGCCAGCGTTTCGGATATGCCGCGTCCACCTCGGGATCGAGCGCCATTTTCACCTTGTCATGAAACTGGCGCAGCGTGTTGTCGCGCAACGCCGCGTCGGTAAAGTCGGCCAGGCTGGCGCGCCCGAAGTTGGCGATGAGCGCGAGCACGAAACCCATCGAGAACTTGGATTGATGGATCGACTGTGGATCGGTGACCGGGCCCAGCACATCGATCGCGCCCTGATGCACGTGCGCTGTAACGCTTTCGATATCCTGGGGCTTCAACCGATGCTCCTGCATCAGCGCGAGCAGCGCATCGGCCGAGGGATGCGTGTGACGACACGACGAGTGAAACTTGAATGAAGTCTCGGCGGTCGCCCAGCGCTTGCCGAGTTGATCGGTGAGGCAGCGCGCATCCGCGTCGGACGACATGCCGGCGGCCATGCCCTGCTTGCCCTCGAAGATCTGGCGCGCGCCGGTGAAGCCGTCGCGCGCGAGGTACGCGGCCATCAGCCCGTCGCCGGCCGCTTTTGCGGTGTGCAGTTGTTTGGAATCCGCTGCGTCGCGCAGGAACTCCCACAACCCCGCCGCCATCGTACCGGCCGAGCCGAGACAGTGCTGCATTCGCTCCGCATCGAGCTTGAGCAAATGCGCGACGCCCGCCGCAGCCGCCAGCTTGCCCGCCGTTCCGGTCGTGTGGAATACCTTGTAATGCGAGCGGCCGAGAAATTCGCCGACGCGCACGCCGCATTCGTAACCGGCGACGGCGGCCGCCAGCAGATCCTTGCCGCTTAGATTGCCGCACTGTGCTACCGCGAATACTGCCGGGAACACGACTGTGCCCGGATGCAGCACCGAGCTGTTATGCAGATCGTCCTGTTCGACGAAATGGGACGCGGCCCCGTTTATCATCGCCGCGAACAATGGCGACGTGCGTTTGCGCGAGACGAGGATCTCGCTGTCACCTTCGCGCGGGCCCATCGTCGCCGCAAATTTCTCCATGATGCGCGTCGGCCGCGCGTCCTTGCCGGCCAGCGTAGATGCAAACCAGTCGAGGAACAGCTCCTCGGTGCGCGCGATCACCGCCGGAGGAATGTCGTCATAACGTATCGCTGACAGGAACTCGCACAAGCTGCGCGTCGATGATGTGGTATCGGATTTGGTCAATGTATCCATGTGCTTTTTGCTCCTCGGCGATGCAACCGGCGCGCTAGATGGCGGCTGCCACGCGCAGTTCGGAAATCTCGTCTGCACTGTAGCCTATGCCAGCCAGTATAGCCTCCGTATGCTCGCCGACGGCCGGGATCGGATCGAGTCGAGCCTCGAACCCGGGCATCGTTACCGGCGGCAACAGCACCGGCAAAGGGCCGGCCGGCGAGCCGACTTCGCGCCAGCGGTCGCGCGCTTTCAGTTGCGGATGCTCCCAGACTTCCTGCGGCGTGTTGATGCGCGCATTCGCGATATCGGCGGCGTCCAGCTTCGCGACCACTTCTTCCGCTTTAAGTCGCGCGAACACTTTTTCGATCAGCGCCACCACTTCGGCGCGCCGCTCCGTGCGTTTCGTGTTGTTGTTGAAATGCGGGTCCTTCGCCAGATCAGGCATGCCGAGCACGCCAGCGCAGAATTTTGCCCACTCGCGCTCGTTCTGGATGCCGAGCATTACGTAAGCACCATCGCCGCACTTGAACCGCCCGTAAGGGACTATGGTCGCGTGATCAGGGCCGCTGCGCCGCGGCGGCTTGCCGCTGAAATGCGTGTAGTTGAGCGGATGCGACATCCATTCTGCCAGCGCCTCGAACATGGTGACGTCGACGCGCGTGCCCTGCCCGGTCTTTTCGCGCTGGTACAGCGCGGTGAGTATTCCTGAATACGCGTACATGCCGGCACTGATATCGACGATCGAGATACCGACTTTGGCCTGCGTCTCGGGCGTGCCGGTTACCGACAAGACACCCGCCTCGCTCTGGATCAGCAAATCGTACGCTTTCTTCTTCGCGTAAGGGCCGCTGTCGCCGTAGCCTGAGACGTCGCACACGATGAGCCGCGGATGCCTCGCGCGCAAAGTCGCGGCATCGAGTCCCAGCCTGCCGGCCGCGCCCGGTGCGAGATTCTGAATGAACACATCGGCCGTAGCGATCAAGCGCGCCAGTATCTCCGTTGATCGCGCGTGCTTGACGTCGAGCGTGAGGCTTTCCTTTGAGCGGTTGAGCCATACGAAATACGCGGACAGCCCCTTCACCGTCTGATCGTAGTCGCGCGCGAAATCACCGCTGCCGGGACGCTCGATCTTGATCACGCGCGCGCCGAGATCGGCGAGCTGGCGAGTCGCAAACGGCGCGGCCACCGCCTGCTCAAGCGCGACTACTGTGATTCCGTCGAGCGGCCGCATGCTAACCTTTTATTGCCACAGAGATCACAGGGGCCAGAGAGACAAAAAGCAGTCCGTATGCCGGTTTCACTTTGTGTTCTCTGCGCCCTCTGTGGCTCATCGCTTCAGAAAGAGCGCGGCATGCCGAGCACATGCTCGCCAATATACGAAAGGATGAGATTGGTCGATATCGGCGCGACTTGATACAGCCTGGTCTCGCGGAACTTGCGCTCCACGTCATATTCTGCCGCGAAGCCGAATCCACCGTGCGTTTGAAGGCATACGTTCGCGGCCTCCCACGAAGCATCGGCTGCGAGGAGCTTAGCCATGTTCGCCTCCGCGCCGCATGGCTTGCCCGCGTCGAACAACGCCGCTGCTTTGAAGCGCATGAGGTTCGCCGCCTCAACGTTCACGTAAGCGCGCGCGAGCGGAAACTGTATGCCCTGGTTCTTGCCGATGGGACGGTCGAATACGACGCGCTCTTTTGCGTACGCGCTGCCCTTGTCAATGAACCAGTAGCCGTCGCCTATGCATTCCGCAGCGATCAATATTCGCTCGGCGTTGAGTCCATCGAGTATGTACTTGAACCCCCTGCCCTCCTCGCCGATCAGGTTGGCAGCGGGGATTTCGAGATTGTCGATGAACAGCTCGTTCGTCTCGTGGTTGACCATGTTGCGGATCGGCCGCACGGTGATGCCGTGACCGATCGCTTCGCGCAGGTCGACGATGAAAATCGACATGCCCTCGGATTTCTTCTTCACTTCGTCGAGCGGCGTCGTGCGCGCGAGCAGAATCATGAGCTCCGAATGCTGGATGCGCGAAATCCAGACTTTCTGGCCGTTGATCACGTAGCGGTCGCCTTTCTTCACGGCTACCGTCTTTATTTTCGTCGTATCGGTGCCGGCGCCGGGCTCGGTCACGCCCATGGACTGCAGGCGCAATTCACCCGTCGCGATTTTCGGCAGATACAAACGCTTCTGTTCGTCGGAGCCATGCCGCAGCAGCGTATTCATGTTGTACATCTGGCCGTGGCACGCGCCCGAGTTGCCGCCGGAGCGGTTGATCTCTTCCATGATCACCGACGCTTCGGCCAGCGTAAGTCCCGATCCGCCGAATTGCTCGGGAATCAGTGCGGCGAGCCAGCCTGCTTTCGTCAGCGCATCGACGAACTCGTCGGGATAGCCGCGCGCCTCGTCGACTTTCTGCCAGTACGCACTGTCGTATTCCTTGCACAGCGCGCGCAGCGCTTCGCGCAATTCGGCATGCTGATCGGGCGATTCGGCGATTTTGCTCATGAGGAAACAAAGAATGAAGACGACGGTCGGCACTGCTTACCGCTGGCGTAACTTACCGTAAAATGCCCTGCACGCCAACCCGATCCGCCGCATCAATTTCTCCGCGAGGTACGACCATGGACACCGCCGCAGGCACGCTAATCAAGCTCAAGATGTACATCGATGGACTATGGGTCGATTCCGCCTCCGGCCAGCATTTCGAAAGTCATAATCCGTTCACCGGCAAGCCATGGGCCTTGGTGCCGCGCGGTAACGCTGAGGACGTCGATCGCGCGGTGCGCGCCGCGCGCAAAGCGTTCACCTCCGGCGAATGGCCGAAGATGACGGCGAG
>JANYDM010000100.1 GCA_025363575.1 Betaproteobacteria bacterium | reverse complement strand
GGGATCGACCAGATCATCCCGCTGGTACTGCCCTCCTGCCGCAGTTCGCCATTGACGCGCGTGCTGATGCGCAGATTCATCGGATCGGGTATTTCGACCTTCGTCACCAGCCAGGGCCCGAGCGGCGCGAAAGTGTCGAAGGTTTTGCCGAGCAGCACATGTCCGGCCTGGCGCTCGAGCTTGCCGACGTCGCGCGCCGTCACATCATTCAGTATCGTGTAGCCGGCAATGACATCGTAGGCTTTTTCCTCCGGCACGTTCTTGCATTGCTTGCCAATGACCACCGCGAGCTCGGTTTCGCAATCGAGCTGGCGTGTGGCGCGCGGCTTGAGAATGTCGCGCCCGGGGCCGACGATGCACGAAGGCACCTTGATGAAGCCCGCCGGCACGAGGCCCGCCTCCTTGCCTTCGTTCTTTGTGTAACTCGGATAATTCCGTCCGATCGCGATAATCTTGCTGCCGCGCACCGGCGCATAGAGCCTGCATTCGGCGCGCGGCAGGAACAGTTCATGACCTGTGAGCCCCAGCGCATCCGGCTCGGATTTGACGAGATCGGACAGCCAGCCGTACGCCTCCGACAACGCCTCCCACGCCGGGGCGCCGGCGTGCAGAAACTGCGCGATGTACCCCGGCAGAAAAATGGCCGCGAGCTCGCGGCCTTTGGCGTTGCCTATCTCGTCGATCAGATAACGCGCGTAGCCGGCGCGCAGATCGGCGATCAGATCGTTGCCGACTAGCACGCCGAGCCGCGCCTGCGACGCCTTTTCACCTTTGCGGCTGTAACGCATTATCTTCATGGCGGTCCCCTCAGAAGCCCTTGATCAGATCGGCGCCCGGCTTGACTTCCTTGCGCTCGACTTTTTTCACCAGTTCGTTGATACGCGCGTGCAGCGGCGCGGCCACGCCGATTTCGACGCCCTTGGCGGCAACGAAGCCGTTGATAAAATCGGTTTCGGTACGGCGGCCTTTGAAAATGTCTTGCGCCATCGAAGGGCGCTGCTCTTCGGAGCGTGACTTCGACAGATTCACCAGCTGGTCGACTATTTCAGCTTTCGCATCGGCGCTGCCCTCGCCCGCACGCGCCAGCGTTTCGGCATCCATCACTTGCAGCTTCTCGAGTTGAAAGCCGAGCGCCTGTCCCACGCGTACCGCTTGTCCGCCCAGCCGAATCGACACATCGCGCGGAATCTCGTTGAGATCGCGCTCGTTACCCGACAAACCGGTAGCCGCCGACAATCCGTTGCGCATCGAGTTAATCACGAGCTTGGACCAGCGCTCGCCCCACAGGTTGGACGTCACCTTGGAGCTATCGGCGTGCTTCAGAATGCGCGCGACTTCCTGCGCGCGCGGTGTGATGCGCCCGTGGACTTCGCCGACGCGGTAAGTGATGTAGTGCTCGCCGCCCATCGGCATCGTGCGCTTGACGTGCCCCGCCGCGTGGCACTCCGCCGCGAGCAGGCTCACGATGGTGCCCAGCACCTTGCCCCAGCCGACTATGGCCGCAATGCGCTCTTCGTTGATGCAGTTTTGCAACGACACGACAAAGCCGTCGGGCGCGAGATAAGGCTTGATGAGCTGCGTCGCCCATTCGGTGTCGTAGGACTTGACGCTGATGAAGGCAATGTCGATCGGGCCTTTGCGCGCGAACTCCTGCACGTCGCCGATATGCAGCGCGGGCACCTTGATCGAATGTTTCTCGCCAGGCGTGAGGCCGGACAGCTGCATGCCATGCGCGCGTATGTATTCGACATGCTCCGGCCACGGATCGATTAGCGTCACGTCTTCTCCGCCGCGCGCCATCAATGCCCCGGTATATCCACCGATCGCTCCCGCCCCCACGACTACTATGCGTTTTCCGCCGCTCATTTCTGTACTTCCTATTGGAGTTTTTCGACGATTGCTTTGGTCATCTCGCGCGTGCCGGACTTGCCGCCGAGATCGCGCGTCACGTGCTCTTTGGCGGCGAGTACCGCGGTCAGCGCTGTATCTATGCGCGCTGCGGCGTCATTCTCGCCGATGTAGCGCAGCAGCATAACGGCAGACAGAATGAGCGACATCGGGTTGGCGAGATCTTTGCCCGCGATATCGGGCGCGCTGCCGTGCACGGCCTCGAACATTGCGCAGTCAATGCCGATATTCGCGCCGGGCGCGACGCCCAGCCCGCCGATCAACCCGGCGCCGAGGTCGGACACGATGTCGCCGTACAGGTTCTGCAGCAGCAGGCCGTCGAAAGTCTCGGGCTTGATGACGAGCTCCATGCACAATGCATCTATTACGCGATTATCTAGCTGCATGTCCGGGTAGTCGCGCGCGACATCCTGCGCAACCTTCATGAACAACCCGTCGGTCATTTTAAGCACGTTTGCTTTGTGCACGACTGTGAGCCGCTTGCGCCCGAGCTTCCTCAGATATTCGAAGGCGAAGCGCGCGATGCGCTCGGACGCCCCGCGCGTAATGATCTTGATCGCCTCTGCCGTGTCGGCATCGATCATCCGCTCGATGCCCATATAGAGGTCTTCAGAATTCTCGCGAAAGATGATGAAGTCGACGTTGTCATAGCGCGACTTCACGCCTGGATAGTTTTTGATCGGCCGCACCGCCGCGTAGAAACCGAGTTCTTTGCGCAATCCGATGGCCACGCTCGGATAAACGCGGTCGCCGACATAGACCGGATACGGATCGCCGAACGGCGTCTGCGTCGGGCCTTTGAGCGCGAGCTTGTTCTTGCGGATCGACTCGATGACCGACTCCGCGAGCGGCCGGCCGGTTTTCTCGCCTGCGCGCATGCCGGCTTCGGCGATCTCCCACGTGACGTCGGCGCCCGCCGCAGAGACGATTTCACGCGCGGACGCGGTAACTTCGGGGCCGATACCGTCGCCGGGAATGAGCGTAATACGATGCATCTATCTGCCTTTCAAAATCGCGTATTACGAATCGAGGTCTTCCGGGCCTTCTTTCATGGCGCGCAGCCGCGGCAGGACCACCGGCAGCAGCACCATGACGACCGCCAGTATCAGCAGCGTGATGCAGATGCCGCTGCCGACGAACACCTTGGGGTCGGCGCCGGAGATCGTCATCGCCTGGCGAAACGATTGTTCCATGATGCCGCCGAGCACCAGCGCCAGCACCATGGGCGCGAGAGGAATATCGATCTTGCGGAAAACGTAACCGATGATGCCGAACATCAGCGCCATCTGCAGCTCGAGCGTGTTGCCGTTGATCGAGTAAACGCCGATGGCGGATATCGCGAGGATCAGCGACAGCAGAATGCCGGTCGGAATATAGAGGATGCGCACGAAGATCCCGATCAGCGGCAGGTTCAATATCAGCAGCATGATGTTGCCGATGTACATGCTGTCGACGAGTCCCCACACCAGGTCGGGCCGCTTCTCGAACAGCAGCGGTCCCGGCTGGATTCCGTACATGATGAAAGCGCCCATCAGCACCGCGGTCGCGCCGGAGCCGGGTATACCCAACGTCAGCAACGGCACCATCGATCCGCACGTCGCCGCGTTGTTAGCCGCCTCCGGCCCGGCTACGCCCTCTATCATGCCCGTGCCGAACTTTTCGGGCGTCTTCGAAATGCGCTTTTCCACCGTGTACGACAGCATGGTGGCTATCGTCGCGCCGGCGCCCGGCAGCACGCCTTTGAAGAAGCCGATCAGACCGCCGCGGATGATGGGCATCACCGAGCGGCGCCATTCCTCGCGCGTCAGCCATAAACGCCCGCTCAAGCGGATGATTTCGGCCTTGCCCTTGATGTGCTCTTCGAGATTGCTGAACACTTCGCCGATCGCGAACATGCCGACCACCACGACCAGGAAGCCGACGCCGTCCTGCAATTCGGGCACGCCCATCGTGTAGCGCGGCTGGCCGCTCTGCAGATCGATGCCGATGGTCGCGACCATCAGGCCGAGCAAAGTCGAGATGATGCCCTTGGCCGCCGATTTACCGGTGAGCGACGACACTGCCGCCAGCGCGAACAGCATCAGGCAGAAATATTCGGCCGGCCCGAACTTTAGCGCGACTGCCGCCAGGGGCACTGCGAGTATGGTCAACGCGATAATTCCGAACGATCCTGCCAGGAATGAACCGATGGCGGACACCGCGAGCGCCGCGCCCGCGCGGCCATTCTTCGCCATCTGATAGCCGTCGAGCGCCGTCATCACCGACGATGCCTCGCCCGGCGTATTGATCAATATCGACGTCGTCGAGCCGCCGTACATCGCGCCGTAATAGATGCCGGCCATCATGATGAGCGCCGAGGTCGGGTCCATGCCGAACGTGATCGGTATCAGCAGCCCGATGCCCGCGGCCGGCCCGATACCGGGCAGGATGCCGATGATGGTGCCCATGAAACAACCGAGGAAGGTGTACCAGAGGTTGATCGGCATCAACGCGACGTTGAAGCCGTGCATAATGTGTCCGAGAGTGTCCATTGTCAGTGTCCGAACATATTTTTGATCGCCTCAACCACGTACTTCCAGCTGAAATCCACGGCCGAGCTGAGCATATCAATCGGCGGCGCGCCCTTCGCCAGCGTAACGCCGAGAATCTCGACGAACAAAATATAGCTGCCGAGCGCGAACAGCACCGACGTTAGAACGTTCGCGAATCGCTTGCCGCGATTGAAAACACCCGTCAGCACCAGCAGATAAATCGCCGTCGACAAGAGATAACCGGCCACGTCGAAGACGCCGAAATAAAATGCCGTCCACGCAATCACGCCGCCTATCATCCACAGATGGCGCATGCTTCCGCGCGGCACAGCGGGCGCTGCCGCCTCCTCGGGCTTGGCCTTCAGCGTCTCGACGAAGAGCAATATCGCAGCCAGGATCAGCGCGATGCCGAGCAGGTTGGGAAACGCCTTGGGCCCGAGCGGGTCGCCGATTTCGAGCGTCGGGATCTGCGTCGTCGCGTACAGATAAACCGCGGCGAGAAACAGAGTGGCAGCACTGATAATTCTGTCTATGGTCATGGCATCACATCTGATGTTTGTATTCGGCGGGATTGATGCGCGCTTCGATCAGCGTAAACCGCTTGCTGTTGAGCGCGACGCGCGCGGCCTTTTTCAGCTCGGCTGCGTTGTTGACGACAAAACCGTTGCCGCCGTAGGCCTCGGCCACCATCACGTAGTCCGGGCTGCCCATCGTCACGCCCGTCTCCGGCAGTTTCATGCGTTCCTGCTTGAGCTTGATCAGCGACAGCGTGTCGTCGCGGAAGACTACCAGCGTCAACGCGAGCTTGTGCTGCGCGAGCAGCGCCATTTCGCCGATTACCATGTCGAGCCCCGCCTCGCCCATCATCGCGAGCACCGGTCGCTTGGGGAACAGCATCTTGGCCGCGATCGCCGACGGCAGCGCGTAACCCATGGTGCCGAGGCCATTGGATTGCAGCAGACGCCGCGGCTCGTACGACTGCCAGACATGGTTGATCAGAATGCGGTGCGAGCCGGTGTCTATGGTCGCGATCGTGTCGCGCGGAAACACTTCGCGCAGCGCGACTGCAACCTGGTACGGGCCGAGCCCTTTTACCGGATTGCTTTCGATGGCGTTCTGCACCGTGCGGCGATAGCGGTCGAGATCGGCGTCGAGCCAGCGCGACGGCGTGCGCTTGGGCGCCGACTGCGTGAGCGTCTGCAGGCAGCTCGCAATGCTGCCCGTATATTCATAAGTAGTGCGAAACACGTGATGGCTGTTCGGCACCAGGTCGATGTTGATGGTCGCCTTCTTCTCGTCCCACGGCGCCATCCAGTCGGCCCGCAGTTCGACCGGATCGAAGCCCACCGTCAGGATCAGATCGGCTTCGCGCACGTGCGCCATGTGAATCTTGTCGACGACCGGGCTTAAGCCGGTGGCGCCGGCGCACAGCGCATGATCTTCCGGCACCACGCCTTTGGCTTTGTACGTCGCAATGAACGGCACCCGCCACGCCTCGATGAAGCGCTTGAATTCGCGCTCGGCGCCATCGAGCTGCACGCCGACGCCGACCAGCGCCAGCGGCCGTTTCGCCTTCTTCAACAGCGCTTCGATCGGCGCGCGGTCTTCGCGCCGCGGCAATGTACGCACTGCCACGGGCGCAAAGCGCCGCGCTTCCGCCTGTTCCGCGCCCGCCACATCGGTCGGCACATTGAAATGCACGGGACCGGGCATCGGCTGGCGCGCTATCGCGAGTCCTTTACGGACCTGATCGAACGCATTCTTCGCGGCGATCGTCGTCGTCCATTTGACGAGCGGACGCAGCAATGACTCCTGGTCGAGAATCTGGTGCGTATAAATCGGTTTGAGCGTAGTCGCAATCTCGCCCGTCAGCACGATTACCGCGGAACGATCGAGCAGCGCCTGCGCCACTGCAGTCGTCGTATTGGTAATCCCCGGCCCCAGAGTTGCGACCAGCACGCCGGGCTTGCCGGTCAGCTGATAGGTCGCATCGGCCATGATGCCGGCCCCCAGTTCCTGCTTGGTCAACACAAATTTGATGCCGACTTTGCGGAAAGCCTCCAGCAATTCGAGAACTTCTCCGCCCGGAATGCCGAACGCGTAACGCACGCCGTCTTCGTACAGCGCGTGGGCGATGATATCTGCTGTCTTGGGCACTCCCGTCCGCTCCTTCGCTCGGCGTTGTAACGTATATATGTGCGGCCAACCGCGTCGCACCGGGTAATTTTGGGCAATCCGGATGAGCTGCGATGATAGCATGGGCTTTTCGCCTATCGTGCGTCCGCATCGTCAGCGTACGGCCTGACTGCGCGCAGTGTGTCGCGAGAAGCGGATCGTCTGCGTGTCTTTGCTGCCAGATGCGGCGCACGGCTATTATCGTCAGCCGCTTGGGTGAACTTTTAACCGCATTCCGGCCACTAATCTGTGGCCCACTCCCGCTTCAGTACAACCTTCAACGGGTCCGCGCGCTGCTGTCATTTTCCGCCGTGAGAGTCACACTCTACCGCGCATTCAGGAGCTTTTCATGAGTCACAACCTCTACGATACGCTGCAGGAATTCAAATTCGACGGCAAGACCGGCAAATACTACTCGCTGCCGGCGCTGGAAAAGGCCGGCGTCGCGAAGGTTTCGCGCCTGCCGGTGAGCCTGCGCGTCGTGCTCGAATCTGCGCTGCGCAACCTCGACGGCAAAAAAATCACCGCGGCGCACCTGAAAAATCTCGCCAACTGGAAACCCAACGGCGCGCGCAGCGAGGAAGTGCCGCTCGTGGTCGCGCGGGTGCTGTTGCAGGACATGACCGGCGTGCCGCTGGTCGTCGACTTCGCTGCGATGCGTGAAGCTGCCAAGGCGCAGGGCAAGGACCCCGCAATCATCGAGCCGCGCGTTCCCGCGCATCTCATCATGGACCACTCGGTGCAGGTCGATAATTACGGTACCGCCGACGCGCTCAAGAAGAACATGGCCATCGAATTCAAGCGCAACCGCGAACGTTACCAGTTTCTGAAATGGAGCGCGCA
>JANYDM010000085.1 GCA_025363575.1 Betaproteobacteria bacterium | reverse complement strand
GTGATCTGGCCGCCGATGATGTCGGTGAGCGCGAGGCCGTCTCCTTTGTAGCTGACGCCCTGCATCTTGATGCCGGCATTCATCATGAAAAGTTCCATCGCGAGATGGCCGGCCGTGCCGGTGCCGCCGGTGCCGTACGTCCAGGCACCCGGCGTAGCTTTCGCGCGCGCCACGAATTCGGCGACCGAATTCACGTCGAGCGATGAATTGACGACCAGCATCAGCGGCACGAGGTTGGTCAGCGATACCGGGGTGAAGTCCTTGATCGCGTCGTACGGAAGCTTCTTGTAAATGCTCGGGTTGATCGCGCTCGGCCCGACGTTGCTCATCAGCAGCGTGTAGCCGTCCGGGGCTGAAGTCGCGACATAAGACATGGCGATGATGCCGTTGGCGCCCGCGCGGTTCTCGATCACCACCTGCTGCTTCCACGTGTCGCTCATTTTCTGGCCGATCAGCCGTGCCACGACGTCGGAGGCGCCGCCCGGCGGATACGGCACGATGAAGCGGATCGCCTTGTTCGGATACTCCTGCGCGACCGCGTTGAGGCTTGCCGCGGCCAGCGCCAGCGCAAGAAAAAACCCGCCGCAACCGGTAAGACGCGAAATATGCCGCATCACACGACCCCGTTTTTCAATTCGACTTCCCCGCGCGTTAGGCGGCCGAGGTTTTCCATGAGCAGGTCCAGCACGTTGTCTTCGTAGCGTTGCGTCTCGCCGGCGGTATGCGGCGTGATCAGGATGTTTCTCGCTTTCCACAAGGCCGAGGTTTCGGGCAGCGGCTCTTCCCACACGCAGTCGACGGCGGCGCCGGCAATCACGCCTTTCTCCAGCGCAGCGGCGAGCGCGGGTTCATCGACCACCTTACCGCGCGCGACGTTGATGAGATACGCCGACGGCTTCATCGCCGCCAGCGCGCGGGCATCGATCAGGCTCGTGGTCTCCGGCGTCAACGGACAGGTCAGCGCGACAAAATCGGCTTCGGGCAATACGCTCAGCATCTTGTCCTGCGCGACGACGGTATCCGCAGCACCCTTGCCGCGCGACGGATCGCGCTTGGTGCCGATCACGCGCATGTCGAACGCCTTGGCGAGCGTCGCGAGGCGCGAGCCGATGCGGCCCATGCCGACGATCACCAGCGTTTTGCCGCCGAGCTCGTCTTCGCGCCTGGCGATCTCCGAGATCATGCCGCGCCACTTGCGCGCGGTCTGGTTGTCGCGCGCCTGCGGGATCTGGCGCGCCAGCGCTAGGATCAGCGCGATCGCATGTTCGGCGACCGCGCGCTCGTTGGCTCCTTGCGCGCTCGCCAGGCGTATGCCCGCCCCGCTCAACGCCTCGCGCGAATACTGATCCAGTCCCGCGCTGATTGACTGGATGAACGCGAGCCTCGGCGCCTTGGCTATCATTTCGTTGCGCCACAGCCCCGAAACCAGCAATACATCGGCATCGCCGATGCGCGCCTGCAACTCATCGAGGCTGCGCACTTCGAAAGATTTCAGGCCGGTGTTGCGCAATGCGAAGCGCTCGCTCATGCGATAGGCGACGTGGGCAAAGCAGATGTTGAGTTTGTCCTTGGCGGGGAAAGTTCGTGCGGCCATGTGCCGGAGCTCCGTTGTAGGTATTCAGGGAGTGCGCAGAATAACATTTTGCCCGCGCATCCGGATGGCCGGCTGCCGGCGCGTGCTAGGATATCGGCAAAATGTTTTCACCACCCAGGGAGAATTCATGATTCACGTGATCGCCGTCATCACCGCCAAGCCCGGCATGCGCGATGCCATACTGCAGGCGTTTCGCGCCAATGTGCCGGCGGTCAAGGCCGAGCAGGGCTGCATCGAGTACGGCGCCGCCGTCGATCTCGAGAACGGCCCCGGCTTTCAGAAAAAATACGGCGCGGACACTTTCGTTGTCATCGAAAAGTGGGAAAGCCTCGACGCGCTAAAGGCGCACGCCGCGGCGCCGCACATGGCGGCCTATGCTGCGAAGACCAAGGAGATGATCGCCAGCCGCGCGATCCAGATCCTGTCGCCGACCTGACAGGCCGCGCAGATTGCGCTGCATCGCATGAACCGTTGCCGGTTCCGCGCGCTCAGTGCGTAAGCAGCGCTTCTATCTCGGAAAACGTGTGCGCGACTTCGCTGGTCTGCAGCGATACGCCGAGCTGGCGCGCGATCTGGGTGAGCGAAAACAACCCGCGCACCCGTTGCCGACCGCTGGCGCCGGTATCGACGACCACCGCGTGCTGACGCGCCGCTTCCTTCAGCGTCGCCACGATGTGCCCGACGCGGGCGTGCCGCACATCCCGCAAGTCCAGCACTTCGAGCCGGTCCTGCGGCGTCATGATGTCGCGCACCACGATGTCCTGGCGCCGGCCGCCGCGCTCGTTTATCACCTGCAGCGGTTTTTCGCCGAGAATATCGTTCGCCGTGATCAGGCCGGCGACCGTGCGGTTGTCGTCCACCACCAGCAGCAGGCGCACGCCGCGCTGAATCATGCGCCGGTTGGCTTCATCGATGCCGTCGTTGGGACGGATCAATACCGCGCTGGCGAGTTCGAGGTCGGTCATCACGCTCAACGCGGAATCATCGAAGCCGACGCGTTCGGGCAGTACGTGAGCAGGCTGCGCAAAACCGGTTCCCGGCAACAGCTTGGAAGGTATCAACGCGGCATAGGTTTTGGACATACCGACCTCCGGATAAATTCGGAACAGGCTGCGCGGCAGAGAAATAGCGCCAGCCAATAATATACAGCGAAACTTACAGCAACCTTAAGCCGGTCAGCGCCGCTGGCTGGCGCCCTCGGCACCCGCGGCAGCTACCGGCTGGTAACCAGCGGCTTTGAGCGCGTCGTCAATTTGCCGCGGGTAATAGCCTTTCGCCACTACCTTCGGTCCGACCTGCACCACCGGCATGCCCGCGCCTTTGCCTGCCGCCCACATGAAGCGCTGAAAATTGCCGAACGATGCTTCGACGTCCCGCTCGACGAACGGAATTTTCGAGGCGACGAGATGCTCTTTCAGCGCCTGCGAATAGGGACACCACGCTGTTCCGTAGAAAACCAATTGACCTGCGGGCACCCGGCCCGGGCCGTAATACCAGCGCGAGCTGAATAACAACA
>JANYDM010000013.1 GCA_025363575.1 Betaproteobacteria bacterium | reverse complement strand
CGGCAAGTTGAGGGCGCTGGGCGTAACGACCGAGAAGCGCTGGCACACGCTGCCCGACGTGCCCGCCATCTCCGAGACTGTCCCCGGCTACGACGTCGTGCTCTGGTTCGGCACGATGACGCCGCGCGGCACGCCGCAGCCTATCATCCAGCAACTCAATGCTGCCATTAACAAGGCGCTGCAGGACACGGCCGTCAAGCAAACCCTGGAACGCGACGGCATGACTCCGAGCGGCGGCACGCCGCAGGATTTCGACCGGCGCATCCGCAAGGATTACGAACGGTGGACGAAGGTCGTCAAGGAAGTAGGGCTCAAGCCAGGTGAGTAAAACCAGGCAGCGAGCAGCCTGAATCTTCGATCCGCGCCGAGCACAATCATCAGGCCGCTGCATTTCGACGTGGCACGCTCATGTCGTCACGCATCGAGCAGTGGATGCACCGCTGCAGCGAGCGAATCTTCATCCGTGCCTACGTTGACGTCGGTAAAAATTTCCCAGTGCTCGACAGGATCGACGGCTTCGCCCGGCGCCAGCCGTTGCAGCGGCCCGAGCGATTCCATTTTGAAGTAATCGCCCTCGACATAGACTTCGTTATTGCAGCCCTGGTCCGGGTACATTGCGCCGTCGAGGTGTGGAACGCCCCACGGTCTCCGTCGCACGATCCGGATACTCGCCGGGCACGTTGCCCCCGCCGATCAGCGAATAGCGCAAGATGCGCGGGCCGATATCCGCCGCAACGACGAGTTCCGTGGTCGCGTTGAAAATGCGATAACAATTCGGCAGGCCGAGATAGGAAATTCGTTCCAACACGGTTTTCTCAGGCGCGGGACCGGGCGTGCGCAGTGCTTTTCATGCGTCGGCTCGATATAAATCAGGATCGACAGATACAGAGTCGATTTGCTGGATAAAGTTACGGCCGGAATTCAAAAAAAGAAAAGCCCGCTACACGGCGGGCTTTTCTTCGCGGGGCGGAGCTTATTTCCGCTTTTGCGCGTCGTGCTTCTGGCGATAGATCGCTTTGCTGTCGCGCTTGGCTTCGCGCTGCAGTTTCGCGCGCTCTTTCCTGGTCACCACGCCGTCGGCCTTGGCTTTCTGCTTGTCGGCCTCGAGCTTGCCTTCGCGCTTTTCGAGGCGATTCGCTTCGCGCTTATTCAGTTCGCCCGAATTCACGCCTTGCTGAATGCGTCTCTCCTGGTTCGCTTGCTGCTTGTCGATGCCGGGGGTCGCGGTTTGCGCCAGCGCGCTGCCCGCGAAGGCCAGCGTCAGAGCAATGACGGTTGCTTGAACTTTAAACATTTGTCTCTCCTTTGGGTGGAATGGGCGCGTTTATCGGCGCTCCATCACTCAAAACGTTCGTCCGCAGGCGCGCGTTGACCCGCCATTTGTATCAAAGTGTATGGCCGCCTACTGGATAGATTTGATTTTGGCGTCCTGCACGACTTTTTTCCATTTGGGCACGTCGCGCTTGAGCACGTCGCCAAACTGCGAGGGCGGCCCGCCGACGGGTTCCAGCCCTTCTTTCGCCATGCGGTCCTTCATATCCTGCGTCGAGATGGCTTTCGTGATATCGGCGTTGAGCAGGGTGACGATGTTTTTCGGCAGGTTCTTCGGACCCCAGAATGCGTACCAGAGGATGGCCTCGTAACCGGGCACGGTTTCGGCGACCGTGGGAATGTCCGGCAAGGCCCCGCTACGCTTGGAAGTCGTCACCGCGATGCCGCGGATCTTGCCTGTATTGTGCTGCGGCACCATTGCGGGCATCGCGCCGAACATGACCTGCACCTGACCGCCGAGCAGATCGATCAGCGCAGGGCCGGTGCCTTTATACGGAATGTGCGTCATCTTCACGTCGGCCATCAGATCGAACAGCTCGGTGGCGAGATGAGTGATGCCGCCCGTGCCGGTCGATGCGAAATTGAGGCCGAGCGGCTTCGCCTTGGCGAGCGCGATCAGTTCCTTGACGGTTTTTGCCGGCACGCTGGGATGCAGTGAGACCAGAAACCCCGTGTCACCGATCAGCGAAATCGGCGTGACGTCGCTGACCGGATCGTACGGCAGCTTGAAAAGGGCCGCGTTGGTAGCGTAACTGCCCGACACCATCGCTAGCGTATAGCCGTCGGGCACCGAACGCACCGCCGTTTCGGCGCCTATCGTGCCGCCGCCGCCCGCGCGGTTGTCGACCACCACGGACTGACCGAGAGATTCCGTCAGCTTCTGCGCCATCGCGCGCGCGACGATGTCGGTGCCGCCGCCGGGCGCGAACGGCACGATCATGCGAATGGGCTTGGTCGGATAATCGTCTTTTTTCTGCGCTTGTGCGTGGCCGGCCACGAGCAGGGTTGCGGCAGCAGCTGCAAGCAGGGGGCGGCGGTAACGATTTTGCATGATGCTCCTCAGAGTAACTATTTCTTGCGGCAAAACAGCCTTGCGAATTCGTTGCGCGATCAGGCGCGGTGCAGAGCGCCGAGCAATTCGCGCACGTTATGGTGCTCGATATCGAGTGCGATGGCGGCAATCCTGTCGGCCGGCAGCTGCGGATTGATGCCGCGGAATTTTTCGGTGATGCCTTGCGCGTTGATCGGCGCGTGAACGGACCCGGTCGGGTTCAGGATATCGACGCGTTCCCACTTGCCGTCGTGTTCGGCGGCGACCCAGCCGGCGAAGTCCTTCGGATAAAGCTTGTCGAGCTCGGGATCGGGCACGAGCTCCAATCGATTGGCGAGCGCCGTGGTGCCGGCATCAGCCATGCGCTCCGCAGTGAATTGCGCAGGCAACACCTGGCCGTGGCGCAAGGCTGCGGCAACGACGTAACGCAGGCTCATCTGCGCGTTGAGCGCCGACGAGGGCACGTAATCGAAACCGCATTGCACGTCGACGACTTTGCTCGTGCCCACGCGCACCGGCGTGTTTACATTCCATTGGTCGCCGGATTTCCTGCGCAATGCAAGCGCGGCGTCGATATAAGCGTGCGTGCTGCCGCAGCACGAATAGGGCTTGATCGACGTCGTATCGAGATGCCAGACGCTGCCAAGGTCTTTGGTGAGCGGGGCGGGATCCGACGCGTCGGAGAACGCCTTCAGCACGCCGCCGTCGGCGAACTCGTAAATCTGCGTGGGCCCGGTGAAGCCGATTTGCGCAAGCTCGGCTGCCATCACGCCCGAGTGCGCGGCCTTGCCTGCGTGCAGGCGTTTGCTCATGGTGCCGTCGGCATTGAAAGCCCACAACCCCGCGCTTTGCGTGCCAGCGAGCCCGAGCGCCCACGCGCACTGTTCCGTGCCGAGCTTCATCAGCGATGCGCTCGCGGCGGCCGCGCCGAACGGCCCGCACACGCCGGTCAAGTGCCAGCCGCGCAGGCGCGTGGCCGACGGCTCGAGGGCCATGCTCGTGCGTATCATCACTTCGTAGCCTGCTGCTATCGCAGTGATGAGTTGCGAGCCGCTGCTGTTGAGTTTTTCCGCCACCGCCAGCGCGGCGGAAACGACGACTGCGCCCGGATGCAGTTTCGTGTTGTGATAGTCGTCGAGCTCGAATGCGTGCGCGGCGGTGCCGTTTACCAACGCCGCGTCCGCGGCGCGCAAAGACGGCGCGGCATCGCCCCACGCTGTCGCCTCGCTGCCGCCGCCGCGGCGCGCCCACTCGAGCAGCATCGCGGCCCACGGCGTGGCGTAGCCGTAGACGCCGGCACCCACCGTATCGAGGATCGCTATGCGCACGACTTCGCGCGTGCGTTGCGGCAGGTCTGCATACGTCAGTCCCGCGATCCAGCTCGCCAGTTCGCGGGTCGGTGCGGCGATGGCGCGGCGATCGAAGTTCATGCGGGACTCCTCGGTGACTATGCGAAGCGCGGAGAACAGCACGCGAGCTCGCTTGTAGTGCGCGCTATTGTAAAGCGCCGCCGCATGCATGTCATTTCGCGCGCGCCGCCATCGTATTGACACCCGCGCGCGCCCAGCGGCATACTCGCCGGCGTTACCGATGCGACTGTCCCTGCGCTCGAAAGTTCCGCGCGGCGTGCCCACTCCGCACTCCAATCATCTTGCCGGCATAGCCCGGGATTTCAACCGGTATCACCTCAACTCGCAGCCAAGGAAAGATTCATGAACGATTTCGACGTAATTGTGGTGGGTGGCGGCAACGCGGCTTTTGCGGCGGCCGTATCGGCGAAAGAAAACGGCGCCAAGCGCGTCGTGGTGCTCGAGAAAGCGCCCAAGTCGCAGCGCGGCGGCAACACGCACTTCAGCGGCGCCATCTTCCGGCACTTCTTCAACGATGTGAAAGAGCTCGACCGCTTCGTGCCCGATGCGGAAGAAAAATACCCCGGCTTCCACGCCGGCTGCGGCGCCTATACCAAGGACGATTTCCGCGCGGACCTGATGCGCGTCACCAACGGCCGCAGCGATCCCGAGCTGTCGAAGATTCTCATCGATGAATCGTACGACACGCTGTGCTGGGTGCAGGAAAAAGGACGCATGCATTTCGAGCTCGCGCATTCGGTCATGGGCGTTAAAGTCAACGGCAAGATCAAGTGGCCGAAAGGCGCGATCGTGCGCGTCGCCCATGAAGGCGTGGGCCTGTCCAAAACGTGGTTCGAAACGGCGGAGTCGATGGGCATCGACATTCGCTACGATACCAGCGCGACCAGGCTCATGCAGGGCGAATCCGGACGCGTCAATGGCGTAGAGGCCCGCGGTCCCGAGGGCATGATGAACCTCAATGCGAAGGCCGTCGTGCTTGCAGCCGGCGGATTCGAGACCAATCCGGCATGGCGCCGGCTGTATCTCGGCGATCCGTGGGACCACGCCAAGGTGCGCGGTTCCAATTTCAACTATGGCGAGGGCCTCAAGATGGCGATGGACATAGGCGCGATGCCCTGGGGCCATTGGGGTGGTTGCCATGCGACGCCGATCAACGCCGAGGCGCCCGATTACGGCCGCCGCGATCTAACCGACAAGACCAACCGGCTGTCATACTGGTGCGGCGTGATGATCAACGTCGAGGGCAAACGCTTCGTGGACGAGGGCGCGGATTTCAACTCGTACACTTACGCGAAGTACGGCGGCATGATATTGAAGCAGCCGCAAAGCCTCATCTACCAGATCTTCGACAGCAAGGTGCTCGAGATGCTCGAGCCGCGCTATTCCACCAGCGATCCGTACAAGTCGGACACGCTCGAAGGCCTCGTCAAGCAGCTCAAAGTCGATCACGGCCAGGCGCTCAAGACGCTCAACGAGTACAACGCCGCTGCGAACCACGGCAATTTCGATGCGATCTCGCTCGACGGCCTGCATACGCAGGGCATAGAGCCGGCGAAGACCAACTGGGCGCAGAAGCTCGACAAGCCGCCGTACGTGGCTTACCCGGTCACGGGCGGCATCACGTTCACTTTCGGCGGATTGAAGATCACGCAAGATGCGCAGGTCGTGGCGACCGACTGGAAGCCGATACCGGGCCTTTACACTTGCGGCGAAATGGTCGGCGGGCTGTTTCACTACAACTACCCGCTCGGCACCGGCCTCATGTCCGGAGCCGTGTTCGGGCGCATCGCAGGACGCAGCGCAGCGCGCGCTTAATAGCCGCGCCGGCCCGCAAAAGTGCGGGCCGCTATGACGGCGTAGTATGATTCGCCTCTTCAGCGGGACGGAAACTATCCGCCCGGGCTTCCTGCGTAAAAAATGCCAGAACAAAACGCCGATCTGTCCATTCTGTTTGTCGACGTCAGCGACAGCGTGCGGCTCTACGAGTCGCTCGGCGACGCGGCCGCATTCCGCGAAGTGCACGAATACATGAACGTGTTCAAGGACGTCGTGGTCGCGCACAAAGGGCGCGTGGTAAAGACCATCGGCGACGGCGCGTTGTGCGCGTTTCAGGACCCCGGCTCGGCGGTCTTGGCGGCGTGCGAAATGCATACGCGGGTGCACGAAAAGCAGTCGGTCCAGCAGCGCAAGATTTCGATCCGGATCGGCCTGCATCATGGCGCCGTGCTGCTCACCGATGACGACGTGTTCGGCGACACCGTGAACGTCGCGTCGCGCATGGCCCAGCTCGCACTGGCCGGGCAGATTATCAGCACCGCCGAGACGATCGAGCGGTTGCCGCCCGAGCAGCGCAATGCGACGCGCCGCCTCGATGCGCTGCCCGTCAAGGGCAAGCATGAAGCCATTACCGTGTACGAGGTTTTGTGGCAGACCGGCAGCGATCACACGCAGATGCCGGGGCATCTGGATCCCGTGCTGCACCAGGCGGGGGTTTCACGTTTGCGCCTGACGCATGCCGGCCGCGAGATCGTGGTCGTCACTTCATTGAGCATGGGACGCGGACCCAACCACGGCATAGTGCTGAAAGACCTGATGGCGTCGCGCAATCATGTGCAAATCGAGCGCCGCCAGGACAAGTTCGTGCTGGTCGACGGCAGCTCGAACGGCACTTTCATCAGCACGAAAAGCGGCGAGGAGTACAAGCTGCGGCGCGAGGAAATGCTGCTGCACGGCAGCGGCGTGATCGCGTTCGGGCGCCTCACGAGCGACAAGGACGCGGAGCTCGTCGAATTCACGTGCGAGTCGAACAGCGACGACAATAGTTAGCCGCGTGGCCCGTGTTGCGTGACGGCCGCTAGTGCGGCGTGCCTTCTGCGCGCTTGACCGTATTGCTCAGGTAGCCGCTCGTCCCCAGCACCGCGGCTATCATCACGAACACCGGCGCCATGCCGAATGCCGCGCCCAGGGCGCCGGCGATGACGGGCACCAGCGTATGCGTGAAATGATTGAGCGTCATGCGCACGCCGGTGACTTCGCCGGTGCGGCCCGGCGGCGAACGGTTGTAGCTCATCAGCAGCGTGATCGGCTGGCCGCAGCCGAGCGCGAGCCCGATGCCGAACGAGAGCAAGCCGATGAACCATGCGCTGTGCGCGAGCGGAAACACCATGAACATGGCAGCGCCGAAGAACATCGATACCGCGAGCACTTTGCGCGCCGTATAGCGCGCGTTGAGCCGCGGCAGGCTGAAGCGCACGACGAACGTGGCCACCGCGAAAACGCCGAGGACGATGCCGATGGTCGACGGCGCCAGCCCCAGTGAGCGCGCGTAGATGGGCAGATAAAACATGTAGAGGTCCCAGCCGGTGACCAGCATCGCGCCGGTGATGAGCACTTTGCGCAATTCCGCGTGGCGCAGCAGCGAGAACGCGCTCTGCGTGTGCTCGAGCGTGCGCGGCGTGCGCATTTCGCGCAGCGGCCGGTAACTCAGCAGAATGGCGACCGCCACGAGCGTCGACACGCTCAGGCACAGGTATGCCGTGGCGTGGCCCGAATATTCGATGATGTAGCCGACCGCGAGCGGGCCGATCAAGCTGGAAATCGAATAGCCCAGCGACAGCGTGCTGAAGTTCTTCGCGCGGTCTTCGCGCGGGCCCCACGCGCCAGTGAGGTTTTGCACGGCCACGTTGTAGAAAACGAATGCCGCACCGATCACTGCCGCCGAGAAATAGAGCGCGCCCACGCGCGGCCACAGATACGGCAGCATCAGGCCGCATCCGCACAATACCGCGCCAAACAGCATCGGCGGCTGCACGCCGTAGCGATCGGTCGCGCGGCCGGCCGTCACGCCGAGCATCAGCGGCGTGAGGGAGTAGAGCGCGACCATGATGCCGATTGAAAACGCGTTGACGCCCAACTCGAGCGCGAAGAGCGCCATCGCCACGCGGCTGCCGGTCAGGCAGCCATGGATGATGACATTGAGCAGGACGATCAGGTACATGCCGCGGCCGGGCGACGTTTAGCGTTTATCCCGCATGGCGCGGGCGGCGCGCCTTGCACGGCGGCGGTCAATCCGCTTTGGCCCCGGAAGCCTTGACGACTTTCGCGTATTTGGGGATCTCGGTTTTGATGAACGCGGCGAATTCTTCCGGTTGATTGCCGACAGGCTCGGCGCCCTGTGTGGCGAGGCGCTCGCGCATCTCCGGCGTGTGCAGAATGCGCACGACTTCGCGATTGAGGCGGGCGACGATATCGGGCGGCGTGGCGCCCGGCGCGAAGATGCCGAACCAGGTGCTGACGTCGAAGCCGCGCAGGCCCGATTCGCTGATTGTCGGCAGCTGCGGCAGCAGCGGCGAGCGCTTGAGCGTCGTCACCGCCAGCGCGCGCACGCGTCCGGCCTTGATGTTCGGCAGGGCGGACGCGAGGTTGTCGAACATGAGTGAGACGTGGCCGGCGATGAGGTCGATGACGGCGGGCGCCGCACCTTTGTACGGAATGTGCGTCATATCGACGCCGGCCATGACGTTGAACAGCTCGCCGGCGAGATGGCCCGCGCTGCCGGTGCTGCCGGAAGCGAAATTGAGCTGGCCGGGGCGGGATTTCGCCAGCGCTATGAGTTCTTTCACGTTCTTCGCCGGCACTGATGGATGCACGACAAGCACGTTGGGCACCGAAGTGATCAGCGTGACGGGCGCGAAATCCTTGATAGGATCGTACGGCAGCTTGTTGTAAAGCGTGACGTTGATTGCATGCGTGCTCACTGCTCCCATCAAGATCGTGTAGCCGTCAGGCGGCGCCTTGGCGACGATGTCCGCGCCGATATTGCCGCCGGCGCCGGGACGGTTGTCGACGATGACCGGCTGACTCCATGCCTTGCTGAGTTCCTGCCCGATGGAGCGCGCGACGATATCGAGTGGACCGCCCGCCGGGAACGGCACGACGTAACGGATCGCCTTGTTGGGATAGCCGGCCTGCGCCAGCGCCGTGCCCGCAACGCATGCGGCACAAGTGAAAAACGCCGCATAAGCGGCGTATCCCGTTTTGCCGTTCAAAGGACTAGACCGCGTAGCCGGGGTCGACCCGATCGAGTTTCCGCACCATCGCATCCCACACCAGCCGGCCGCCTTCGGCCTGGCCGCCCCTGGAATAAATCTGCCGGCCCTGATCGATGGCATGGTCGACGATTTCCTGCGGCAGATGATTAAGCTCCGCGCCGCCGGTCATGGCGTGGATCTGGAACTTGCATGCGCGCTCGAGCCGGTACATGCGGTGGAACATCTCGCCTATCGTCGCGCCTACTGTCAGCGTGCCGTGGTTGCGCAGGATCAGCATGCCGCCGTCGCCGAGCGATTTCACCAGCCGCTCGCGCTCGTCGAGATTGAAGGCGACGCCTTCGTAATCGTGATAGCGCACGAGGCCGAGCGCGGTCAGCGACATCTGTGTCACCGGCAGCAGCCCTGCTTTCTGCGTCGACACACCGACGCCGTACGCGGTGTGCAGATGCATCACCGCGTCCGCGTTGTGATTGCCCATGTGGATGGCACTGTGGATGGTAAAGCCTGCCTTGTTCACGTCGTACGGCGATGCGGACAGCTTGTTGCCGTCGACATCGACTTTGATCAGCGACGACGCGGTGATTTCCTCGAACAGCATGCCATAGGGGTTGAGCAGAAACTGGTCATGCGTGCCCGGCACGCGGCACGAGATGTGGGTGCCCAGCATGTCGGTCCAGCCCATCAGCGCAGTCAGCCGGTAGGCGGCGGCGAGCTCGACGCGCGCTTTCCATTCGGTCGCATCGATGCGGTTGCGCACGGCCTTCAGTCTCGGCCCGGCCGTCGGCCGCAGGCGCGTGACATTGGATTTTTTGCTGGCGGGCATGCAGAAGTCTCCTGATAGCTGAAGCCGCATTGTAGCCGACTCTGCGGGCCGTAACCACGCGCGCCGTGGGCGGATGGCGCTTTTGCTATACTTTGCGCTGTCGCAAGCGACGAGCAACGTCCGCCATGTCATACCGCGCCGCGCTGAATATCGAAGACCTGCACAAGATCGCGAAAAAGCGCCTCCCGCGCGTGGCGTACGAGTTTCTCGCGGGCGGGGTCGAGGACGACGTTACGCTTGCCAACAACCGCGCGGTGTTCGAGCGCATTCGCTTTCGCCCGCGGACGCTGGTCGACGTGGCGGCGCGCACCCAGTCAGTCGACGTTTTCGGCCGCACATTCAATTGCCCTTTCGGCATCGCGCCGACGGGCGCCGCGGGGCTCTACGGCTTTGCCGCCGATATCGTGCTGGCGCGCGCCGCACGCGACGCCGGCATTCCATTCGTGCTGTCGACCGCATCGTTCGAGCCGCTCGAAAAAGTAGCGCAGGAAGCGGCCGGCGGCGCATTGTGGTTTCAGCTCTACATGTCGAAGGACCGCGACGCCGCCAAGGCGCTGGTCATGCGCGCGCTCGATGCAGGCTACGAAGCGCTGGTCATGACAAGCGACGTGGTGGTGCAGGCGAACCGCGAATACAACACGCGCAACGGCTTCACGATCCCGTTCCGCATGAATTTTTCGAACATGCTCGACGGCGTGCTGCATCCGCGCTGGCTTTGCAACGTGTTCCTGCGCACGCTCATCGATTCGGGCGTGCCGCGCTTTCAGAACCTGGACACCAACGTCGGCGGCCGCATCATCGCCAAGCCGATCGAAGAGTTCCGCACCCAGCGCGAGACGCTCAACTGGGACGACGTGCGCTGGCTGCGCGAGATCTGGCCGCGCAAGCTGTTCGTCAAAGGCGTGCTGCGCGCGGACGACGCCCAGCGCGCGGCCGACAGCGGCGCCGACGGCATCTTTATCTCCAATCACGGCGGCCGCCAGCTCGACGGCGCGATCTCACCGATCGAAGCTTTGCCGGCGATACGGGCGGCGGTCGGCCGGCGCCTGATGCTGATGGTCGACAGCGGATTCCGCCGCGGCTCCGATATCGTGAAAGCGCTGGCGCTCGGCGCTGACATGGCCTTCGTCGGCCGCGCCACGCTCTACGGCGTCGCCGCCGGCGGCGAAGCGGGCGCCGCGCATGCGATCAACATCCTGCGCACGGAGATTCACCGCGTCATGGCGCTGCTGGGCTGTTCGTCCGTGCGCGAGCT
Source organism: Betaproteobacteria bacterium (assembly GCA_025363575.1). The sequence goes on along the minus strand of JANYDM010000013.1, from coordinate 16,996 downwards.
GTCGCCGGATATTCTCGCGTTCCCCGAGCTCGAGCAGTTGCTGCGCGCGCATGCGGATGAAACGCCTGAAGCGAAGCTGCTGAGGGTGATATGATCACGGCGATGGACCGGTCGCGACGTCATGCAATGCCCGATTTTTATGCATAAATTATTTCAATCCGCCCGCGTTGCCGCAGCGCTCGCTCTGCTCGGCATTACGCTCAATGCGCTATGGCCGCTGTTGGCGAATGCCGCGCCGCGCGCGGACTTTTTCGCGGACCAGATTTGCACTGTCAAAAACAAGGCGCCGGGCAGCGCGGTCGGCAAGCTGCCGGCGCAACTGCCGGTTGAAAAGCATCCGAATGCGCATTGTGTTTTTTGCGCGAGCGGGGCATGCAATGCATCGCTGCATGATGCGTCACCCGGGGTCGTTCCCCCGGCAGTTACTACCGAGCGTGTGCTGTACGGCCAGGCTGCGCTCCGCACCATCGAACGTATTTACCTGCTCGCCGAATCGCGGGCGCCGCCCGCGTTCTTCCTGCTCTGAAGCACAACCGCTGCCGCGGCTGATCGCGGCTTGTTGCGCACGCTGCGCCGTAGCGTGCGGTATTGCAGAGAGGAACATCAATGAAGTCGTTCATCCTGGCGCTCGTGAGCGCTGCCTTGTATTGCGCGGCGAGTTGCCGCGCCGAAATTACCGTCAGTGACGCGTGGGCGCGTGCGACCGTGCCCGGCCAGACTGTTGCCGGCGCCTATTTGAAGATCACCAGCGGCTCGACTACCTACCTCGTGGGTGGCAGCTCGCCGGCAGCGAAGGCAGTCGAGTTGCATCTGATGTCGCTGGAAAATAACGTCATGAAAATGCGCCCGCTGGCGCGCCTCGAGTTGCCGGCCGGCACGCCGGTGGAATTAAAACCCGGCGGTTACCATCTAATGCTCGTGGATGTCGCGAAACCGCTGATGAAAGGCGACCAGGTGGCAATCAAGCTCACCGTCGAGGACTTGAATGGACGGCGGCAAAACATCGACATCAAGGCGCAGGTCGGCGAACTGGTCGCGCCGGGAGGTCAACATGGGACGAAATAAATGGCTCGCCCGGCCGGCTTTACGTTTGCTGGCCGCGACTGGCTGCATGCTTCCGACTTTTGCGATGGCATGTTCAAGTTGCGGTTGCAGCATCAGCACTGACTGGGCAACGCAAGGCCTCGGCTCCGGTTCGGGCTGGCGGATCGACTATCGCTACGACTACATCAACCAGACCCAGTTGCGTACCGGAACCGGCACCGTCGATCGCGGCAGCATCGCACTTCCCGCCGCGCAGGAGATACAGCAGAACACGGTGACTCGCACCCACAACGCTTTTATCGACTACAGTCCCAACGCGAGCTGGGGTGTGAGCGCGCAGGTGCCGTATTTCGATCGTAACCACACGACCATAGCGGCGGGCGATACGGGTGTTTCGACGTCGAATACCGAAAGCATAGGAGACGTGCGCATCCTCGGCCGTTACCTCGGATTTGCCGACGATCACAGCTGGGGCTTGCAGATGGGCGTGAAGCTGGCCACCGGCAGTTATCACAATCAGTTTATTGCCGGTCCGCAGGCGGGAAATGCGCTCGATAGAGGGGTGCAGCCGGGTACGGGCACCACCGATTTGCTCCTCGGTGTGTTCAAATTCGGTTCGCTCAGCCGCGAGTGGGACTATTTCGGTCAGGCGTTGCTGCAACAGCCGATGAATTCGGTTGAAAGCTTTCGTCCGGGGACTGGATTAAACGTGAACTTTGGCGTGCGCTACATGGCGTTCGAGCGCTTCGTGCCGCAGTTGCAGATCAACACCCGCTCTGAAAAACGCGAGTCCGGCGCGAACGCGGATATTCCGAACAGCGGTGCGACTCTTGTTTATCTAAGCCCCGGCATAACGGTCAACGTCACGCACGCGGTGCAGGTCTTTTCATTCCTGCAGGTGCCGATCTACCAGAAAGTGAACGGTTTGCAAATCGAACCGCGTTACACGGTGTCGGCGGGCGTGCGCTTTTTATTTTGAGGCGGATGGAGCGTTCAAAAGCGGCGTCACGATTTTCTCGAGCAGCGGCAGATCGATGCCGGGATCGCCGTACCAGCCGTCCTTGCGCAAGATGCCGCGCCTGTCGATGACGAACGTGAGCGGGACGCGCCAGATTCTGCCGTAGCCCTTGATATTCGCATCGCGGATCATTCCGGCCGAAAACGCAAAGGCGCGCACGACTTCGCGTGCCTTTGCCTCGTCCTTCGGATCGTCCATGCTGATGGCGATCATTTGCAGGCCTTCAGCGCGATGCTGTTGATAATAGGCGTCTAACGCCGGCATTTCCGCGCGGCACGGGGCGCACCATGTCGCCCAGATATTGATAATGACAACTTTGCCCGCCTGTTCCGCCAGATTGAAGCGCGAGCCATCGAACAGCTTGATCTCGGCCGGGGGCGCTGCTTTGCCTTCCTCAATGGCGCCGGCTGGATTTGCATACGCGAGGCAACCTGCAAGGCAGACGACAATGTATATGGGTAGCAACCGCATGGGATTCCTTTTTATCGAATGGCCGATTCTAAACCCGCGGGGTTTTTTGCGCTTTGTCGCAATGCCACCCCGGTATAAAATCCAGTTAGATATTGCCCGCGCGACGACGGCAATCAGTTATTGGCAGCGAACCTTTCTTGTGAGGCTCTACGATGAAGCAGCTTAAAATTCCGGCGGTGTTCATGCGCGGCGGCACCAGCAACGCGATCGTGCTGCATGAGCGAGATCTGCCGCGCGACCGCGCGGAATGGGACGAAATTTTTCTCGCGGCCATCGGCAGTCCCGATCCTTACGGCCGTCAGCTCGACGGCATGGGCGGCGGTATTTCATCGCTGTCGAAAGTCTGCATCGTTGGCGTGCCGACGCGTCCCGACGCCGACATCGACTACACGTTTGCGCAGGTGCAGGTGAAGGAAGCGAAGGTCGACTACAGCGGAAACTGCGGCAACATGTCGTCCGCGATGGGGCCGTTCGCGGTCGATGAAGGCGTGCTCAAGGCAAGCGGCAAGGAAGCTTTAGTCCGCGTACACAATACGAACACCAAAAAAATCATCCATGCGCGTTTTGCGCTCGACGATGGCTTGTCGGCGGTTGACGGCGATCTCGCGATCCCCGGTGTGTCGGGCACGGGCTCGCCGGTCAAGCTCGAGTTTCGCGATCCCGGCGGCGCCACCACCGGTAAATTGCTGCCGACGGGCAACGTCGTCGATACGCTCGATGTGCCTGGCGTCGGCAAAATACGCGCTTCGCTGATCGATGCGGCCAACGCGTGCTGCTTTCTGAATGCCGCCGATCTGGGCCTCACCGGTATTGAAATGCCCGAGGCGCTCGACGCGTCGGCCGAACTGCTTGCCAAACTCGGCAAGATACGGATTGCAGCTTCCATCGCAATGGGCATCGGTAGAGACGCAGCGGACGCAGAAAAAAAGCGCGTCGTTCCTTTCGTCGGGTTCGTGTCGGGGCCGCAGGACGCGCCGTCGTTATCCGGTGAAACGATGAAGGGCGACAGCGTCGACCTCACGGGCCGCATGCTGTCCAACGGGCAGCCGCATCGCGCGCTGCCGCTCACAGTCTCGCTGTGCATGGCGGTTGCCGCGCGCATCGAAGGCAGCCTCGTGCATGCCGTGACGCGCACCACGCCTGACGCAGAAGCGCCGATTCGCATCGCGATGCCATCGGGCATTCTCGTCGTCGGCGCGTCGGTTGCGAAAGTGAACGGCGCGTGGCACGCAGAGCAGGGCGCGTTCTTCCGCACCCAGCGCCGCATGTTCGATGGCTTCGTTTACGTGCGCGCGTCGCGCGTGCCGGGATTGATCGCCGCGCGCGGCGGCAAGCTCAAGGCGGCTTAAATACGACCCCGGCAGCGCGCCTAGCGCTGCGCCACGCGTGCCTTCTGCGGAACCACCTCGATGATGCGGTTGGTAGCCGTCTGGTGGATGAGCAGCGTGCCTTCGCGGGTCTTGCGCGCGTTGCGCAGGATGCCGGCGTAGACATTGCCGGATTTGATCGCCCAGCTTTGGAATTTTTCCGTCGCGATGTCGAAACGCACGAGCGGATCGGGCCGCATACCCGATTCGTTGTACCAAACGCCGCCGTCCATGACGACGATGCCGTAAGGATGCGAGCGCGGGCCCGACGGAGATTCGTATTCGGTGATGTCGCCTGTTTTCGGGTTGAAGCGGCCGAGGCGGCCGCCGCCGGAGTTTACGTACCAGATGATGCCGTCAGGCGCGACGTCGAAGCGGCGAACCGTCGTGGCACCCGCGGGCAGCTTGACCTCGGTGATGTCGAGTGTGTCGGGATTGACCTTGAGCAGGCACGGACGCGCGTTGCACGAAACCCACAGCGTGCCCTCGTTATCGAACTTGATGTCGTACGGTTGCGAACGCTCCGCCGCGACTTTGACGAGCTTGATATCGCCACTGTCCGGATCGAGGCGGCCGATCATATTGGCCCACTGGAAAGTGAAGTACACGAACCCCTTTTTGTCGAACGTGATCGTGTGCACGTCGACCGCCGCGGGGTCGGGCATCTTGTAGACGGTCGCCTTGCCGGTCGCGGCATCGATCCAGCCGATCGAGCCGTTCTTGTTGCCGGAGAACCATGGCCGGCCTTTTGGATCGAGATTCACGGTGTGCGGCATCGAGTTGGCGGGCAGTTCGTACTCTTTGATGGCGCCCGTTTTAGGATCGAGGTGCCCGATCAGGTTGCCGAACTGGCCCGCGTACCAGATCGTGCCGTCGGCCGCCTGGATCGGATCGCGCGTGCGCTGGCCAAGCCGCGGCATGACCCATTCCTTGAACGTGACCTCGAGCTTGCCCGGCACGAGTTTCGGCGCGCGCTTCGTGTTCGGCGGGAAGGTCGCAGCAAGGTAATCGAGGATCTCGTCCTGCGCCGCTTTGTTATTCGAGAGGTCGATCATATAGCCGGTGAGCTCTTTCCAGTGCTCGCGCGTATAACCCGAACTGTTGAGGATGAGGCTGCTTGCGTGGCACGCCGTGCAAATGGCCTCAGCCAGTTGCTTGCCTTTGCCGTTGGGCAGCGGCGGGCCCTTGGCGTCCGGCGTTTGCGCGAGCACGGTGAGTGGAACGAGCAGAGCGGTGGCGAGCATGAATGCGCGGACGGCCGATGTCATAACGCTACCTCGGGTCGGTTGAGTGTTGTCAGTATCCCATGCCCGCGCGACAAAATAAACGGCATGCGCGCCGCGCTTTTCTTGAAAAATGAGCTGTCAGTGCTTGCGCAGGAACGCAAGCGCGGCCTCATTGAACGCGAGAGGGTTTTCCCAATATGACGAGTGCCCGCTGTCGGCGATGACGGTAGTCCCGGCGTGCGGCATGCGCTGCGCGAACATGCGCAATACCGCGGGCGGCGTGTAGAGGTCGGCATCGCCGGTCACCAGCAGCGTGGGCACTTTCAGGGTTTTCAGTTTCGCCCACGTGACTTCGACGTTGCCGCCGTCCTTGACCACGGCGCCGGCGCTCGCCTGTTTCTGTTCCGATAACGCAAGCCAGCGCGCGGCGCCGGCCGTGTTGGCTGCGCGATACGAGGGACCCAGCTCGCGAAATTCCAGGGGCAGCTCATTGAAGAACTGGGGCGGGCGAATGCGTTTGCTCATATCCAGGTATTCCTGGTCGAGCACGAAGCCTATGCTGTTAGCGACGATAAGACTGCGCAGCTTCTGCGGATGCGTCAGCGCAAATTGCAGCGCGGCGCCGCCACCCGCGGCGGTGCCGAGCAGATGGCATCGTTCGATCTGCAATTTGGCCAGCAACCCTTCGAGCAGCGCGGACGAGTTACTGCCGCGCGCGGTGGCTTTGTGGTCCAGCGCAATGAAGCGAAATCCCGCGGCAGTGAAGGCGGGGATTTGATATTCCCACAGCATGCTGTTGCCGGATGCTGCGTGCAGGCAAACGAGCGGGTTCCCGGCGCCGCCGGAATCGCGATAGAAGATCCTGCCCGCGGGCAGGTCGATCAGGGTGTCGGTTATCGCGCCCATCGCCGGGGACTCATGTCGAACGCTGTGAACCGGCTAGGCGGTGGTTGTCTTTGCCGCGGGTTTCTTGTTCGCCCAGTAATCGGGTGACGCTTTGGATTTGGCGAGGGCCTCCGGCGTTTCGAATCCCGGCGCCATCGACGCGGCGGTGCCCGGCATCACCTGATGGTGCTCGATGTTCAGGAGGCGCAGCCAGCTTTGCTGCCCGAGCGTCAGTCCGATCGCGCAGCCGAGCTCGACCAGTTCGGGTTCGTTGAAGTGCTTGTACATGCGCTCCCAAAAGGCATCGTCGGTGTCGAGCCGCCACGTGATCGCTTCAGCATAGGCGAGGGCGGCTTTCTGGCGCTCGTCGTACTTGACCGACTTCTCGAAGTTGATGAGATCGTCGTAATGCGTTTCATTGAGCCCCTCGCTGGCGCCTCTGATCGAGCGCTGGTTGCCGCAGAACTCGCAGATTACCGAGCGCGACACGTAGACGCGGCACAACTCCTTCAAGGGATGATCGAGGATACCGTTTCTGAATACGTCGTTCCACGAATTCGCGAAAAACCAGAAGCACGCCGGCACGTGCGCCCGCACCGCGGTGCTTTCGGGGCGCGGCGTGCCTTCACGGGCGCAGCGTTCCATCTCGGCGCGTTGGGCAGCGTCCATTTTCTCCAGCGGTACGTAGCTGATGCGTTGTTTGGCCATGACGTGTGTCCTCGAGGTTGGCGTTGAAGCGATTTGAAAGTTCAGGCGATTGCTTGATTGTGCGTCCGCGGCAATGCACGCGCAAGCAGGAAGCACAGCGGGAGCGTCGCAAATGCCAGCACCCCGCAGATCGCAATCGACGCGGAAACGCTGAACAGGTCGCCGATCAATCCGAATACCAGCGGCACGATCAATCCGCACACCGAATTGATTGTGTAAAAAAGGCCGAACGCGCGCGGCAGGCGGTCAGGGTCGACGACGTCCCCGATGGTTGCATACAGCACCGACGAAGTGCCGTTCAGCGCGATGCCGAGCAGCGGCAAGACGAGGTAGGCGGCGACGTCGGGCAGCACCAGCATGAGCAGGATGCCGACACCGGTGGCGAGTTCGGTGATGAATACCGTGCGCACGATGCCGAAGCGCTCGGCCAGATGCCCGCACGCGAGTTTGCCCGCCATGCCGCCGATCAGGATGAGCGGCACCGACAGCGCGGCCCATCCCGCGGGCAGATGTTTTGCCAGCATCAGGAAGGCGATGAAAGTGAGGAAGCCGGTGCGCACGCTGGTGTCGACCACTTCGATGAGGCACAGCGCGATAAAGCCCGGTCGATTGCGGATGCCCCAGCCTGTGGGGGGCGCAGGCGCATGCGCCGCTGCTTTCACGGGCTCGCTGCGCCCCGCAGTCGCATCGAGCGCCAGCAGTATCAACAGCGCGCACGCGAGCGCCAGCGCACCGAATACGGTGATCGGCACCTGCCACGGGATGCCGGCGACGAACAGCAGGCTGACGGCGCCGCCGAATGCGAATTTGCCGACGTCGCCGAAAAAATTGTAGGTGCCGAGCGCCGCACGGCGTCCGTTGCCCGGATAGGCGTGCGAAATGAGCGTCGAGCACAGCGGGTGCTGGAACGCGGAGCCGAAGCCGGCGAAGAACAGTGCAACGAGTATTGCCGCAAAGCCAGCCGACTGACCGAGCGCGATGAACGCGAGGCCGCTTGCCGCGGTGCCGACCGCAAGCAGATTGCGCGCGCCCAGGCGCTCCGCGGCGAGCCCGATGGGAGTCTGAAAGATCGCGGTCGCCGCGCGCCACGTCGACCGGATGACGCCGACCTGCACGAGCGTGAGGCCGAACGCCTGCGCCAGTATCGGCAGCAGCACATAGCTGACGTCGGACAGTCCGTCATGCAGTGCGTGCGCGGTGCAGCAGGTGGAAAGCGTGCTTTTGGGCGAAGCGTGCGCCAAATCATCCTCCGATTCTTGTTTGCGTATGATAACAGCCGTCATCAGGCGTCGCATGCAGAGGTGACTGCGTGCCGGTGTAAAATCGGCGTTTTTACTCTTCCGCATCCATGCAAATACTCATCTACATTTTCGCCGCGTCGTTCGTCTTCATGGCGGTGGCGCTCATGGCCACCTACAAGCGCACCCGGCACTACGGTGTGTTCCTGCTCGGCCTCACCTATGCGCTGTCGGCCATCCTCGCGGTCGTGCTCATGCACTGGTGGCCACTCGTTGCGGGCTTCGTGCTGGTGTGGATACTGCGTTTTCTCGGCCTCGATCCCGACGTGAAAAAAAAGGACGGCGTCGAGCCGGCTCAGGAGTAAGAGTCACTCCATTTCGCGCGCGTTACCGTGATCCAGATCGCGCAGGCGGCGCAGTAACAACGCACGGGCTCGCAACGCCCCGCCGGCGTCAGTCGATGCGCGAACCCGAATCCTTGACGACTTTTGCGTACTTCTTGATTTCATCTTTGACGTAGTCGCCGAAGGCGTCCGGCGTCGGCAGCAGGAAAGGAAAGATGCCAAGACCGGCGAGCCGGTCTTTGACATCGGGCAGCAGCAGCTCGCGATTGATCTCCGCGTGCAGTTTCGCGATGATGGGCCTGGGCGTGCCGCGCGGCGCGAAGAACCCGTACCAGTTGTCCACCTGATAGCCGGGCACGCCCGCCTCGGCCACCGTCGGCAGGTCCTTAAACAGATCGACTCTTTTCGCCGAAGTCACTGCCAGCGCGCGGATGCGGTTGGCCTTGACGTAGGTGACCGCTGTCGACACCGTCGCGAAGATGACCTGGATATTGCCGGCCAGCAGATCCAGCATCGCCGGCGCGCCGCCTTTATACGGCACGTGCGTCATCTTCACGCCGGCAAGCGTGTTGAACAATTCACCGGCAAGATGATCAGCGAAACCGACGCTCGACGAGCCGAAGTTCACCTTGCCGGGATTCGCTTTCGCGTAGCTGATGAGGTCGCGCACCGAATTCACCGGCAGCGACGGATGCACGACCAGCATGTTCAAGGCGGAAACGCCGCGCGCCACGGGATCGTAGTCTTTGACCGGGTCGTACGGCAGCTTGCTGTAGAGGCTCGGATTGACCGCGACCGGCCCTATCGTGCCGAGCAGCAGCGTATAGCCGTCGGGGTTGGCATGCGCTGCGATTTCCATGCCGACTATGCCGCCGCCGCCCGGGCGATTGTCGACGATGACCTGCTGTCCCCACGCTTCAGTGAGCTTCTGCCCGACCGTGCGCGTCGTGATGTCCGAGCCGCCGCCCGGCGCCACGGTGAGGATGATGCGTATGGGTTTGTTGGGGTAGGGCGTCTCTGCAGCATGAGTAAAACCAATGGTCAAAACGGACATCGCAAAAGCCAGCATGCTGCGCATGAGAAATTTCCTCTGAAAGTTATGCATGAGTTTCATTGCTCGCTGCGGATGCCCGCTGCCTTGACAACCCTGGCCCATTTCGCCATTTCGGTTTTGAGGAACGCGGCGAACTGCTCGGGTGAGTTGCCGACTGCATCCGCGCCCATCGCAGAAAAGCGCTCCTGCATCTGCGGCGTCCTGAAACCTTTTTGCACTTCGGCGCTGATGCGCGTGATGATTTCGCGCGGCGTTGCGGCCGGCGCGAGCAGGCCGAACCACGCGGTAACCGAATAGCCGGGCAGGCCCGATTCGGCGATGGTGGGCAGCTCCGGCATCAGGCGCGAGTGCTGCGCGCCGGTGACCGCGAGCGCGCGCAGCCGGTTCGATTTGACGTGCGGCAGCGTAATGACCATGTCGGTAAACCCGATCATGGTTTCACCGCCGATCAGCGCGGTGAGCCCCGGCGCGCTGCCCTTGTACGGGATGTGCGTCATCTTCACGTTCGCCATGCTCGCGAAGAGCTCGCCGGATAAATGCTGCGCGCCGCCCGCGCCGCCGGATGCGAACGTCACCTGGCCGGGACGCGCGGCGGCGAATGCGATGAGCTCTTTCACCGACTTCACCGGCAAGCCCGGATGCACGACCAGAATGTTGTTGATGCTCGCGAGCAGTGAGATCGGCGCGAGGTCCTTGACCGGATCGTAGCCGAGCTTGTTATCGAGAGCAGGCGCGACCGCGAATGCGAGCGACACGGTAGTGAGCGTATAGCCGTCAGCGGCAGAGTGCGCCGCCGCCGCGACACCGACGTTGCCGCTATTGCCCGGCCGATTGTCGATGACCGCGGGCTGGCCCCATGCCTCGGTCAGCAACTGGCTGACCGCGCGCGCAAACAAATCGCTGGGGCCGCCGGCCGCGAACGGCACGATGATGCGGATCGGTTTGGACGGGTAGGGCTGGGCGTGCGCGGGCACTGCGCAGAGCACTGCGGCGACGCACAGCAGAGATCGCGCCGGTGAAACGTTCAACTTAGAAGTCATTGCAAAAACTCACAGGAGGCCGTTCGTGCTGAGGTATCGAAGCATGAATGGCCGGGGGTTGCTCTAAACGGCGGTCCCTCTTCGCCCTTCGATACTTCAGGGCGAACGGCTCTCTTCTATCGTTACTACTCATCTTTAGCTGATGGTCGAATCGGTTCGCTCCCGCCGTAGCCACCGCCGCCCGGCGTTTCGATCACGAATACATCGCCGGCCTGCATGTCGATCTTGTCAGAGCCTTTGAGATTGACGCGCATGCCATCGCGGCGGATGACGTAATTGTAGCCGACCGCGCCGGCCTTGCCGCCGCTCATGCCGTAGGGCGGCACGATGCGATGGCCGGAGAGGATCGCCGCCGTCATCGGCTCGAGAAAGCGTACGCGCCGCACCGCGCCGTTGCCGCCGCGCCATTTGCCGGCGCCGCCGCTGCGCGCGCGGATCGCGAAGCTTTCGAGCAGCACCGGAAAGCGCCATTCGAGAATCTCCGGATCCGTCAACCGCGAATTCGTCATATGCGTCTGCACCACATCAACGCCGTCGAAGCCCCGCAGTGCGCCGTCCGCGCCGGCGTTAAATACCCCCGCGCCGGAGCCGCCGGAAATCGTCTCGTAATACTGATAGCGCTCGTTGCCGAACGTGAAGTTGTTCATCGTGCCTTGCGAGGCGCCCATTAGCCCGAGCGCGCCATAGAGCGCATCGGTGACGCATTGCGAAGTCTCGACGTTGCCGGCGACCACGGCGGCCGGATAGCGCGGATTGAGCATGGAGCGCTCGGGGATGATCACTTCGAGGGGCTTCAGGCAGCCTGCGTTAAGCGGAATGTCGTCATCAACCAGCGAGCGAAATACGTAGAGCACTGCCGCCATGCAGACGGCCGATGGCGCGTTGAAATTATTTTCGAGCTGGGCGCTCGAGCCCGTGAAATCGATTACCGCGCTGCGTTTTTGCTGATTGAAGCGGATCGCGACCTTGATCACGGCACCGTGATCCATCGCGTATTCGAACGTGCCGTCTTTCAGCACGCCGATCACGCGCCGCACCGATTCTTCGGCATTGTCCTGCACGTGGCGCATGTACGCGTGCACGACTTCGAGCCCGAAATGCGCGACCATGCGGCGCAGCTCCTGCACGCCTTTCTCATTGGCCGCGATCATCGCGCGCAGGTCGGCCATGTTCTGCGCGACATTGCGGCACGGATATTGGCCTGACGACAGCAGCGCAATGGTTTCCTCCTCGCGCAGGCGGCCGCGCTCGACCAGCAGGAAGTTATCGATCAGCACGCCTTCTTCCTCGACCACCTTGCTGTCGGGCGGCATCGACCCGGGCGTGATGCCGCCGATATCGGCGTGGTGGCCGCGCGACCCGACGTAGAACAGCACGTGAGTCCCTGCGTCGTCGAACACCGGCGTGATGACCGTCACGTCCGGCAGGTGGGTGCCGCCGTTGTACGGTGCGTTGAGCACATAGACGTCACCCGCGTGCATCTTGCCGCTATTTTCCCGGATTACCGTGCGTATCGATTCGCCCATCGAGCCAAGATGCACCGGCATGTGCGGCGCATTGGCTATGAGCTCGCCGTCCTGATTGAACACCGCGCAGGAAAAATCGAGCCGCTCCTTGATATTGACCGAATAAGCCGTGTTGGCGAGCCGCAGCCCCATTTGCTCGGCGATAGACATGTAGAGGTTGTTGAAAATCTCCAGCATCACCGGATCGACGCTGGTGCCAATGGCGACGCGTGCCGGCCGCGCTTCGACGCGTTCGAGCACGAGATGATCGAGCGCGGTTACGGTAGCCTGCCAGCCGGGCTCGACTATGGTGGTTGCGTTCTGTTCGGCGATGATCGCAGGGCCGCGTACCTTGTCCCCCGGTAAGAGCGCCGCGCGTTGATACGCCGGCGTGGCATGGGCGCGGCTGCCGGTATGCATGCTGACTGTGGCGGCAACTGCCGGTGTTCCGCTGCTGCGCGCTGCCGGCGCAGCCGTCACCAGCGGCGCATCGGATTCGCCGATCGCCTCTACTGAAACTGCTTCGACGATCAAAGCGCGCCCGGGCATGAGGAAGCTGTAGCGCATGCGGTACGCAGTTTCGAATTGCGCGATCATGCCGGCGATGTCTGCGAAGTTAACAACCAGCGAGGAATCCGTGCCGTCGTAGCGCAGGTGGATGCGCCTGACTATGCGCGTGCGCTCCCGCGGCACGCCCTGATTCAGCAGTTCTTCCCCGGCAGCGTGCGCCAGTTTGTCGAGCGCATCCTCCAGGGCCGGGAGATTGGCAGTTTCGAGCCGGGCTTCGACGGCTTGCTCGCGCATCGCAGTCATATCGGCAAGCCCCATCCCGTAGGCGGACAGCACGCCGGCCAGCGGATGCAGAAAAACGCGCGTCATGCCAAGCGCGTCGGCGACGAGACAGGCATGCTGACCCGCCGCCCCGCCGAAGCAGCACAACGTGTATTCGGTGACGTCGTGGCCGCGCTGCACGGAAATCTGCTTGATCGCGTTAGCCATGTTGCCGACCGCGATGTCGACATAGCCTTCGGCGACCTGCTCGGGCGTACGGTCATTGCCGGTTTTGTCCTTGATTTCGCGCGCGAGTAGCGCGAATTTTTCGCGAACGATGGCCGCATCGAGCGGCTCGTTGCCGTCGACACCGAATACCGGCGGGAAAAATTGCGGCTGCACCTTGCCGAGCATTACGTTGCAGTCCGTGACGGTCAGCGGCCCATTCTTGCGGTAGCTTGCCGGACCGGGATTGGCGCCGGCTGAATCAGGCCCGACGCGATAGCGCGCGCCGTCGAAATGCAGGATAGAGCCGCCGCCTGCCGCTACGGTATGTATGCTCATCATGGGCGCGCGCATGCGCACACCCGCGACCTGCGTCTCGAACGCGCGTTCCATGTCGCTCAGTTGCATGCCGGCAAAGTGCGACACGTCCGTCGACGTCCCGCCCATATCGAAGCCGATGATCTTGTTGAAACCGGCCGCGGCGGATGTGCGCACCGCGCCGACGATGCCGCCCGCGGGTCCCGACAGTATCGAATCCTTGCCCTGAAATCGCCGCGCATCGGTGAGCCCGCCGCTCGACTGCATGAACATGAGGCGCACATCGCGCAATTCGCGGGCGACAGTATCCACGTAGCTGCGCAGGATGGGCGAAAGGTACGCGTCGACAACCGTGGTATCGCCGCGGCTGACGAGTTTCATCAGCGGGCTCACTTCATGCGACACCGAGACGTGCGTGTAGCCGATGTCGCGCGCCATGGCGGCGACGAGCTTCTCGTGCTGTTGATGACGGTAGCCGTGCATCAGCACGATGGCGACCGAGCGAAATCCGTTCGCGTAGACTTCTTCGAGATCCTGGCGCGTCTTCTCTTCGTTGAGTGCGAGCAGTACTTCGCCGCGCGCGCCGATGCGCTCGTCGACTTCGGTCACGCTCGAATAGAGCAGCTCAGGCAGCACGATATGGCGATCGAATATGCGCGGCCGGTTTTGGTACGCGATGCGCAACGCATCGCGGAAGCCGCGCGTGATGAACAGCGCCGTCGGCTCGCCCTTGCGCTCGAGCAGCGCATTGGTCGCCACCGTAGTCCCCATCTTCACCGCGTCTATCAGCTCGCCCGGTATGCGCCCGTCTTCGGCAATGCCGAGCAGGCGGCGAATGCCCGCGACCGCGGCATCGCGATAGCGGCCGGGGTTCTCGGAGAGGAGCTTGTGGGTGACGAGGCTGCCGTCGGGCCTGCGCGCGACGACGTCGGTGAAAGTGCCGCCGCGGTCTATCCAGAATTGCCAGCGGTGATGCGAGGTTTCAGGCGCGGCCAAGGGACTTCCGGACTATCGGGTGAGGAACAGGATGTCAGGCGGGAAAGATGCAACATAGCAGCATGCCTGTAGCGCTGCAAGCAGTGGCTGTCGTGTTGACAATGGAGTTAATCCCGACCACCATCTGCGCTGGCTGGAATCGAATCAAAGGGAGACAAAAAATGCGTGGATTGAAGCTTTCAGTGGCAGCACTTGCGCTGTGCGTTGCCGGCGCCGCATCGGCGCAAGTCAAATGGGATCTGCCGTCGGCGTACGGGCCGACCAACTTCCACACCGAAAATCTGATGCAGTTCGCGGCCGATGCCGATAAAGCGACCGGCGGCAAGCTCAAGATCATGGTGCATGCCAATGCATCGCTCTTCAAGGCGCCCGAGATCAAGCGCGCGGTGCAAGGCGAGCAGGCGCAGGCCGGCGAAATCCTGCTCGTCAATTTCGAAAATGAAAATGCGCTCTTCGGGATCGACGGTGTGCCGTTTCTCGCCACGAGCTACGCCGATTCGATGAAGCTCTACAAGGCGTCGAAAGGCGCGCTCGAGAAAATGCTGGCCGCGCAGGACATCAAGCTCCTCTACGTCGTGCCGTGGCCGTCGCAGGGCATCTATAGCAAGAAGCCGCTCAATTCAGGCGCCGACATGAAGGGGCTCAAATGGCGCGCATACAGCCCGGCGACGGCGCGGATAGCCGAGCTCGTGGGCGCACAGCCGGTGACCGTGCAGGTTGCCGAACTTTCGCAGGCGATGGCCACCGGTGTGATCGATTCGATGATGACGTCGGGCGCGACCGGCTTCGACACCAAGACTTTCGAGTACATCAAGAATTTCTACGATACGCAGGCCTGGCTGCCGAAGAACGCCGTGATCGTGAACCAGAAAGCATTCAATGCGCTCGACAAGGCGACGCAGGACGGCCTGCTCAAGGCGGCGGCGGACGCCGAAGCGCGCGGCTGGAAAACCTCGCAGGAAAAATCCCAGTGGTACTACGAGCAGCTGACCAAGAACGGCATGACGATCCACAAGCCGAGCGCGCAGCTTACTTCGGACATGAAAAAAGTCGGCGACGTGATGCTGCAGGACTGGCTCAAAAAAGCCGGGCCTGACGGGCAGGCGGTGATCGACGCTTATCGCAAGATGTAATGCGCAAAAGCCTCGATTTCCTCTATGACGCCGCGGGCTATCTCGCGGCGTTTTTTGTGTTCGCGATTTTCGCGGTGATGATAGGCTCGACCGCGATGCGCGAGTTCGGCCTGCGCACCGGCGGCACAGATGACCTCGTCGCGTGGTTCTGCGCCGCGGGGTCGTTTCTCGCCATGGCGCACACCTTCCGCCGCGGCGATTTCGTGCGCGTCGGCCTGCTGCTCGAGCAGCTCGGTGAGCGCGCGCGGCATCGCTTCGAGATTCTGTCTCTCACCGTGGCGGTCGTATTCGTCGGTTTTCTTGCGTTCTGGGCGGCGCGGTTCGTTTACGACAGCTGGAGATTTCACGACATGGCGAACGGCCTCATCGTGATCCCGATGTGGATACCGCAGTTGTCGTTCGTCGTCGGCGCGTTCCTGCTGTTGGTGGCAGTGCTCGATGAGCTCGTCACCGTCGCGCGCGGCGGCAAACCGGGCTATGTCATCGCGGTCGAAGAGCGCCACGCGCGCGGCGATTTCACCGAAGACGTATAGAACGAGAGGCGCGCGGTGGAACTCATCGAAATCGCCGGGCTGTTGCTCTTCATCATGATGCTGCTGTTGGCGGGCGGCGTGTGGATAGGCATGACGCTTGCGATCGTCGGCTGGATCGGCATGGCGTTTTTTACCGGCACGCCGCCGGGAAAGAATCTCTTCACGTCCTTCTGGGGCTCGAACGCCTCGTGGGCGCTCGCGGCGCTGCCGATGTTCGTGTGGATGGGCGAGATCCTGTTTCGCACCAAGCTGTCCGAGGAAATGTTCGAAGGGCTCTCGCCATGGCTCAACAAAGTGCCGGGCCGGCTCATGCACACGACCATACTCGGCTGCGGCATATTCGGCTCGGTTTCGGGCTCGTCGGCGGCGACTTGCGCGACGATTTCAAAAGTCGCGCTGCCCGAGCTTCTGAAGCGCGGCTACGACGAGAAAATGGCGCTGGGCGCGCTCGCGACGGCGGGCACGCTGGGCATCCTGATTCCGCCGTCGATCACGATGGTCGTCTATGCGGTGGCGGCCGACGCGTCGATCATCCGCATTTTCCTCGCCGGCTTCATACCCGGTTTTATCCTGATGGCGCTGTTTTCGGGCTACATCATCTGGTGGGCGTGGCGCCATCCGGAACTGACGCCGAAGCCGGACGCGCCAACCACGTTCATGCAGAAAATAAAAACGTCGGGCAATCTGATCCCGTGCTCGCTGCTGATCCTGTTTATCGTGTGGGTGCTGATGGCGGGCTGGGCCACCGCCACCGAATGCGCCGCCTATGGCGTGCTGGGCTCGCTGGCGATCGCGTGGTGGAGCGGTTCGCTTAACTGGCGGAATTTTCTCGACAGTCTGATGGGCGCGACGCGCGTGTCGTGCATGATTATGTTCATCCTCGCGGGCGCGTCGTTCCTGAGCATGACGATGGCGTTCACCGGCATACCGCGCGCGCTCGCCGAATGGGTGGGCGCGTTCAATCTGAGTCCGTTCGCGCTGATCAGCGTGCTGTGCGTGCTGTACATTATATTGGGCACCGCGCTCGACGGTATTTCGATGATCGTGCTGACCTCGGCGGTGGTGCTGCCGATGATCCAGAAAGCCGGCTTCGATCTCATCTGGTTCGGAATTTTTATCG
>JANYDM010000043.1 GCA_025363575.1 Betaproteobacteria bacterium | reverse complement strand
TTGGGACGGCGTTTTTCCTGTGCGTCAGTCGGCGGATGCGGTTCCGCGATCACGTCATGGCCATGATCGCCAGAGCGGGCACGAATGGCATTCCCAACATCGTGCAATGCATCCTCGATTCGAGCACGCAATAAATGCGGGCCTCTGCTGGTGCCATCAACACGAGCACCTAACGAATTCGCACCAAGGGCTTGTGATACTGCGGAAAGTGAGCTTGTCAAATCCCGCAATATTTGCCAAAGCTGATCGACGGGTGTGCGTTTAATTGTTAGCGGGGTGATGCTGTCGGCAAATTTTTGATGTGCAGATAAATCGTATGTGAAGTTCATGGTGTTCTCCTATTTTTGTTATTGAGTTGGGTTGCCCTGATGGGCAAAACCAAACCTCTCAAACCCATATGGAAAAACAACCCGAGGAGAACCCCATCCGACGAACGGCAAATTTTTTGAAAAAGAGGGGCGGTATCTGTATAATCTCGGCCTTGGCTTTGGGGTATCCCTAGGGGTATCCCACGGTTTTGGTGGAAAATGAATCGGAACAGTTGGTTAATCCGGCCATGGATGTCCCGCTTACCTCCACCAGCTTTTCGGTTTTATCTGTAAGTCCTGATTTGTCCCTATCGTCTAGAGGCCTAGGACATCGCCCTTTCACGGCGGTAACACGGGTTCGAATCCCGTTGGGGACGCCAAACAATAAAAGCCACCCTGCGGTGGCTTTTTTGTTTGAAAAATGCGCGGCAACGCGCCGGGCCCGGAAGGTTAAGCAACCCGCAGTTGGATGCTTGGCTAAAATCGTCAGCCGGTGATCATGGACATGGCCGGTATACGCGCACCACCACCTGCATTTTCTGTTTGCGCGCCGATGCGGGCCACGCCTTGTTCCGGCAAAAGCTTGCCTGGATTCAATACGTGTTGCGGATCCAGCGAAGTCTTGAGCGCATGAAGGGCCTGCAGCGCCGCAGGAGATACTTCCTGCGTCATCCATGGCCTATGCTCGGTGCCGACTGCGTGATGGTGGCTGAGAGTACCGCCCAGGCTGACGATCGTATCGGTAACGAGGCGCTTGTATCCGTAGTAGTGCTCGAGCTCGTTGCCCTTGGGTTGTCGCGCGGCGAACGTGAAGTAGAGGCAGGCGCCGGTTTTGTAGGTATGAGAGATATGACAGCCAATGTAACCCGTGCCATCTTCCTGTCGAAAGCGTGCTTTGACCGCTTCGACGGTGCCGGCATAAAGCGGCAGCACCTTCGACCACAGCGTCGACGTCTCCGCGACATCGGCCATGCAACCGTAGTCCATGATGTAATCGCGCAGATAAGGGATGTTGAACTTGTCTTTCGACCACGTCGCGCCCACGCTCTTGCCGAGAGGGAAGCCGCCATGGCTTTTCAATATCGCGAGCACGGCACGGCGGGTCGCCGCAATCGACTGTTCCTCGCCCTCGAAGCCGACGATCAGGATGCACGGCGCGGTGTAGCCGCGGGATCTGAGCCAGGCCTTCACCTGTTTCTGCAGCCAGCCCTCCAGCCCGTGCCTGGGGGCTTTCATATTGAAAGCGAGCTCACTCTCGCCGCTGTCTTGCAACCGGATCATGCTCGGGGCGAATCCCCGCTCCAGGCATTCCTGTATCGCGCGCACGCCATCTGCAAAACTTTTAAAGAGATAACCGCGGTAATCCTTGATGGCAGGCGTTTTGTGGACGCGCATCGTCGCTTCGGTGATGACGCCCAGGATGCCTTCGGACCCCAGCATGATGCGATTCAGATCGGGGCCGGCGGAGGACGCCGGAACGGCTTTCGTGATGATCGTGCCCGAGGGCGTAGCCATCTTGATCGAAACGACCATGTCTTCGATCCTGCCGTAGGCATCTGACTGCATGCCCGCCGAGCGGGTGGCGAGCCACCCGCCCAGCGTTGAGTATTCAAAAGAGTCGGGGTAATGGCCGAGCGAATGGCCTTGTTTTGCCAGATCGGCCTCGAGCTTCGGGCCAAGCGCTCCAGCCTGTATCGTCGCGGTCCGCGATTCCGGATCGATTGCAAGCAGACGGTTCATGTTGCGCAGACTGAGCGTCATCATCGGACGCGCTTCGCCGGCTTCGGGGTTGATCCCGCCCACGATGTTCGTGCCGCCGCCAAAAGGGATCAGGCAGAAGTTGCGCTGGTGCGCGAGCTTGACGAGAGCTTCTACCTGCTCGTGCGTATCCGGAAGAAGCACGGCGTCGGGCGCCCGTTGCACTACGCCGTTGCGAATGCGCAAGAGGTCGGGAAAACTTTTCCCATAACTGTGAAGCAGGCGCTCAAGCGGCTCCAGCATGATCTGTCCGGGCCGCAGGATCTGACGCAGTTCATCGAGCAATTCAGCGCTCGCCCGCGTCGGCGACAGATGAATGGAGGCAAGATCTACCGGCGCGGCCGTGGGCGACGCACTTGCAATGCCCAGCTTCTTTGCTACCCACGGCCACAGATTCGGCTTGTCAGCCATCGGGAACGTCAAATCCGGGTCGCCCCAACCCCACCATTTCATCATGACGGCGATCCCTGCGGGCTGAGAAGTTCCGCTGGAAAGCCCGCCGTAGCCCGTGCTGCATCGTGGTACTCAGCGTGCGAAGGCCGCGGAAAGTACCCTTCCCGGATGCCGGCATGCACATAGGTTTCCATCAGCTTGCGGTTGATGGGTGCGCACGTCACTCCCAGCGTCTCGAGCTTCGAGCGCGTGTACTCGCAGTCCGTCATCGCGCTGCCGCAGAAGCTGATCTTGGAGGTGAAATACCAAAGACTGAAAGCCTTCAGTATCGTGCTCGTATAAGGGGCGCC
The DNA here is from genome assembly GCA_025363575.1 of Betaproteobacteria bacterium. Next base: position 22,170 of record JANYDM010000043.1, on the reverse strand, counting down.
GTTCTTGGTGATCCCGCCACTGCGCAGTTTCTGCTTGTAGACTTCTTCGGGGAGCAGATCGATAGGATAGCCAATCTCGCGCAGCAGTCCCATGACCTGCACGAAAGTTTTTGCGTCGGGATTGATCAGGTGATAGACGTCGAAGAAATTCGCCGCACCCGCGGACAGAGCGATGATCCCGCGACTCACGTAATCCACGGGAACGACGTCGTAGTGGATGTACGATTCCGGCATTACCCGCGTGTCCATCGCGGTTTTGAAGAGGTCGTAGAACAATCCCGTGACCTGCGTCGCCGAATGCGGATATGCGCCGGTGACCGAATCTCCGTAGATCTGGCCCGGCCGGAATATGCGCCATTTCAAACCGCGCTCCTGCGCGGCCCGTACCATGGCTTCGGCGCGGAACTTGGAGCGCTGGTAGTTCATGTACTCAAACCCCTGGCCCAGATCGTAATCGGTCTCGCGGAAGCGGATGCTCCGGTCGAAAGTCTTGTCGCCCATCACCGTGTAAGTTGAGATGTAAGAAAGCGATTTTTCTGCGGTGCCGAGACAGAACTCGATCACGCGGCCGGTGCCCCGAACATTGATCGGCTCGAGCCGTTTGTATTTGAGCAACAGGCTCGTGTTCGCGGCTGCATGGATCGTCATATCGGTGTGGCTTTGAAGCTCGGCAAAATCCGCCTTTGAGAGCCCGAGCCGCTCCTGCGTTACGTCGCCCCGCAGCACGGTCACGCGGGAGAGAAACTCCGGCTCCAGCGCGCCCCCGTCGTCATACACGCGCAGAAACGATCGAACGCGCTCGCGGCAATTCGCTGCATCCCTGCCCCGCGCCAGGCAATAGATGCGGGACGATGTCAATTGCAAAAGGTCTTTCAGAATGCGGCCGCCGAGCACACCTGTCGCGCCGGTCAGAAAGACGTTCCCGGGAAAACAATTGAGCTTCATGGGTGTAAAGCGTATTGGTTGAACGGCGTCATTTGTTCTTATGCAAATCCCCGTCGCGAGTACGCACCCTTAACCCCTTTACTTATTATTTGAAGGAGGTTCTAATTTCGGTTCAGATGATGGCAGGGAGGCCGATTTTGAAAATATACAATGTCATAGGCTATTCGATAATTTTTTTCTATTTGCTGGCGTGCGTGATTTTTGCTCCGGCCGATCTGGGTCCCTGGACAGGCCTGATAACCGGCGCAGGTTATTTTTTCTTCTTCTGGTTTCTTTCCGGCGTGTATCTCGCTGATGTTCTGCACCTGGGCATCGCCCACCGCTCGCTCGACTATAAACCATGGTTCATAAAACTCGTCACGCTCGTGAATAACTTCTTCGGGCTTTACGTCGATCCGGTCGCCTGGGTAAACCGCCATCGGCTGCATCATAAGTATTCGGACCATCCCGGAGACCCCAATAAACTTGCAGGCGACGGTTTTTGGCGGACGTTGTATTTGTGCATCATTCCGTATTCGTGCAATGAGAATATGGCGGCCGACCGGATTTTCAGCTCGTGGCCGTTCAGGCTCGTTGCCAACAACTTTTTCGCGGCGTTTTCACAGGTTTTCAGCTTTGCGCTGTTATGGCTGCTGGTGCGTGACTGGAAGTTTGCGCTGGTCATGTGGGTCGGGCTGCGAATTTTCGCACTGTGGGTCAATATGATTCAAAACTACTGGACTCATACCCGCACCAATGGCTATCGGCGCTATGACGACGACCATGACAATGCGATGAATATTGGCGATTGGCTGCCGGTCACCGCAACCTTCAGCGCGTGCTTGCAAAATAATCATCATCACTATCCGGGCTTTTTGCGGCTAAGCCACGACAAATCCGAATACGATTTTGGCTTCGCCACCGTGAAGGCGATGAAGATCCTCGGCCTGGTCGCCGCAACTGCAAAAGGCGCGGATATTCCCAAGGACGTCCCGTTGGCTGCTCTCAACTTCTAGCAGGCTAGGTCGTCTTCTTGCGGGTGAACGGATACAGGAACTGCGCCCAGAAGCCGGCCGGCATTTTCTCGTTGTGCAGGCCATAGGCATCCGGCCACTTGTCCGCGGGGAAATAGTAGGTGCCGAAGATTTTGTCGATCCATGGAAAGTGGATGGCGAAGTTCTTGTCGATCGCCTCTTTTTGCGACGTGTGGTGCCAGTGGTGAAAGCGCGGCAGGATCAGGTAGGGCTCCAGCCACTTGAGGGTCGGGCCGAAATTGCAATGCGTCCAGGTGGCGTGGATGGTGACGAAGAAGAGGTAGGCCACGATCACGTCGTGCGGGAAGATGAACATCATGGGAACGAGCATGAACCCGCGTACCACGATGTCGTCGACCAGGTGCGAACGCGAACCGGCGATCCAGTCGAGCGCCGGGGACGAATGATGGATGGCGTGAAAGCGCCACAGAAACGGCACCGTGTGGAAGACCCGGTGGATAAAGTACTCGCAGAGGTCGGCCACCAACACCGCCAGGAAAAACTGCACCAGCCACGGCAGGCGGCCCATGGCTTCAAGCACCGCGGGTATTCCCAGATAGATCGTGAGTTGGGTGGCGGGCAGCAGGATCAGGAACGACGTGATCTGGATCGGCAGATGCGTAGAGAGGAAATAGCCGATGTCGAGCAGCCATTCATTGCGGAAGACGCGTTGCTCGGGATAGGCCGGCCAAAGCACTTCGATGGGCGAAAAGATCATCGTCATCAGCAGCATGTCGAGCAGGAACCAGTACAGGCCGATCGCCGGGCCATCGCCAAGCGTTCCATTGATGGGCACGCTGGCGCCGCCCAGTAGCGTCGCACCAAGAGCGAACACCATCCCGGTCAGAGCAAGGGCTTTTTTCTTCCGCAGCATCGCGGACACGACGCCGAGGAGGATCGCGCCTACGATCAACCCCTGGATCAGCATGCGCATCAGGGGCAGAGGGTAATAGCCCCGCAGCTCTGGAGACGTCAACACCTGCGGGAAATGCAGGCACACAACCGCCCCTAAGGCGAGCAGTCCGAAGAAGGCCGATAACACTCCGCTCCACCAGCCCGTGCCAAAGCCGGTGTCCTCGGCATCGTCAAAGAATTCATTGATTTTTTGTTCGATCATGACGCCTCCCTGTTTAAGCTCCAACCCGTTCCAGCTATCATCGATCTTGCCGGACATCGCCAAGGTGCCCTCGACGTCTGCCTGTGACCATGATCGATGCACGCGTCTGCGCGCGCTCTAGGTGGTGATCCCGTCCCGTCTTGCCTGCCCGGGCTAGCAGTATGTTAGCGGGATATCGCGGGAATGCAAACGAGCGGATCTGAAATGGCGCGGCGACCCGGGCCAAATTCCCGCGGATACCCGCGAAAAAAAACCGCCCAAGGGCGGTTTTTCTAAAAAATCGCGAACGGGCGGCCCGCGAATTATTTTCGACCGATGGCCGTCATGATCTTGATCACTGTCCCGGACTTTGGCGAACGATCCGTTTGCGTCAGGTAATGCGCAATCGCCTGCACGAGTTCGCCCGCTACCAGGCGCCGGTACGCAACCACCTGGTACGTCGCTTCAGTATAGCGATCAACCAACGTCGTCTCCACGGTCGGCAATGGCTGCATGCGGTTCTCCTGCGTATCGATTGCCGGGGCCGATCATTCAGCCCGCTACATTGATCCGCTTGCAAAGGGCGTGCCAAGCAGCCGGTTCCCGATAACTCGCGGCTTCTATTGGACTATCGGCTATTTTGCAGGAGGCGCAGTTGCCGAAACGATGCTCTTCATTGATGCATCGCGAGTTGTCATGGTGCACGCGGCTGACCGCGCAGTCACATTGCTCGTTGCCGGATAACGACGAGCTCTATCGCGTCAGGCCGGCCGATTTGCCTTTAGAAAGGCCCTGACATGCCGCACTGCCAGCGGGATTTGCTCCGGCGATTCTTTCCACGGGTAGAAGCTCATCTGGCCATTCGGCGCGAGCATTGCGCTTTCAACGGCGACAGCATACGGATGCGGCGGCGTGTCGTCAGGCAGCACGAGCACGGGCGTCTGGCAGCTGCGCACGAAGTCGCGAGTCACCGTCAGGACGAAGTCGGGATTGTTGCGGTACATCCTGGTCAGGAATTTTTCGACTATCTCCATCGTGAGGTCGGGCCGGCGCGCTACCAGCGCGGGGCCCCATGCCTTCATGTTATTGTCGTAGAAGAGGTCGCGTTTCTCGGGACGCGACCCGCTGGGGTTGGCGAGCACGGCGGCGACCACGCGATCCGGAGCGCGTTTCAGCAAGTTCCAGATAAAGGGGGCGCCGATGCAGAAACCCAGCACCATGAATTTCTTGAAGCCCAGATGGTCCATGAGCCCGAGGTGGTCGTCCGCGTACGATTCCCACGGCCGGTCGATCTCGAGCGGGCCGGAAGACTCGCCCCCGTTGGCGTTGCGCTGGTCCATCGCGATGCAGCGGCATTCATTCTTGAACTCGACCATCGGATTGAACGGCGCCTTGGTGGCGAGGTAGGGAATGACCGAGTTCAAGCCCCCGCCGGATATAATCAGCAATGGGAACCCTGAGCCGGCCTCTTCATAATGTATGCGGACGTTACCTTTTTCGTAAAACGGCATGGCGATTCCTCCTTACACGAGCGCGCGCAGCGCTTGCGCTGTTTTAATCCTGATTATGACCCCGCTTTTTAATAGCGTAATTCGGCTTGATCGCCGCGGGATTGACTGCTTTTCGTAGCTTACGCCTGCAGGCCTCTACTGGCGAAAATTAAATCACGCTCTCGCTCGCAGTCTTGCGTTCCGCCCGGCTTACATAGAAGAGGTAGGGCGCCTCTCAATCGTCTGCATTTGAACGCAGAGCTGCTCGCAACGCCGCATGGCATATTCGAAGTGATTGAAGCCGGGCACGTTGATGGTGGCCGCCGAATCGTTAAATATGAAAGGGACCTGGCCCGCGCTCTGATAGCGGATGAACAGCGCTCCCGCAGACATGCCATCCTTGAATTCGCGGCGAAGAAAGACGTCGATCGATAGTCTGGCCGCGACGACCGCCGACTCGATATCGTCGTATTCGCCGATACGATCGACGCGGGCCTCGCCCAGGCCGGCACGCGTAACGCCTTCGACGAAATATTTCATGCAGGCCCTTGCGCGGGCGCCGGGCCTGATGTCGGGAACAGCACTCCCTGCTTGTCCGGCGGCCACTCACCGCTGCGCTCGATCCGGCATTCGGTCAACTTGGGATCGCGCCAGAAATTGGCCAGCTTGAGAAAGTTAATCTGGGTAGCGGCCATGTCGATGACGGGCGCGCAGCACTGCATCGCAAATTCGCGCGCATCGAGCTCATCGCGCGCGCAGGCGATGACCAGGGGCGCCGCCTGCGGCCATACTTTTCTGCCCGCGTCAGTCAGCGACAAATGCCAGATGCAAAGGCCGGTCTTATCGCCGGGCATAGGGGCCACGCGCGAGACGGTCGTACGGAATTTGCTGTGTTTCAGCCATGGATGCCCCTCCCTGAGGCATTTTCTACGGATGGTATGCTGAAAGCAGGAAGGCGGGCAAGAGGGAAATACCGGATTCATCCAAATGATACGGACGAACCAGCCGCGCAATGATTGTCGTTTTTACAGCGCGGTCGGCATCCAGTTCAGGCCGTGGCCGCCGACCCATCCAGATTACGTATTACGCCCGCCGGTCCGCGGCATCACACCGCGACTCCATGCAATACTGCCTTCTCCCGCGTAAACACTTTTCTGCCGCGCTTATATCCAGCCAGCGGCTGGGCCACCGTCGCAATCACTTCATCCGCCGATCTCGCGTTCCAGACGACCAGGTCCGCAGGATTGCCGACTGCAATGCCGTAGTCGCTGCGCCGCATGATTAGCGCCGGCCGGCTGGATATCATCGCGAAGCATTCGGCAAGGTCCTGCGCGGTGCCCCGCTGTACGATGTTCGCGTAGAGATTGGCGATGCGCACCAGCGAGCAGTCGCCGTATGGTGTAAACGGGTTCAGCACGTTGTTGGTTGCGATGGCGCAGTTCGCGCCTTGTGCGATGAGCACGTTGGCGTCCGCGACACCGCGAATCACGCTGTGCTCGAGATGACGGCCGCTGGTGAAGAGGTCCGTCGTCGGTAGCACTGCCACTGCAACGCCGGAGCCGGCCAGCCGCCTGCCGAGTGCTTCCAGGTCTTTCAATGGCAGGCATGAATACTTGTTGCCGTGGCCGATGGCGACGCGGCCGCCCCAGCGGAATTCATCGGCAAGGTCGCACACCTGATGAATGTCCATGTCGTGGGTCGTATATCCGCCGTCGAGGTGGATGTCGACATCCGCGTCGAAATCCCGCGCCAGAGCGAAAATGCGCCGGATCTGCGCCGGGCCGTCGGTATCATAGCGGGGCGCGCCACCGACGACGCGAGTGCCGCGTTTAAGCGCCGCGCGCACGCTGTCTTCCGCGCCCGGCACGTTGGTCCAGCCCTCCTGCAGGAAGACGCAAATCTGCAGGTCCATGCCCCAGGCGTAGTCTCTCGCCAGGCGTTCTATCGCATCAAAGCCGCGCAGCCCGACGTTGGGATCGACTTCGACGTGGGTGCGCATATGCGTGACGCCATTCAGCATGCACTGCTCGAGCGTCGCGCGCGAGCGCGCATAGACGTCTTCCTCCGTGAACGTGTGCTTCACCTCGGCAACGCGCTTCATGTAGTCGGTCGCGCGGCGGTCCGCGAGGGGCGCGACGCGATCGAGGATGCGCGACTTGTCGAGGTGAAAATGACATTCCACCAGGCCGGGCGATACGAAGTTGCCGCCGGCATCCACGCTGTTGCCGTCAGCGGTGATTTTTGGCGAGATGGCCGCGATGCATCCGTTCGCGATCGCCACATCCATCGTCGTGCCGTCCGCGAGCCGCGCGTTGCGCAAAACGAGATCGAAAGCCACGTCGTTGCCTTTCTGCAAGAGCGAACCGTTAGTTTACGTCAGCCGCACTGTTTTGGCCCCGGCTGCCATTTTGCGGGGCGGCTATGGCGGGCGCATACGCATTGGGATATTGTAGGCAGCGTCGTCGCATCGCCGCTATTCTTGAATGGAGCCGACAGTGAGCAACAGAATCGCCCGGGTCATCGCGATTGTTCTCGCGCTGGGCGCCGCCGGCGCCGGCGCGCAAAGCTATCCGGCCAAGCCGGTGCGCATCATCGTGCCGTTCCCGCCGTCGGGTGCGGCGGATATGCTCGCGCGCATGCTCGGCCAGAAGCTCACCGAGGCATGGGGCCAGACCATCATCGTCGATAATCGTCCGGGCGCCGGCGGTAATCTGGGCGTCGAGATCGCCGCGAAATCCGCCCCTGACGGTTATACCGCCGTGATGGTGCCGGTGACGACCGTTGCCATCGGCATGAGCACTTACAGCAAGCTCGGCTACGATCTCGAACGCGATCTGGTGCCGGTCGTGCTGGCGGGTAACGTGCCGCATATCCTCGTCATCCATCCCTCGCTGCCGGCGAAAACCGTGAAGGAGGTCATTGCACTCGGCAAGGCGCGCCCCGGCGAGCTTGCCTTCGCGTCGCAAGGGCAGGGCACGCTATCGCATCTCGAGCAGGAAATGCTGAAACAAATGGGCGGTTTCACTGCGCTGCATGTGCCCTATAAAGGCAGCGCGCCGGGGCTGCTCGATCTGCTGCCAGGCAATGTGCAGCTCTTTTTCGACAGCATTCCCTCGTCGTTGCCGCACGTCAAAAGCGGGCGGCTGCGCGCAATCGGCGTCGCGTCGAGCAAGCGTTCGCCCGTGCTGCCCGAGGTGCCCGCGATCAAAGAATCGCTGGCGGGGTTCGAGGCCGATAGCTGGTTCGGCGTCATGATGCCCGCGGGCACTGCGCACGACATTGTCGTCAAGTTCAATGCGGAAGCGCAAAAAGCGCTCGCGGCGCAGGACCTCAAAGAGCGTCTGCTGGCACAGGGCGGCGTACCCGCCGGCGGGCCACCGGAGCTGCTCGCCGAGCGTACCCGCGCCGATATCGTGAAGTGGGGCAAGGTCGCGCGTACAGCCGGTGTCAAAATCGAATAAGCGTCCGCTCATGCGCAATGCCATGGTGGCCTGCGCGCTTGCCGCGACGAGCGGCGCCGCCGCGGCAGACTGGGTCATGGCCAATGCAAGCGCGGCCGCGAATGTCTACGTCGATCCCGCCACCGTCCTGCGCACGGGCGACCGGTCGACAATGATGGAGTTGAGCGATTACAAGCTCGTTCCCGACGCCGCCCATCCGTACAAATCCGTCAAGCGCAGCTATCAGTTCGACTGCCAGGAAGGCGCTTTGCGCGCTCTATCCATTGTCATGTATTCAGAACCAATGGGGCAGGGCGAAGTAGTCCTCGTCGTCGACGAGCCTGCCCAATGGCTCTTGTTCGTGCCCGGCACGGCCGGCGAAATGCTGTGGAAAATCGCCTGCCGGCGCGCGGGGCGGACTTAAGTCACATGTCATAACCTGCCAGACGGATTCAGACACGTTTTGTTACGTGGATTTCCAGCCGTCCTACAAGAAAACAAGAAAGTTTCCGATGTGAGCCGCGGCTGTTTTCACTCACTATGACGTCGCCATCAACGAGATAGGGGACTATTATGCAAATACGCTCACATCAGATGACCGCACGGAAAAAACCTTTCCACGCATTCGAATTCGAAAAACTCGCCAGTTCATTCGAGCTGCCGGACGTCGAAGAATTCGTTTGCGACGACGAAGAAGTGCGCGCAGCATGGTCGGGCCTGGAGGCGAGCCATGAAGGTCTTGCTGACTAGCGTGCTGCTGGTCGTCGGCTGCTTGAGTGCCGTCGCCGGCATTTCGAAATCGCTCGCGGGGAGGGAAGTGCGCGGCGAAACACAGCCGCTCACCATTGTGCGGAACACCTCTGATCCATTCGTGCTTGCGGCTTCGCTGCGGCAAATGGGCGCACAGCCGGTAGTAGAGAGCCGCTGAGCGAGCTTAAGCCGGCGCGCCTGCAGGCTTCCGCGGCTTTTTAGAAAAACTTGCTGCGGCGTGTGGCGGTCCGCATTACCGCTTTCCTGATTACGCGTTGCGCACGAGATTCGCGAACGCGACCTAATCCCGACGGCCCCAAAAAATCCTGCAGTCCGTGAGTTCGGCGTACTCGCTAAGTTTAAATATTTGCTTCAGCGGTCGGCGCCCGCCGGGCCGGGCGATTGTTGAGCGACCATGTCCTGCGCGTTAGCGGAGCAACCGCCCCCACCAGGCAGACGAGCGCGAGCGCGGCTGGCAATGGGCCACGGCCTGCGCGTTGCATCGCGCGTCGATGCAGTATTTTTCTCTCGTCCATGTTCCCCCCTGTTTTATTTCCGGCCCCGCGGCTTTGACGCCAGATCAATTCACCGCGGTTACTTCGCCCGCGACGGCAACATCAGTTTCGCGGCTTGGCTTTGAGCAAGATCCGCGCGAAATGCCGGCCCGCGAATTCCTGTCCGGCCGCCAGCGGCAGCCGTTCCTCATCGAGGCCGGGATCGAAGAAATTCTCCGGCGCGTCGACTTCATAGAGATGCATGTAGTTGCCCGCCGGGTCGGGTCCGATCTGGGCGGGGTGCGGCACGTGCTGCAATTGCCACGCGCGGTGGACGCCGGGCAATTCACTGATGATGCGCTGCACGTGCCGCGCAGACGCGGACTGAAAATCTGCCTGCCCGGCGGCCGCGCCGCGAAAGTTGTACTCGCAGCGCGCCCAGCAGCGGCCGTCGCGCGCATCGTGTTCGAGCAGCGCCAGCGCGCGGTAGAAAACGCGGCCCCAATTGCCCAGATCGCGCCGCCACGGTTCGTGTTCGGTGACAGGCGGCGGCGGATTCTGCGGGAAAGACTTGAACAGCGCCGGATCGCTGATCGCATAGATCTGCTGGTATTCCTGCTCCATGACTCCGGCATTAGCGGCGCTGCGCAGTTCCTGCGTGCGCCATGCGGTGGAGTAGCCCGGCTTGTCCGCGAGCTCCTGTATGTGCGCGTCGTAGTGCCGGTTGAACTGGTGGTCGAACTCCTTATTCGCGAGATCGAACCGGACGAAGCAAAAATAAGGAAATCTGACGTCCGCCACGCCGTCGCTCACCGGTCACGTAATGAGGCCGTGCTTCATTGCGTAGTGAGTGAGCTGCGCATTCGTCTTCATGCTCATCGCTTCCAGTACGCGCGCGCGGTACGTGCTCACGGTCTTGACGCTCAGGAACAGGTCGGCCGCAATGTCGGCCACAGCCTGACCGGCGGCGAGTTTGCAAAATACCTGGAATTCGCGTTCGGACAAATCGGTATGCGGGACTTTTGTCGCATCGCCGGTGAGGCCCTGCGCGAGCAGGTCGCCGAGCGCGGGGCTCACATAGCGGCGGCCGTCCAGCACAGTGCGGATCGCGTCGAGCAGCTGTTCCGGCGCGCTCTCCTTGGATACATAGCCATTGGCGCCGGCACGCAGCAGGTTTATCGCAAACTGCGCCTCGGGGTGCATGGTCAGGATGAGCACCGGCAGGTTGGGCTTTCTGCGCCTTATCTGCTTGAGCGTATCGACGCCGTTCATGTCGCGCATCGAAATGTCCAGAAGCACGGCGTCCCACTCTTGCTCGCGCACCATCTTGATTGTTTCTTCGCCCGACGAGGCTTCGCCCGCGACCGTCAGGGTCGCGTCCTGCGACAGAAGGTCTTTAAGGCCGGCCCGTACGATCTGGTGATCATCGGCGATCAGAATACGTTTCACGCATAGTCCTCTTGAATAGGGGCCGCCGGATCATCGCCGTCGCCGCAGAGCCTGTAAATATTACAAAACATTATATTCCCTTGCCGCTGACCCGGCGCGTAACTTGTTACGTGCTTGACGATTATTGCGCCCGCCCTTAATGTGCGGCTGAAGTCATAACAATGAGAATACGAACCAAGCTTATTCAATTCGGCATGGGCGCGGTCTTGCCGTCCATCCTGCTCGCCGCCATCCTCGCTTTTCTGCTGGTCAGGCAGGAGCAGGACACATTCCGGCGCGGCGTGCTCGACCAGAACCGGTCGTTCATGACGGCCGTCGACGAGGTGATCGCGGGACAAATCCTCACATTGCGCGCGCTGGCAACGTCGCGGGCTCTCGACGTTAAAAACTTCAACGGTTTTCACGAGGAGGCGGTGCGGATCCTGACATCGCAGGACGACTGGCTGAATATTACGCTGGCCCTGGCCACCGGCGAGGTGCTTGTCAACACTGCAAACTCCGCGGGGGCGAAGGGAACGTTCCTTTCCGACCTTGATAGCGCGAAGCGAGCCGTAACAACGGGCCAGCCTGCGATCGGCAATATCGCGATCGGGCGCCAGACCAGGCAATACGGTATTCCGCTGCGCGTGCCCATCGTGCGCGATGGCGCCACTCATTACTTGCTGACGGCGGTCATCAAGCCCGTAGCGTTTGAACGTTTGATCCGCACGCGCAATCTCAAGCCGACGTGGGTCAGCGGGCTCGTCGACCGCTCCGGTCATTTCATCGCGCGAGTGCCGCCGCGTTCGCCGACGGACATGTCATCCAAGGCATTCGTGGATGCCCTGGCGCAAGGTCCTGAAGGCTGGTACCTGGGCCTGACCCTCGAGGGCCTGGAGTCGTTCACCGCGTATCGAACTTCGTCGCTGACAGGCTGGAGCGTCGGCCTGGCCGTGCCGGAAGGGGAAGTCAACGCCGCGGCGTATCGCGCGGCCTGGCTGATCGGTATCGGTGCAATGATCGCGATTGCGCTCACTGTCCTGTTCGCATTCTGGTCGGGCGCGCAAATCGCCGCGCCGGTCGTCGCGCTCGCCGCCGCGGCGCGCTTGATCGGCCGCGACAATGTGCCGGTGCAGCTCGCCGCGCATTCCGGCATCCGCGAAGTGCGGGCGGTGGCGAATGCGCTCGCGGAATCGGCGCAGGCAGTGCGCGACCGCCAGCTCGCCATCGACTGCGAACAGGCGACACTGATGGCGGCGGACCGCGCCAAGGACGAGTTTCTGGCAATGCTAGGGCACGAACTGCGCAATCCTTTGAGCGCGGTGCGCAACGCCGCTTCACTGCTGAACCGGTCTTCGACTACGGACGAAAATCGGGCCGCGGCGCAGGCGATCATTATCAGACAGTCGGAACAGCTCAACCGGCTAGTTGACGACCTGCTGGAAGTCGGACGCGTGGTCGCCGGCAAGATCCATCTTGAAAAATCCGCGGTCGACCTTGCCGAGATCGTCGACGCAGCAGTCTCGGCCATCAAGTCGAGCGGGCGTGCGGACGCTCATCGCATCGCAGTGCGCAATGCCGGCGCTGCGCGCGTGTTCGGCGACCGCTCCCGCCTCGAGCAGGCGGTAGCGAACCTGGTCGCGAACGCAGTCAGCTATACGCCCGCGAACGGAACGATCGACATCTCAACTCAACAGGAAGCCGGTCAGGTCGTATTGAGCATCGCGGATAGCGGCGAGGGATTGAAGAGCGAAGACCAGGAGGCGATCTTCGGGCTTTTCTATCAAGCCAATAAGTCCCTGCACCGCGCCGGCGGCCTGGGCATCGGCCTGACGCTGGTGAAGCGGATCGTGGAAATGCACGATGGGACTGTGAGCGCGACGAGCAGGGGACTCGGGACCGGCTCAACCTTTACCGTGCGGCTGCCCGCGATTTCGGCGCCGGACCGGCCGGTTGCCGGCGCGCCGCACGCGGTGACGGCCGAACCGCTCGACATCATCGTCATCGACGACAGCGACGACGCGCGCGAATCACTGTGCCTGCTGCTCGAAGCCGACGGCCACCGCGTGCGCGCGGCAAGCGACGGCGAATCGGGCGTGCGCGAAATTCTGAAGCACAAGCCGGCGATCGCGATCGTGGACATTGGCATGCCGCGCATGGACGGCTATGAAGTTGCGCGCGAGGTGCGCCGGCAGTTGCGTGCACCCGTCGGCCTCATCGCGCTGACTGGCTATGGGCAGCCCGACGATGTCAGGCGCGCAATGGAGGCGGGCTTCGATGCGCACCTCGTCAAGCCGGCGGATTTCGCAACGCTCAACGTACTGCTGGCCCGGTTTAAGGCGGGGCGCAAGAGCGGACAGGCCGCGGTCTGACCAACCGCCGGCGCGACGAAAACCTTCATCAGCCTTTAACGCAGATCACCTGTTTCAACGTGTGCACGATCTCGACCAGGTCATCTTGCGCCGCCATCACCGCGTCGATGCTCTTGTAAGCCGCCGGCGTTTCGTCGATCACGCCCGCGTCCTTGCGGCATTCGATGCCCGCAGTCGCTGCAATGTGGTCTCGCAGGCTGAAGCGTTTTTTCGCCGCGGTGCGCGACATCGCGCGGCCTGCGCCGTGCGAGCAGGAATGAAAGCTGTCAGGGTTGCCTTTGCCGCGCACGATGTACGAGCGCGCTCCCATGCTGCCCGGAATAATGCCGAGATCGCCGTCGCGCGCCCGCACCGCGCCTTTGCGCGTCAGCCAGACATTCTTGCCGAAATGGAATTCGCGCTCGACGTAGTTGTGATGGCAGTTGATCGCCTCGGTGCGATCGCGGAACGGCGGCAGATGCTTGTGCAGCACGATCAATATCCGCCGCATCATCTCGTCGCGGTTGGCGCGCGCGTAGCCCTGCGCCCAGCTGACGGCCTTCACGTAGTCGTCAAAATGTTCGGTGCCTTCCGGAAAATAAGCGAGGTCCTTGTCCGGCAGATTGATGAAATGCGTGCGCATGTCGTCGCGCGCGAGCGCGATGAAATACTGGCCGATGACATTGCCGATGCCGCGGCTGCCCGAATGCAGCATGACCCACAGTTCGCCCGCCTCGTCAATGCAGAGTTCGATGAAGTGGTTGCCGCCGCCGAGCGAGCCGAACTGCGACGAAATGATTTTGTCGGTGGAGTCCTTGCGCCGCGCGAACGCTTTCGGATGCTTGTCTTCCAGCCAGCGGAAGGACTTGAAGAGTTCGGCTGCTGCTTTTTCATTCTGCTGCGCCGGCGCGTGCTTCTCGAAGCCGGTCGGCACCGTGTGCTCGATCGCGGAACGAATCTGCGCGAGACTCTCGGGCAGGTGCTCGGCGCGCGCGCCGTCCAGGCGCACGGCCATCATGCCGCAGCCGATATCCACGCCTACTGCCGCGGGGATGATGGCGCCGTCAGTGGCGATGACGCTGCCGACGGTCGCGCCCATGCCCCAGTGCACGTCGGGCATGGCTGCCACGTGCTTGTAAACGAACGGCAGCGCGGCAACATTAATGAGCTGCTTGAGCGCGGCATCTTCCACGGGCACGCCGCGCGTCCATGCCTTGACCGGCTTGCCAGCGCCGGTGTCCAGAATCTGATAACTCATGCCTGTTCCTTGAAGAGGGCGGCATTTTCCGCTCATGCGTGGCGCCTGGCAATGCAGCGCCTCGCGCAAATCGCAGCACGGCGACCGTAAAGCGGCGCCGTCCTACATCCAAATAGCGGGCGAGCGGCTATCGTATTGCTATCATTATCGGCATAGGCAAAGGTGCATCATGGGCAATCGTGACTTGCAGAGCGAAAACAACGCAACCCATCCGCGGCCGAAGAATGACCTCGAGGTCAGCGACGAAGAGGGCGGGATGCCCAAAATGCCGCACGAGCACGACGAGTCGGCCGAGCGCCAGACCGGCGGGCCCAAGCCGCCCGATCCGAAAAGGAATCTCAACATCGGGCCGCAGAAGTCGCGCGCGTAAGTATAAGCAACGCATCATCGCCAGACGCAGGCTGCGTGCGCTTTTTTTTTTGATTTCCGATCCGATGGCGACGCCGCAGCGAGCGCGCGCGCAGATTGCTTACGTCATGGCGGTGGCGGCCGCGGCCTTCGTGTGGCAATACGTACTGTTCAAGCCGCACGGCTTGATCCTCATGCTTGCACTCGCCAGCTTCACGGTCCCGTTGATCAACCGTTGTTGGCCGCAAGGCCGTTTCGAGTGGAAGGCGTGACGGCAGCGCTTTATTGCAGAGGTCTGCTCTCCGGCTCGAAGATCGCCGCGCCGTTGACGACGGCCGTGCGCCGCACGTAGATGAATTCGATGTAGGGACTGGTGGGCCGCGCGCCGGCACGCGCTGTTTTGCCGTCTATGATGTGGATGACGACGCGCCGGGTATTGCTCTCCACCGCCATCTCCTCGTTAGAAAACTCGCCCATTGACGCGGTCGTGGACGCGCGCGAAAAACGGTGGATCGGTTCCTTGCCGCAAATGACAATTGACGGGTGTGAAGGGCGGTGGGTATATTGCACTCCCGCTTCATTCTCCCGGAGGTCCCATGTCTTTACGCATCAACGATACCGCTCCCAATTTCAAGGCCAAAACGACCCAGGGAGAGATTGATTTTCACCAGTGGATCGGCGACAAGTGGGCGATTCTGTTTTCGCATCCGAAAGATTTCACGCCCGTATGCACGACCGAGTTGGGCTACATGGCGAAGATCGAGCCCGAATTCACCAAGCGCAACGCGAAACTGATTGGCCTCTCGATCGACCCGGTGGAAAACCACAGCAAATGGGCCATCGACATCGAAGAGACCCAGGGCGCCAAAGTCAAGTATCCGATGATAGGCGACACCGATCTGGCCGTGGCCAAGCTCTACAACATGCTGCCGGCGGAAGAAGTTGCATCCGACGGCCGCACCGCCGCGGCGAACGCGACCGTGCGCTCGGTCTTTATCATCGGGCCGGACAAGAAGATCAAGCTGATGCTCACTTACCCGATGACGACCGGCCGCAATTTCGACGAGATCCTGCGCGTGCTCGACTCGATGCAGCTCACGGCGAAACATAAAGTCGCGACACCGGTGAACTGGAAGCATGGGGAAGACGTAATCATCGCAGGCTCGGTGTCCGACGATGACGCGAAGAAGCTGTTTCCCGGCGGCTGGAAATCGCCGAAGCCTTACCTGCGCGTGGTGAAGCAGCCAAGCTAAAGAAGTTCGGGAAATAAAAACGCGCGGCGCCACATGGCCGCGCGTTTTTATTGGAGCGCGTTACTTGAGGGACGCGGCGATCTTCCTGACTTCATCCGGCGTATGCTCGCCGCCGAGCGGTGTGCCCGGAATAAGGTACTTGCCCATCGTGGCCAGCGAACCCACTAATACCGGCTCGTAGCCGACATCGCGCACGAGCGCTGACGCTACTTCGATTGCTTTCGGGTCATCGCCTGCTATCGGCATGCCGACCTTGCCGGCGTTTTTCGACGCTTCGGCCATGCGCGCGTAACCGATCGCATTGAAGGCGCGCACGATGCGCGCTCCTGGCAAAAATTCCTGCGACGACGCGCCGGCGCCTTTTTCGCGCGCCGCCACTGCCATGTCGCCGTCGCGTGCAACGATCGGATTCGAGGTGTCGATCACGACTTTACCCTTCAGCAATTCGCCGAGGTCCTTGCCGATCGAAGGCAGCGCTGCGTAGGGCACCGAAATCAACAGCACGTCGCCGAATGCCGCGGCTTCGCGCGTGGTGCCTGCCCGCGCACCGCCGCCGAGACTCGCCGCGAGTTTTTTGTCGGCTTCGAGATCGAGCGACGAGAACATCACTTCATGGCCGGCCCGGACCCATGCCGAACCGACGGCGCCGCCCACGCGGCCGGAGCCGACGATGCCGATCTTGAGTTTCTTGTCCGTGGCGCCGGCGGCGCGCACGAGTGCCGGCAGAGCACCCAGCGCGGATATCGCCAGCGTGGAAGCGGCAGCTTTGAGTATCAAGCGGCGGCGCTGACTTATGGCGGGTTTCGTTTTCATGGTGCTTCTCCTTGGGAATATTGCGGCATTGGTTTGCGTCGGTCGCCCGCGCCGAAGGCCCATACAGTAATCGCGCGATTGCCAATGCGCAAGCACCGGATTTCCGGCCCGCAAAATGCGAGGCAGGCGCTGAATGTGAAACAATGGCGGCCGATGATCAGACCACCAGACATGATGACGACACGCTTATGCACGTGTTGATCCGGGCGGCCGCCGCCGGCCTGCTGACGACGCTTGCCGTCGCTGCGTTTGCGCAGACCTGGCCGGCGAAGACAGTGCGCGTGATCGTGCCGTTCGCACCGGGCGGCACGGCTGACACGCTCGGTCGCATTGTCGCGGTCAGGTTGAGCGAAAGCCTCGGCCAGTCGTTCGTCGTCGAGAATCGTGCCGGTGCGGGCGGCGTGATTGGTTCGGACCTGGTCGCGAAAAGCGCGCCGGATGGCTACACGCTGGTCGTCTCCGGCATTGCCTCGCACGTGGTGGCGCCGGTGCTCGCGGCATCGAAATTTCCGTTCGATCCGCTCAAGGATTTCAGTCACATCGCATTGTTCGGCGGACCGCCTTCGGTACTCGCTGTCCATCCGTCGGTGCCGGCGAAAACGCTCAAGGAGCTCGTCGCGCTCGCCAAGGCTGCGCCAGGCACCTTGCGCTACGGCTCGCCCGGCAATGGCACGCAAGGCCATCTGATCGCCGAGTTGTTCAAGCGCACTGCGGCCATCGATATCGTTCACGTTCCGTATAAAGGTGCCAGCGGCGCAATGATCGATCTCATTGCGGGCCACATCGAAATCGTCTCCAACACGCTGACTACGGCGGGCGCGCAAATTCGCGCCGGTCGCGCGCGTGCGCTCGCCATCAGCTCAGCGGCGCGGCTGCCCGACTATTCCGGCGTGCCGACGTTTCGTGAAGCCGGCTACCCGGGGCTGGTTTCCAGCATCTGGTTCGCGCTGTCGGGTCCTGCCGGCTTGCCCGCCGACATTGTGAACAAGCTGAACGCGGAAGTGCGGCGCGTGCTGCAATTGCGCGAGGTGCGCGAGCGGCTGCGCCCCGATGGCATCGAGCCCGGCACGCTCGACGCGGCGGCATTCACCGAATTCGTCGCCGCTGAAATCACGCGCTGGGCGCCGCTGGTGCGTGCATCCGGCGCGCGCGTCGACTAGAATTTAACCCTATGGTCACCCACGAGCAAAACGAGAAGCTTACGCGCACCGGTCCCGGCACGTTGATGGGGGACCTGTTCCGGCGCTATTGGATCCCCGCGCTGCACGCATACGAGCTGCCCGGGCCGGACTGCGCGCCGGTGCGGGTGAAGCTGCTCGGCGAGCAGTTGATTGCGTTTCGCGATACGCAGAACCGCATCGGCCTGCTGGATGAATTCTGCGCGCATCGCGGCGTGTCGCTGTGGTTCGGCCGCAACGAAGATTGCGGGCTGCGCTGCCCGTACCACGGCTGGAAGTACGACATTACCGGGCAATGCGTCGATCTGCCATCCGAAGGCGCTGACGGCCCGATGAGAAAACGCATCAAGCTGAAGTCGTATCCATGCATCGAGGCGGGCGGCGTCATCTGGACTTACATGGGCCCGCCGGAGCTTAAGCCCGCGCCGCCGGCGCTGGAATGGGTGAGCGTGCCGCCGGAGCGGCGTTTCGTCACCAAGCGGCTGCAGGAATGCAATTACCTGCAGGCGCTGGAAGGCGGCATCGATTCGTCGCACGTGTCGTTCCTGCACGGCGGCGCGCTCAAAAGCGACCCGCTGTTTGTCGGCAGCAAAGGCAACGACTACAACGCGCAGGATCTGATGCCGCAGTTCGAGGTCGTCGAGTTCGAAGGTGGCTTGCTGATCGGCGCACGCCGCAATGCCGCGGACGACCGCTACTACTGGCGCATTACGCCGTGGATCATGCCGACGCACACCATCATTCCGCCGCGCGCCGACCATCCGCTGGGCGCGCACGTGTGGGTCCCCATCGACGACGAGAACAACTGGGCCTGGAGCATCAACTATCACCCGCGGCGTGCGTTGAGCGAAGCGGAACTGAAGGCGATGAAAGACGGACGGGGCATCCACAACAAATACGTCCCCGGCACCTTCACTCCGCTCGCCAACAAACGCAACGATTATCTGATGGACCGCGCCGCGCAAAAAGCGGGCACGACTTTTTCCGGCGTTGAAGGGATTGCGATGCAGGACGCGTCGCTGCAGGAGTCAATGGGCGTCGTCCAGGATCGCGCTCGCGAGAACCTGTGTCCGACGGATCGCGGCATCGTCATGACGCGCCGCAGGTTGCTCGAAGCCGCCGAAGCGAATCGCGCCGGCGGACGCATACCCGCGCTCGATCCCGCCGAGCAGCGCGTGCGCTCATGCGCGATCGAGCTCGCGCGCGACCAGCCCTTCAAAGAACATGCGCGGCATGGTCTGTTCGCGCCGCTCGATACGGACCCTGTCACCGTGTAATGCCGCTGGGCATATGTCGAAACTGCGTCTGACTTTGTCGTGCTGGAACTACGACCGCGTGCGCGCGCTGGCCGACGGCCGCGTGCAGCCCGAGGGCATCGACATCAATTTCCTCGATCTCCCGGTGGAAGAGACTTTCTTCCGCATGCTGCGCAATCAGGAGTTTGACGTCGCGGAGCTTTCTTTATCGTCGTACAGCGTATCGCTCGCGCGCGACCCCCGGCCCTTCGTCGCGATTCCGGTATTTCCTTCGCGCTCGTTTCGTCACTCCTGCATCTTCGTTTCCGCTAAAAGCGGCATCCGCGAACCGCGAGATATCATCGGCAAGCGCAGCGCCTCGCCCGAGTTTCAGCTGACGGCGCCGGTGTGGAGCCGCGGCGTGCTGCAGGATGAATACGGTGTCAAGATCGACGCGTGCGAGTACTGGACCGGCGGCCAGGAAGTACCCGGTCGCGATGAAAAGCAGAAACTCGACTTGCCGTTCAGGGTGAATGCCATCGGTCCCGGGCAGACGCTGTCGCAGATGATTGCGGCCGGCGAAATCGACGTCATCCACAGCCCGCGCATGCCGTCCACCTTGCATACGCAACCGGACAAGGTGAAGCGACTGTTCGAGGACTACGTCGAGGTCGAGCGCGCGTATTACCGCAAGACGAAAATTTTTCCGATCATGCACGTCATTGCCATCCGGCGCGAAGTGTACGAGCAGAACCGCTGGATCGCGATGTCGCTGTACAAAGCGTTCGTCGAGGCGCAGCGCATTTGCTACCGCGAGTTGTATGAAACCGCGGCGCTGCGCAACATGCTGCCGTGGATGATCGCGGAGATCGAATGGCTGCACCGCGAAATGGGCGAGGACTGGTGGCCGTACGGCTACGCGCCCAACCGCCACGTGCTCGATACTTTCCTGCGCTATCACCACGAGCAGGGGCTGTCCAAGCACCGCCTCGCGCCCGAAGAGCTGTTCGTTCCGGAAACGATGGAAGCTTTCAAGATCTGATCGAACCTCACGCGCGGAGGTGCGCATGATGCAAACACGGCTGCAGTACTGGCCCATGCTCACGCATGGTCTGCTGCGGTGGGGCAGCCGCGCAAGACCTTGCGTCTGGCGCCACGCAGGCATATCCCGCCAAGGCGGTCAGAATGGTGGTGCCGTACGCACCCGGCGGCTTGCCGGACACCATGACCCGCATCGTTGCCCAGCGGCTGAGCGATGCGTTCAGCCAGCAGTTCGTGGTCGAGAATCGCGCCGGCGCAGGCGGCATTGCCGCGTGCGAGTATGTCGCCAAGGCGGCCGCTGATGGTTATACCCTGCTGATCGTGGACGTCGGGCAGACCGCCATCAATCCGGCGCTGTACTCGAAGCTGCCGTACGACGCGGTCAGAGACTTCACGCCGCTGAGCATCATGGGAACCTCGGCGCAGTTTCTTGCGGCGCATCCGTCGGTACCGGCGAACACGTTGTCCGCGCTCATCGCTTTGGCCAAAGCAAAGCCTGGGCTGTTGAATTACGGCTCAGGCGGCACCGGCAGCCTGCATCATCTGAGCATGGAGGTACTCAAGTCGGCGCTGGGCCTCAACATCGTGCACGTGCCTTACAAGGGCACTGCGCAATCGGTGCCGGCGCTGCTCAGCGGCGAAGTGGCGCTTGCGTTCTCTGCGCTGCCCTCGCTTGCTGCGCACGTGAAGGCGGGTCGCGTGAGGTTGCTCGCAGTGAACACGCTCAAACGATCAGCGCAGGCGCCCGACGTGCCCGCCATCGCGGAGGTCACCGGCATCGCGGACTTCGACTATCCGCCCGAGATCGGCGTGGTGGCGCCGGCGGCGACGCCGCAGGCCATCGTCGCGCGGCTCGCGGCGGGCATCGCGCAGGCAGTGCGCCACGCGGAGACTGTCCAGCGTTACAACACGCTGGGGATCGATCCGGTGGGCAACACGCCCGAGGCCTACGCCGCGCAAATCCGGAGCGACATCGCGAAATACGCGAAAGCCGTCAAAATCTCCGGCGCCCGCGTCGACTAGATTCGGTCACCGTGCAAGTGCGTCATCCCCGCGCAGGCAGGGATCCAGAACGCAAGTCAAAGCAAAGACAATCAGCCGCCGATAAACGCAGCTACACCCAGATACACGCTGATAGTTCAACAGCGCGAATTCACAGGTTTTGACTTCATCTGCGTGTATTTGCGTACCCCTCAAGGGGTATGGAAAGGAATTTATCTGCGGCTCAGACCCGCTTTGCTATTGCCAGGGCAGGAGCGAAGCGTGGATCACGTCGGGCACGCCTTTGCCGCCGACCGACTTGATCGCCAGGTCGACATCTTTCAAGCCAAAGCGGTGGGTCGTGACTTTCTCCAGCGGAAAGCGGTGTGACGCGAGTTGCGCCAAAGCGAGCTCGCACGCCTTGTAGCTGTGGCCGCGGGCGCTCTTGATGGTGACGAACTTTACCGTGACTTTTTCCAGCGGAAAATTCGGAAACTCTTTCATTTCTCCCTGCACCACGATGACGCCGCCCTTGCGCTTCAACGCATCGACGCCCAGCAGTATCGGCAGCGTGCCGGCGCCGGCAGTGCAGTCGAGCGCGACGTCCACGCCGTGGCCGCCGGTGATTTCCATGATGCGGGAGAGCGGGTCTTCCTGGTTCACGTCGATCACGTAGTCCGCGCCGAGTTCTTTGGCGACCTTTAACCGCGCGCCGTCTTTTGACGTGCCGGTGACGATGACGAGAGCAGCGCCCGCCTGCTTGCAAATTACCGTTTGCGAAAGTCCCTGCTGGCCTGGTCCCTGGATGAGCACAGTAGAGTTGTAACCCACGCCGCCGTCGAAGAGCGACCACTCGACGCCGTTCGCCATCGGCGTCACGAGTCCCGCCAGTTCGGGGGTGACGTTCTGCGGGACGCGATGCACAACCGAATTCCACGGCAGGTAAACGTATTGGGCGAAGCCGCCCCACAGGTGCGGCGCTTTTTCGGCGGAGGTATAGCCATAGCGGATGCCGTCGGGATTGCTGCGCCAGTCGGTGTTTTCGCAATGGCGGTA
>JANYDM010000189.1 GCA_025363575.1 Betaproteobacteria bacterium | reverse complement strand
CGGATCTCACGGAGATACTCGTCGACAACGCGCGCCCCACGCTGGTGTGGATGCGCAGCAAGGGCGTCAAGTTCGAGCCCATGTACAAGGGCCAGTCGCAGAAAGTCGACGGCCGCGTCAAGTTCTTCGGCGGCCAGGTCTGTAATTTCTGGGGCGGCGGCCCCGAGTTGACGGCGGCCTTGTTCCGCGCAGTCGAAAAGGCGGGCATCCCGGTGCTGTATGAAACGACCGCAACTTCGCTGATCTACGAGCACGGCAAGGTGGCGGGTGTCGTCGCCGAAGCCGACGGCGAAAAAAGCGAAATCCGCTCCAAAGCCGTGGTGCTCGCGTGCGGCGGATTCGAATCGAACGCGGAAATGCGCGCGCGCTACCTGGGCCCCGGCTACGAACTCGCCAAGGTGCGCGGCACGCAGTACAACAACGGCGCGGGCATCCGCATGGCGCTCGATATCGGCGCGATGTCGGCCGGTCACTGGTCGGGCTCGCACGCCGTCGGCTGGGATCGCAACGCGCCGCAGTTCGGCGACCGCGCGGTCGGCGACGGTTTCCAGAAGCATAGCTACATCTTCTCGATCATGATCAACGCGAAGGGCGAGCGCTTCGTCGACGAGGGTGCGGACTTCCGCAATTTCACGTACGCGAAATACGGCCACGTCGTGCAGCAGCAGCCGGGCATGTTCGCGTGGCAGGTCTACGACCAGAAAGTCGAGCACCTCCTGCGCGACGAATACCGCATCAAGCAGGTGACCAAAGTCGTGGCGAACACGCTGGAAGAGCTGGCCGCCAAGATGGAAGGCGTCGATCCCAAGGGATTTCTCGCGACGGTCGCTGAATACAACAAGGCGGTGCAGCAGAATGTGCCGTTCTCGCCGGTCGTGAAGGACGGCCGCGGCACGCCCAGTCTTAAAATTCCGAAAACCAACTGGGCAAACACAATCGACCAGCCGCCGTTCCAGGCCTACGCCGTCACCTGCGGCGTCACATTCACGTTCGGTGGCGTGAAAATCGCGCCCGACACCAACGTGCAGAACGTCGGCGGCCGCAACATCCCGGGACTCTATGCCGCGGGCGAAATGATCGGCGGGCTCTTTTATTTCAACTATCCGAGCGGCAGCGGGCTGGTGGCCGGTGCAGTGTTCGGGCGGCGCGCCGGCACTCACGCGGCGCAGCACGCGCGCGGAGCGGCGTAACAGTGAAGCTCGCGCTGATCGGCTACGGCGGGCTCGGCAGCATAGCAGCCGGCGAGCTTGCGAAGGACATCGACATCCAGTTTGTCGCCATCGCGGCGCGCGCGTCGCAGCGCGAGCACATACGCGCCGTGCATGGCGAGGTGCCGGTCGTCGACACGCCGCAGGCGCTGCTCGCGTTGCAGCCCGAGCTCGTCGTCGAATGCGCAAGTCACGAGGCGTTCCACCAGTACGCGGAACCGGTGCTTGCCGCCGGCATCGACCTGATCGCGGTGTCCGTCGGCGTGCTCGCCGATGCCGCGTATCGCGAGCGCGTGCTGGCGACCGCGCAACGCGCCGGCGTCACCCTGGAAATTCCAGCTGGCGCGATCGGCGCGGTCGATGTCATCGCGGCGGCGCGCCATGGCGGCCTCACACGCGTCGCGTATGTCACCCGCAAGAGCCCCAAGGCATGGAAAGGCACGCCGGCCGAAACCATGATCGATCTCGCCGCGGTGACCACGCCGCAACTTTTTTACGATGAAAACGCCGGACATGCGGCGGCGTTGTTCACCGAGAAGGCCAACGTCACGGCGACACTGGCGCTCGCCGGCATCGGCTTCGAGAAGACGCGCGTGCAGTTCTGGGTCGACCCCGCCGTCACTAGGAACGTCCATCATATCGAGGCCGAGGGCGCGTGCGGAACGCTCAGGATCGAAATGGCAAACAACGTGGCGCCTTCCAACGGCAAGACGTCGCTGCAGACCGCGATGAGCATAGTGCAGGCGGTGCGCAACCGGTGCGCTGTTCTGCGCGTATGAAGGATTAACTTACGATGCTGGCTAAATCCGATATTGCAGTGATCGGCGGCGGCGTCATCGGCTGCGCGGTCGCCTATTACCTGGCGAAACAAGGCGCGAGCGTCACGGTCATCGAGCGCGCGGCAGTCGGCAGCGGCGCGTCGAGCGTCAACTCCGGTGTGATCTCGATGGCGACGAAAAAGCCCGGGCTGGCACTCGATCTCGCGATGGCGAGCCAGCGCATGTATCCCGCGCTGTCCGTGGAGCTCGACATGGAGGTCGATTACCTGGTCACCGGCAGCGTGATCGTTGCCGAGACCGAGACCGAGGCGGGGTTCATCGAAGAACTCGCGAAGGAGCAGCAGGCGGCCGGCGCGCCGATCACGATGATATCGGCGCAGCGCTGCCGCGAACTCAACAAGCTGATCGAAGGACGCATCCTGTCGGGCATGTACTGCCCGACCGACGCGCAGGCCGATCCATTCAAGGTTACGCGCGCGTATGCATGCGCCGCGGAGAACCTGGGAGTGCGTATCGTGGGCGCAACCGAAGTCACCGGCATCGAAACGGTCAACGGCCGCGCCGGAAAAGTCCTGACTTCGCGCGGCGAGGTGCATGCAAACTGGGTCATCAACGCGGCGGGCGCGTATTCGCCGGCCATCGGCGCGATGGTCGGCGTCAAGCATGAAGTCAAACCGCGGCGCGGCCAGTGCATTATTCTCGAAGCGAGCGAAGACATGCCAGGCGTGCGCGTGTCGGCAGCGAGCCAGCTCGTCGCCAAGCACGGCGGCGGCGCGCCCATCGGCAGCGGCTTGCAGGTCCCGGTCGGCTACACGAGCCGGCCGCTCAGCGGCACCGTAATGCTGGGCAGCACCAATGAGTTTGTCGGCTACGACACGCGCACGACGCGCGAAGGCGTTACGGGCATCTGCCGCAGCGCTGTCAGTCTCATGCCGCAGCTTGGCCGCCTCAATGCGATACGCGCCTGGGCGGGACTGCGGCCGTATTCATCCAAAGGTCCGTTGCTCGGCGATGGCGGCGGCCCGGCAGGGTATGCGATTGCGAGTGGGCACGGCGGGGACGGCGTCGCGCTCGCACCTATTACCGGCGTATACATGGCCGGATACATCGCGAGCGAGGGCAGGGACAATGACCTGTCCGCATTTCTCGGCAAGCTAAAAGCGCGGTAACGATAGTAGAGGCAGACAACATGAGCAAAGTCACCAGGCTAGTCGTCGCACTGCTGATGTGGGCGCCGCTTGCCGCGGGCGCCCAGCCTTATCCCGCGAAATCGATACGCATGATCGTGCCGTTTGCGCCGGGCGGCGGCGTGGATTTCATGGCGCGCCTGCTGGGGCAGAAGCTCGCCGAACCGCTTGGACAGCAGATCATCATCGACAACCGGCCCGGCGCCGGCGGCACCGTTGGGGTGGAGATCGGCGCGAAATCCGCCGCCGACGGCTATACGCTGACGATGATTTCGTCGAGTTACCCGGTGTCGCCGAGCCTGTACAAGCTGTCGTTCGATCCGATTGCGGAAATCACGCCGATCATTCTGGTCGCGAAGACGCCGTTCATCGTGGTCGTGAATCCATCGCTGCCGGTGAAGACGCTGAAGGATCTGATCGCCCTGGCCAAATCGAAACCCGGGCAGGTGACGTTCGGGTCGTCCGGTGCCGGCAGCGGCGTGCACCTCGCGACGGAATTGTTCCAGTTGCAGGCCGGCATCAAAATGAACCACATTCCGTACAAGGGCGTGGGCCCGGCGGTGGTCGACGCGATTGCCGGGCAGATCGCGCTGCTGTTCGGCAGCGTTCCCGCCA
>JANYDM010000174.1 GCA_025363575.1 Betaproteobacteria bacterium | reverse complement strand
CGACTTCAACCGGCGCCGCCTCTTGGATGACGAGCAGAATTTCATCTACCGCTACGCGGCTGAGCAGGCGGAACCGGATTTTTAGTTCATGCGCCGCGACGACGATGTTGTCATTGGGCCCGGCAACGGAATCCGGCGCATGGCGTGCGACCCATGCGCGCACGGCAGCGGGGAGTTCGACTGCCGGCCATGCAGTAATTTCGAGAGCGTCAGACGCCTCATCTGCCGTGGCAGCCCCACCGGTTAATTTGGCAAGTATCAGTTCGGCTTGAGGCGTTGCCCACCGGACGTTGCCTTGCGCATCGGTCGCAAGCATGGTCCGGCCGCTGACGTCGAGCGCGGTCCTGACGCCATGCGCCTCGCGCGCGGCCGCAAGGTGCACGCGCATCCTCGCGAGCAATTCGCCCGGCGCTATCGGCTTGGTGAGGTAATCGGTCCCGCCGGCTTCCAGGCCGCGCACGATGTGCTCGGTGTCCTCGAGTCCGGTCATGAAAATCACCGGGACGTCCGCTGCTGCGCCTGCTTTCAGGGCGCGGCAGGTTTCGAATCCATCCATGCCGGGCATGACCGCATCGAGCAATATCATGTCGGGGGTCAGCCGCGCGATTTGTTCAAGCGCCTGTTTGCCGCCGGTCGCGACCAGTACCGTGACACCGGCGCTCTCGAGTGCGTCGATGAGAAAATTCAGTGTGTCGGGATGGTCATCGACAACCAGCACGATCGAGCGCTCAAGAATGCTGGTTGCCACTTTGGCGCAGGCTTTCGAGCGTGTTGATATAGTGCTTGAACTGGTACGTCTTGACATAAGAGTCGAGCTCGTTCAGCACGTCGCCGAGTTCAGGGGCGCTGCGGTGAAGCGAGGCAAGTTTGCTTTCTATGCCGCGCACGTAACCGATATTCCCGAGCGCGATGAGTTCGTCGATGTGCGTAACGTCGAGCCGTGTCGGCAGCGCACGGATTTTATCGACGCGATTCGCCATCGTATCCCCGGCCGCTACGATCCATTCGAGCGCGAGATGTTTTTGTAGCAAGTCGAGCAGGCGTGGTATGACGATGGGCTTGACCAGAAATTCGCAGTTTTCCGAACTCTCGCCGCGCAGGTGCTGGCCTTCAAAGGCATTGGCGGACACCATGATGATCGGCAGCTTTTTGAGTTCGAGTGCACGTACGCGCCTGACGACTTCCCAGCCGGTATATCCCGGCATCGATATATCGAGCAGCAGCATATCCGGCGCACACTGCGGCAACAGCTGCATGCACTGCGCCCCGTCGCTGGCGGAAAACAATGTGAATCCAAGCGGCCCGAGCGTGTCGCGCATCAGCATGCGATGGTCGGCATCGTCGTCGACTACCATGATCTTCCGGCGCGCGCCGTGGTAGCCGGTCACGCGCGCTTCAATGCGCGGAGCAAGTGCTTTGCTGCGGTCGGCAGTCAGGAGCATGCGCACGCGGAACACGCTGCCTTCGCCGGTTACGCTGGTTACCGAGATATCGCCGCCCATGATCTGCGAAAGCAGGTCGCTGATGGTCAGCCCCAGACCAGTGCCCGCGATGCCGGCAGCGGAAGCGCCGCGCTCAAACGGTTCGAAAATGCGCTTGAGCTCGCCGGGAGCGATGCCTGCGCCGGTATCGCTCACCTCGAATTCAGCGAGCTCGCGGCGGTAGCGGACGCGCAGTGTAACCGCGCCCTGGTCTGTGTATTTGATCGCGTTGGAGAGCAGATTGATCAGAATCTGCCGCAGGCGTTTTTCGTCGGTTAACACGATCGCGGGTAATGGATCGACGATTTCGAGTTTGAGGCCGAGGCCTTTGGCTTCGGCCAGCAGCTCGAACATCTGCACCAGTTGATCGACGAACTCCGGAAACTGCACCGGGTCCCGGCGCAGCACGATTTTGCCGGCCTCGATCTTTGCCATGTCGAGGAGGCCGTCGATCAGAACGGACAGATGTTCGCCGCTGCGTTTGATGACTTTCAACGCGCGACGCCGCGGCAGCGGCATTGAGCCTTCCTCGTCGAGCAGATGCGCGTAACCGAGTATGGCGTTCAGCGGCGTGCGCAGCTCGTGGCTGATACCGGAGAGATAACGGCCTTTGGCGACATTGGCCGCTTCCGCGACTTCCTTGGCGCGCTTGAGCGCCGCATCGGTTTGCTGGTGCGCTTCGACCTCCTGCCGCAGCAACTCGTTTTGCCGCGACGATTCTTCACGTGCGACATGCCGGCTTTCCTGAGCAAGCACGAATAGCCACGATGTCACGCCTGCTATCAGCGTGAGGAACATGAATATTTTCAGCAACGGCATTTGCAGATGGAGATAGGCATCGTCGCCGTTGAGCGTTTCCTGAAAATAGACGAGCGCGATAACGGCTGCGATTAGGCCGGCGGCGAGCACGAAGCGAGTCATGTAATGGCCGATGCGTGAATCGAGCATGGCGAGGATTTTTGCGGGCAGCAGGAGCCCGAGAAAGCCAATCACCTGGTCGTGCAACCGGGCACTTTTCTTGCACGAATCGTCGCAGCGCGCATCGAGCGAGCAGCACAGTGAGCAAATCGTGCCGCCGTAGGCGGGGCAGTGGGCTACGTCCTGTGGCTCGAAACTGTGTTCGCACACGCAGCATCGCGCGAGGGCCGCGTTCCAGTCGGTCTTGGGTTGGCGCGCGAGGTAGTATTTTCCGCCGGTAATTTTGGCGATCAGAGGTGCGGTGGCAAAGGCCACGCCGAAAGCAAGGAATGCGGACAAAGCTTTGCATATATCGCCGAGCAACCCGCTGTACGCGGCCATGGAGACCGCGGTCGCGACAGTCATCGCGCCGATGCCCACGGGGTTGATGTCGTAGAGATGCGCGCGTTTGAATTCGATGGACGGCGGGCTCAGCCCTAAAGATTTATTGACGACCAGATCCGCGACCAGCGCACCGACCCAGGCGATCGCGACGTTCGCGTACAGCCCGAGTATGGTCTCGAGCGCCTTGAATATACCGAGCTCGGTCAGCAGCAAGGCGATGACCACATTAAACACCACCCACACCACGCGTCCCGGATGGCTCTGCGTCATGCGCGCAAAAAAGTTGGACCACGCAATGGATCCGGCGTAAGCATTGGTGACGTTGATCTTCAATTGCGACACGATGACGAACAGGCCGGTCGCAATCATCGCGATCTGCGGCGACGAGAAGACATAGGTAAACGCAGTCAGATACATTTGCGTGGGTTCGCCGGATCTTTTCTCGCCTTTCTCGCCATGCAACATGAAGTGCCCGCCGATCAGGCCGGCGAA
>JANYDM010000126.1 GCA_025363575.1 Betaproteobacteria bacterium | reverse complement strand
CTTGACGCCCCAGCTGGTCGGGTGGTCCGTGTTGTTCAGATGCCCGAACCGGATGGTCCGCTCCTGGGCCTGAACGAGTGTGGTCGCGGCGAGCAGCGCGAGACCGCCTGCCAGTTTGAAAAGTGTCGATGTCATGAGAGTCCTCTCTTCCAACGGGGAATATTGACAGCTCCGATAATTCCCGTCAGGCGCAGCTTCGATGCCTCGACTGTCGCAATGCAGCAACCCGGGAGTCGAAGATGACCGCTGATGAGCGCATTGCGGAACCCTCCAACCCGCTCGGCATGGACGGCATCGAGTTCATCGAGTACGCCACGCCGCAGCCGCAGGCATTCGGGGCATTACTGCAGCAGATGGGATTCGCCGCGGTGGCGCGCCACCGCTCGCGCGAGGTGACGCTCTACCGCCAAGGCTCCATGAACCTGATCGTCAACGCCCAAGCGGCCAGCGCTGATGACGACGCCACGCCGGGATCCGGACTTCGATAGCAGCGATCGCGTTACGCGTGCGCGACGCCGCTTTTGCGCACAAGCGTGCGCTCGATCTGGGAGCCTGGGAGATTGCAACGCGCGCCTCCGCGATGGAACTCAATATTCCCGGGATTCACGGCGTCGGCGACAGCCTCATCTACTTCGTCGACCGCTACCTGGACTTCTCGATCTACGATGTCGACTTCGTGCCGCTGGCGGGCGCCGACCCGAAGCCACCGCCGCTGGCGGGTTTGCACTGGTTCGGCGTGGTGCAGGCAATCCGCGACGACCGCACCGCCGACTGGCTCGACTTCTATCAGCATTTATTCGGTTTCACCGTGCTGCCACGCGGCCAGTATTTCGGCGTACTGCCGAAAGGCACGCTCCTCGAGAGCCCCTGCCGCAAGTTCTACCTGCAGCTTATCGAGCCGCCTCCGGGCGCGGACGACATTCATTGGGAAGAGAGCCTGCTGCGCATCGGATTCGGCGCGCCGGACGTCCCGGCGGCGACGCGCGCGCTAATCGAGCGCGGCATCGTGTTCGTCGATCGCGGCGCAACCGAGCGACAAAGGCGCACTCACCCAATATCTCTGTGGCGCGACCTTCGAACTGGTCGTGAATCGCCTGCACAAGTGAACCTCGACAACTTCGGGATGGACACCATCACCCTGGCGGGGCCGCTGGAGGCGAAGTTGCGCGCCATTCGGGGCGCCGGCTTCACGCAAGTGATGCTCAACGCGGCGGACATCGTCGGCCATCCCGAAGGGGATGAGGCGGCCGTCGAAGCAGTGCGTGCAAGCGGCCTGCGCGTCACCGGCTTCCAGGTACTGCGCGACTTCGAAGGATTGTCCGGCCACCTTCATGCGTACAAAGTCGATGTCGCGAAGGCGATGCTTCAGATGTGTCACGCGCTCGGCTCCGAAGTATTGCTCGCATGCTCATCCGCGTCCGCCCACGCGAGCGGAGACGCCGCAACGCTGGCAAAAGACCTGCGGAAACTGGCCATGCTGGCAGTGCCATTCGGCATCTGGATCGCATACGAGGCGCTGTCACGGGGCCGTCATGTCAACGAGTTCCCGCAGGCCTGGGAAATCGTAGACGCCGCCGGGCGCTCGAATCTCGGCATTTGCCTTGACTCCTTCCACATTCTCGCCAACAAGACGGACTTTTGCGCCCTGCGTGACATTGACGCCCGCAAAATCTTTCTGGTGCAGCTTTCCGATTTCTTATGGCATGAGATACGGTCGCCGGAAGACCGCATCGATACGGCCCGCCACTATCGCGTATTTCCCGGTGAAGGCGTGCACAATGCGCAACTCACCGGTTTCGTGCGCCAGGTGGACGACCTGGGGTACCGGGGCGATTACAGTTTCGAGGTCTTCAACGACGACTACCGCGCGCGTCCCCTGCCTATGGTCTCCGATCGCGCCCGGCGCTCGGTGAAATGGATCACCGGGCTGACCGCGCGGCGCAGCTTGCCGGTTCGCAGCTAGACGCACGCGATAGTGAACACCCCGCTCGCGGGCGCTCAATAATCGAAGAAAACCGTCTCGTCTTTTCCCTGCAGCATGACATTCCACTCGAGCACGCCCGGCTCGGAGGACACTTTATTCGCGATGAGCGTCGCACGGCGCTCTGCCGGCACGAGCGCCAGTACCGGATCGTTCGCGTTGGCGAGCTCGTCCGGAAAATAAATGCGCGTCGCAAGGTGCTTGAGCAGGCCGCGCATGAAAATGGTGATGGCGAGGTGCGGGGCCTGCATCGCGCCGCCGGGCCCGGGCACGGGGCCGGGCTTGATGGTCGTGAACCGGAATGCGCCATCGGCGCCGGTCAGCACGCGGCCGAACCCCTTGAAATTTTCTTCGAGCGGCTTTTCCTGCACATCCTCGGCATGCGCGTACTTGCCATGCGCATTGGCCTGCCAGGTTTCGACGACCGCGTCGGCGACCGCAGCGCCGTCACCATCGAGCACGCGGCCGTGTATGACGTAGCGTTCGCCCGCGACCCCCGCCGGAGCGATATCGGTCACGCTGGATTGGTCAAAACTGATGGCGACGAAGGGTCCTACCGTTTGCGACGATGTCAGCAGCAGACTCATTTCATTTCTCCTGCGGTGTTGCGTCCCGGCCCCGCAGGATGATATCGAAGCGATAAGCCAGTGCATGCTCGGGCACTGTATGCTCCCAGTCGAAATCGGCGACAAGGCGCGCGCGTGCTTTTTCGTCCTGGATGCCGGTCAGCATCGGGTCGTATGGCAGCAGCGGATCGCCGGGAAAATACATCTGCGTGACGAGTCGTTGCGGAAGACCGCTGCCGAACACGGAGAAATGAATGTGCGCCGGGCGCCATGCGTTGTAGTGATTGCGCCACGGATACGCGCCGGGCTTGATCGTCTTGAACTGGTAGCGGCCTTCCGCGTTGGTCAACGCGCGTCCGCAGCCGGTGAAGTTCGGATCAAGGGGCGCGTCGTGATTATCCACCACATGCCGGTAGCGTCCTGCGGCGTTTGCCTGCCAGATCTCGATGAGCGCACCGGCGACGGGGCGTCCGTTTTCATCCAGCACTCTTCCGCTTACGTACATGCGCTCGCCGATGGGCTCTCCGGCGTGCCGGCGCGTGAGATCGTCGTCGTCCGGCGTAACCTCGTCGCGTCCGAACACTGGACCGGTCACTTCGGTAAGCGTCTGCGGCACCAGCACGAGAGGTTTGGTGGGCGACCGTTTAACGGTCGAGCGATACAACGGATAGAGGTACGCGGGCTGCGTATCCCAATTCGGCGGCCGATACGTCACTATTCGCATGTCATCCCTTTCTGCAGGCCGCTACGCGCGCTCGGGGCAGCGCAAATATTGGCGGAGAGAGTGGGATTCGAACCCACGGTACGTATTGCTACGTACACACGCTTTCCAGGCGTGCGACTTAAACCGCTCATCCATCTCTCCGAAGCGCGCATTTTAGCAGTACAGCCAGCGAGCTTAGCCATCTCTGCGAAGGCGCGAATATAAGCGGATGGCGCGTATACTTTCCTCAAATCAGCGAAAGCCCGGTGATGCGCATACTGATAACCGAAGACGATGCCGCCCTGGCCGAGGCATTGCAGTTTTCGCTCAAACAGTCGGGCTATGCGGTGGAATGGGTCAGCAATGGCGCCGCTGCTGACGACGCTCTCAAGGCTGAGGAATTCAAGCTGCTGATT
The DNA here is from genome assembly GCA_025363575.1 of Betaproteobacteria bacterium. The sequence goes on along the minus strand of JANYDM010000126.1, from coordinate 11,760 downwards.
CTCGATTTGGGCTTGCCGGAATTGAATGGTTTCGAAGTGCTGCGGCGGCTGCGTCAGCGCAATAGCGCACTGCCTGTGCTCATACTGTCGGGTCGCGACCAGCCGGAAGAAAAGGTGAACGGTCTCGATCTCGGCGCCGATGATTATCTGGTCAAGCCATTCAGCCTGGGCGAATTGCAGGCGCGCGTGCGCGCACTGCTGCGGCGTGGCTACGGCAGCGCGGCGCCGCAAATCACGTATGGCCAACTCAGTTTCGATACGGTGCAGCGGGCGGCAAGCGCGAACGGCAAGACGCTCGCATTGTCGACGCAAGAGACGGGCGTGCTCGAAGTGCTGCTTGCACGCTTCGGGCGCCTGGTAAGCAAAGAGCAACTCGTCGGGCAGCTTTATAGCTCGGGCCAGGAGGTAAGCCTCAACGCGATCGAGGTCTGCGTGCACCGGCTGCGCAGGAAGCTCGAAGGCACCGGCGTGAGCGTGCGCACGCAATACGGTCGCGGCTATTTCCTCGACTACCTGAACTAACCGCCACGTGTTGTGACGACGCATAACAGCTCGCGCACTTTCGCGACGAGCTCTCGCGTGGCAAATGGCTTGGTCATATAGGCGTCGGCACCTTCCGCGTGGCCGCGCTGCATTTCCGCTGCGCGGCCGCGCGCCGTCAGCATTAGAATCTTCAATTCGTGGTGTGACAGGTCTGTGCGCAGCCGCCGGCATACTTCGAAGCCGTCTATGACGGGCAGCATGACGTCGAGGACCACGAGATGGGGTCGAAACGCCGCGGCCTGCCGCAGTGCTTCGCTGCCGTCATGCGCGATCATGACGTCGTGGCCTTCGCTTTTGAGCAGAAAGTCGAGCGACGTGACGATGTTGGGTTCGTCGTCAACAACCAGAATTCTGCGCTTCATGTCCCGAATTGGCGCGCAGCCGACGCTGGAGTTTCGGCGTCGCCGCCAAGTGGCAGCAGGAATGAAAATGTCGCGCCGTGCCCGGGCGTGCTTTCAACCCAGAGCCGGCCGCCGAAGTGTTCGAGAATCTGGCGGCAGATCGGCAGCCCAAGGCCGGTCCCATGCGGTTTTTGCGTGAGCGTATCGCCGACCTGGCGGAATTTTTCAAAGACGACGCGCTGATCGTCCGCATTGATGCCGGCGCCGTTGTCGGCGACGTCGACGCGCAGCCCTTCCGGCGTGAGCGCGCCGGAAACGATCACTTTGCCGCTGTGGCTGCAGAATTTGGCGGCGTTGGACAACAGGTTGAGCATCACTTGCATCAGGCGGTCGCGGTCGGCGTTGACCTGAGGCACAGTGTCGGGCAGGCGCAATTCCAGCGCGATGCCTTTGTCGGAGAACAGCTGGCCGGTCGACGACAGCGCGTCTTCTATGACTTCGCGCACATCGATAGCGGCCGTCCTCCATTCTGCATTGCCCGATTCGATCTTGGCGAGGTCGAGCACCTGATTGATCAGCCGGGTCAACCGTTCGGATTCGCGAGTGATGATGCCGAGAAACTTCGCGCGCTGCGGGAGCTCAAGCGCTGGATTGTCCTGCAGGATTTCCGAAAATGCACGGATCGAGGTGAGCGGCGTGCGCAACTCGTGCGTAACCGTGGAGACGAAATCGTCCTTCAGGCGATCGAGCTGCTGCAGCCGCTGATTGGCCGAACGCAGTTCCGCTGTAGCAATTTCGAGTTCGCGCGATTTTTGCTCGAGCTCGCGGCTGTGCGCGAGCGCCTGGGACGTTTCATCCAGGATGTTCATGACCTTGTCGATGCCGAGCGGTTCCTCCTGCACCACCGAGGCGACCACCACACTGGCCGAGCCTGGGCCAATCGCGCCCGCGAGCAGAGTTTCGGCGAAATGAATGAGGTCGGCATCGGGCTGGAGTTCGCGTGCGGACTTGACGCCGCGCGTCCGGGCATAGCCAGCGAATGCATCGTGCGCGCGCCGCTGGCCGAGAAAACGCCCGACCAGCGTCATCAACTCGCTCACCGAGGCGTCGCCGCGCAGGGATTCAGCGCGCTGCGGCCGCGGCCCGCGATGCGCGTCGACGAACAGCGCCGCTTGCATCTGTTCGGCGGGACCGGGCGTGGTTAGGAGCGAAACGGCGATGTAGGCGCCGATATTGCAGAACATGCTCCAGAAGAGACAATGCGTGATGTCGTCGAGACCGTTTAGACCGAACAGTTCCAGCGGCTTGAGTAGCGTAAGTCCGAAGAGACCCTGCTCGACAAATGAAATCGGCAGCCAGCCGGATTTGGCGAACGAGGGCAGTAGCAGCGTGTAGGTCCACACCACAAAACCTGCCAGCAGGCCGCAGATCGCGCCGGACCGCGTGGCGCCTTTCCAGAACATGCCGCCGAGTATCGCCGGCGCGAACTGCGCCACCGCGGAAAATGATATGAGTCCGATCGAGACTAGCGCGTAGGCCTCTCCGGCCAGCCGGAAATAGGCGTAGCCCAGCATCAGCACGACGACAATGGCGCCGCGCCGGATGCCGACAATCAGTGCCGACAGGTCCGCGCGTTGGTGCAGGTGCAGCACATTGAGACGCAGCAGCAAAGGCATGACCAGGTTGTTGCATACCATGGTCGACAGCGCGATGGTCTCGACGATCACCATACCGGTGGCTGCGGACAGGCCGCCGATGAACACGATCAGCGTCAGCGCCGATTGTTGCTGCGCAATCGGCAGATTAAGCACGAACGTATCCGCATCCACGTTCCCGGCCGGGAAGTGCATGAGACCGGCGAATGTGATGGGCAGCACGAAAATATTGATCGCCAGCAGATAAAGCGGAAACAGCCATACAGCTTTTTTGAGGTGGCGCTCGTCGACGTTCTCGACCACGGCAATCTGGAACTGGCGCGGCAGGAACAGTATGGCCAGCATGGATAGAAAAGTGAGCGACGCCCACGACGTGTAGTCCACGGAGGAGCCGCCAAAGTCGAGCAGCTTCGCCAGCTGCGGATATTCGAGCGCGCTCGAAGCAATATCGGCGAAGCCGTCGTACAGCACGTACGTCACGTAGACCCCAACCGCGATAAATGCAAGCAGCTTGACTACGGACTCGAACGCGATCGCGGCCACGAGCCCTTCATGGCGCTCGGACGCGTCGAGGTGGCGCGTGCCGAACAGTATGGTGAAAATCGCGAGCAGTAGTGCGATATAAAACGTGTTGTCGGCAAGGAGTGGTATCACCGCCTGGCTGTCCGGCGTGGCGACCGCCGGGTACTTGAGGATGATCGAGAAGCTGTTGGACACTGCCTTCAGCTGCAGCGAGATGTACGGCACTATGCCGATGACCGCAATGATCGTGACGAGGCCGCCCAGCAAGCGGCTCTTGCCGTAACGCGAAGCAACGAAGTCGGCGATCGAGGTGATGCGGTTGGCTTTGCTGATGCGCACCATTTTCAGCATCACGTACCACCACAGCATCGCGGTCAACGTCGGCCCCAGATAGATCGGCAGGAAGCCGATGCCGCTGGTGGCTGCGCGCCCCACGCTGCCGTAATAAGTCCACGACGTGCAATACACCGCGAGCGACAGTGCATAGATATAAGGGTTGGCGATGATGCTGCGCCCGGCGTCGGCGCGCTTGTCCCCGTAGTAGGCGATCGCGAACAGCAAACCGACGTAGACAAACGACGCCAGTACTATGAAATAACCGGTCAGCATGCGTGGTTTGCCATGCGTCGGCGCAGCAACTCAGTCCGGCTGACGTTCGACGACTGCCGCGGTCAGCGCGATCAAGGCGCCCCACGCCGCGAATGCATAGATATACAGCAGCGGCACGCCGAACAGACGGTAATTGATATTGAACAGGTAAAGCAGCGGATAGTTGAGCAACAGGCAGCCGAGCAGGAAAACCGCGATCAGCCGCTGTCCGTGTATGCCGGGCCGATTCATCTCGTCAAATAGCAGCCGTGCTTAAGCGATCGGCTCTTTTAATTGCTGCAGGATCGCGGGATTTTCCAGGGTCGAGACGTCCTGCGTGATTTCTTCGCCTTTGGCGATCGAGCGCAGCAGCCGGCGCATGATTTTCCCCGAGCGCGTTTTGGGTAGATTGTCGCCAAACCGGATATCTTTCGGCTTGGCGATCGGGCCGATTTCCTTGGCGACCCAGTCTTGCAACTGCTTGACGATTTTTTTGGCATCGTCGCCGGTCGGGCGCGCTTGTTTGAGCACAACGAACGCGGCGACCGCTTCGCCCGTCAGGTCGTCGGGGCGGCCGACGACGGCCGCTTCGGCCACGAGCGGATTGGCCACCAGCGCCGACTCGATCTCCATGGTGCCGAGCCGGTGGCCGGAGACGTTGAGCACGTCATCGATGCGTCCCATAATCCAGAAATAACCGTCGAGATCGCGGTTGGCGCCGTCGCCCGCGAGATAGTACTTGCCGTTGAAGTCGGCAGGGTAATAGGACTTCTTGAAACGCTCGGGATCGCCCCAGATCGTTCTGATCATCGATGGCCACGGCCGCTTGATGACGAGAAAACCGCCTTTGCCTTTCTCGACGTCATGGCCAGCCTCGTCGACGATGGCGGCCATTATGCCGGGGAGGGGCAAGGTGCACGACCCGGGTTTGGTCGCAACGACACCGGGGAGCGGCGTGATCATGTGGCCTCCGGTTTCAGTCTGCCACCACGTGTCGACGATGGGGCAGCGCTTCTGGCCTACTGTTTCGTGGTACCACATCCACGCTTCCGGGTTGATCGGCTCGCCGACTGTGCCGAGGATGCGCAGCGAAGACAGATCGAATTTTTTCGGCAGATCGGCACCCAGCTTGATCAGCGAGCGGATCGCGGTCGGCGCAGTGTAGAACACGCTGACTTTATGGTCCTGGATCATGCGCCAGAAACGGCCGGAGTCCGGGTAAGTCGGCACGCCTTCGAAAATAATTTCCGTGGCGCCAACCGCCAGCGGTCCGTAACAAACATAGCTGTGACCGGTTACCCAGCCGACATCGGCAGTGCACCAGAAAACATCGCTCGCTTTGTAATCGAACGTCCATTTCATGGTCAGCGCCGCCTGCAGCAGATAACCGCCGGTCGAGTGTTGAACCCCTTTGGGTTTACCGGTCGAGCCCGATGTATAAAGAATGAACAGCGGATGATCGGCTTCTACCCACTCGGGTTCGCAGGTCTCCGCCTGGCCTTTGACGAGCTCGTGCAGCCATACGTCGCGCGGCGCGTTCCACTGCACCTTGCCGCCGGTACGCTGGTAAACAATAACGCTTTTGATCGTGTCGCAGCCGCCGAGTGCCAGCGCTTCGTCGACGGCGGCTTTCAGCGCAAGCGGTTTGCCCCCGCGCATCTGTTCGTCCGCCGTCAGCACGGCAACTGCGCCGGCATCGATGATGCGTTCCTGCACGCTTTTCGCGGAGAAGCCGCCGAACACCACCGAATGTATCGCGCCGATACGCGCGCAGGCCTGCATCGCGATGACGGCCTCAACCGACATCGGCATATAGATCAGAACCCGGTCGCCTTTTTTGACCTTCAGGCTCTTCAGCCCGTTGGCCAGCATGCAGACGCGGCGATGGAGTTCTTTATAGCTGACCGTGACGACTTTGCCGTCGTCCGCCTCGAAAATGATGGCAGTTTTGTCGGGCTGGCTTTGCAGGTGGCGGTCGAGGCAGTTATAGGATGCGTTGAGCGTGCCATCGGCAAACCATTTGAAAAAAGGCGCCGCCGATTCATCGAGAATCTGCGTGAAGGGCTTTTTCCACATCACGTGCTCGCGCGCAAGCCGCGCCCAGAAACCCGTGAAATCCTTGTCCGCCTCGGCGCAGAGCGCGTTATAAGCGTCCATGCCCGCAACGTTGGCCTGTTTTACGAATTCGGCGCTGGGCGCGAATGTGCGCGTTTCGTTCAACACCGATTCGATCGTCTGGGTCGCCATACAGTCCTCCAATTATCTGCATTCACTGCGGATGCCAGCGCGGCACGGACTGCTGCGTTTTCGCGCATCGGGGTCAGCATATTTTCACTGCGGCTACTAAAAATTGTATCACGCGTCTGCGCGCGCAATCGGGCGGCGCGGGGGGCAAAACCAGGCTCGCGGTACGCCCCAACTACGGGCATAATGAGAACTGGCTGCGAGTAGCGCGCAGCAACGAACAATGGCGGGCCCCCCCGCATTGCACGGTAGTGAACCTGGTCAGGTCCGGAAGGAAGCAGCCAAAGCTATTCTCTGCAAGTGCCGGGGACCCGGCTCGCCACCTTTTTTCTTTTGCGATATCATAGCGATAACAAACTTCGAATCTTACCGGGACGCACCAAGGACAACCGTGAAAAACGTTAACTATCTGTTCGCTGCGGCGCTGATCGCCGCCAGCCCCGCGGCATTTGCAATAGACAGCATGTCGATCGAATACGGTCATTCCGACTCCGGTAACGTCAGCGTCAACATGGGACGCGTCGGCGTGCAGTGGAGCTGGAACAAGAAGCTCGTCGAAGCGGGCAACTGGCATCTGGGCGGCTACTGGGAGTCCGATTTCGGCTACTGGAGCAATAACAGCGCGGCCAAGACCAACAGCAGCCTCGTGGATTTCGGCTTTACGCCGGTATTTCGCATCCAGCAGACGACGCTGTCGCCGATTTCGCCCTATGTCGAGGCCGGCGTCGGTATGCATCTGCTGTCGAAGACGTCGGTCAGCACGCAGCGGCAGTTTGGCAGCGCTTTTCAGTTCGGCGACCACGTCGGCGCCGGCGTGCGTTTCGGCGACAAAGGCCGCTACGACGTGGGTTACCGTTACCAGCATTTGTCGAACGCCGGTATCAAGGGACCGAACCAGGGCATCAATTTTCACGAACTTCGCCTGCAGTACCATTTCTAGGACGAAGCGGCGGCACGCCGCCCGTCATGAAACCGGCATTACTTTTCCCCCGCAGTGACGGTTTGCTCCAGTGAGCCAGGTTCTCGCCCGCAAGTGGCGCCCCAAAACGTTCGCCGAGCTCGTCGGTCAGGAACACGTCGTCAAAGCGTTGACCAACGCGCTCACGCAGCAGCGACTCCATCACGCCTATCTTTTTACCGGAACGCGCGGGGTGGGCAAGACGACGCTCGCGCGCATTATCGCCAAGGCGCTCAATTGCGAGACCGGCATAACCGCTACGCCATGTGGCAAATGCGCGGCGTGCACTGAAATCGATGCCGGGCGCTTCGTCGATCTGATAGAGCTCGATGCTGCGTCCAACACACAGGTCGACAATATGCGCGACCTGCTCGAGAACGCGCTATATGCGCCGACCAGCGCGCGCTTCAAGGTCTACATCATCGACGAAGTGCATATGCTGTCGCGCAGCGCTTTCAATGCGATGCTGAAAACCCTGGAAGAGCCGCCCGGCCACGTAAAATTCATACTGGCCACGACCGATCCGCAAAAGATACCGGTCACCGTGCTGTCGCGCTGCCTGCAGTTCAACCTCAAGCAGATTCCGCAGCAGCAAATCAAGGCGCAACTCAAGAAAGTCCTCGGGCTCGAAAACGTCGCGGCCGAAGACGAGGCGCTGACGCTGCTGGCGCGCGCTGCGCACGGCAGCATGCGCGACAGCCTGTCGCTGCTCGACCAGGCAATCGCGCACGGCGGGGGCAAGGTCGAGCAGCAGTCGGTGCGCGCGATGCTGGGCAGCGTCGAACAGGAATATCTGCGCGACATTCTGCAGGCGCTGCAGCAACAGGACGGGACCGCGCTGCTCGCGGTCGCCGACCGCATGGCCGAGCGCAGCCTGTCGTTTGAAATCGCGCTGCAGGATCTCGCATCGCTGCTTCACCGCATAGCGCTGGTGCAAACTGTGCCGCAAGCGCTGGCGGCGGACGATCCGGAATACGCGGCAATCACCGCGCTTGCCGCCGGTTTCGGCGCGGAAGACATACAGCTGCTTTACCAGATCGCGGTGACCGGCCGGCAGGACATCGGCTATGCGCCCGATGATTATGCCGGTTTCACCATGGCGCTGATGCGCATGCTTGCATTCATGCCGGCGGCCGGCGGCGCGGTTCGTGAGCCGGCTGCCAGGGTAGCGCCGGCGCGGCAGGCTGTTGCAGCGGCCGTCGAGCCTGCCGTAGAGTTAAAAAAAAAGCAATTTGACGGCGACTGGAACGCGTTGATTAACCACCTGCCGCTGGCGGGCATGGAGCGCATGCTCGCGCATAATTGCGAACTGGTCGCGTGGCAGGACGGTCATATCCACCTGCGAGTACCGCATGCGCAACGGCATTTGAACGATCGCGGCTATCAGGACCGTCTTAAGGCCGCGCTCGAGCAAAACCTGGGGGCGAAAATCAAGCTCGATATCGAGATCGGTCCGGGCAACGGCAATACGCTGGCTGAAATCCGCGATCGCGAGAATGAGCAAAAGCTCAGCACTGCCGCGGCGGCGATCGACGGCGATCCGTTCGTGCGCGACCTGATCGAAAATTTCGGCGCGCGCGTGCTGCCATCCACAATCAAACCTTTGCAATGAGGAGCAGGACATGATGAAAGGCGGCTTGGCAGGGCTCATGAAGCAGGCCCAGCAAATGCAGGAAAACATGAAGCGCATGCAGGAAGAACTGGCGTCGATCGAGGTCGAGGGCCAGTCCGGCGCCGGCATGGTCAAGATCGTGATGACCTGCCGCCATGACGTGAAGCGCGTGACGATAGATGCGAGTCTCATGAAGGACGACAAGGACATGCTGGAAGACCTGATCGCCGCGGCGATGAACGACGCAGTGCGCCGCGCCGAGGCGACGACGCAGGAAAAAATGGGCGGCATGACGGCCGGCATGGGCTTGCCTGCCGGTATGAAGCTACCGTTCTAGACCGTAGAACCCGTGAAAAATCCCTCCAGCCTCGAAGAGCTCATCGAGGCGTTGCGCTGCCTGCCGGGCGTCGGGCCAAAGTCCGCGCAGCGCATGGCCTACCATATGCTGCAACGCGACCATGCGGGCGCCGCGCGGCTGGCGGCGGCGCTGGGCCGCGCGCTTGATGTGATCAAGCATTGCGAGCGCTGCAACACGTTTACCGAAGAGCAGATCTGCGGCCTGTGCCGCTCGCCGCGGCGCGACGCGCGCATGCTGTGCGTAGTCGAGACACCGGCGGATATGCTGATGATGGAGCAGGCCGAATGCTATCAGGGGCTCTATTTCGTATTGATGGGGCGGCTTTCGCCGCTCGACGGCGTCGGTCCCAAAGATATACATCTCGACCGGCTGGTCAAACGCGCGGATGACGGGGTGGTGCGCGAAGTCATAGTCGCCACCAATTTTACGATGGAAGGCGAGGCCACCGCGCACTACATCGCCGAATTGCTGCTGGCGCGTGACCTGCAGGTCAGCCGCATCGCGCGCGGTTTGCCCGTCGGCGGTGAGCTCGAACACGTCGACAGCGGTACGCTGGCGCAGGCGGTCATCGAGCGCCGGTCGGTGGCGGCGGCGCAGTGAGCAAGCCCGACCGCGCGCCACGCAAGCCTCGTCCTGCCAATGCGCGCGGGCGACCGCCGCGGCCGCTGGCGGCAGGGCGCGCCGCGCGCAATGCGCCGCCTGCACCCGACGCGCCGACGCAAAAGCTGCAGAAAGTCCTCGCGCAGAGCGGCCTCGGCTCGCGGCGCGACATGGAGCAGTTGATCAGCGGCGGCCGCGTCACGGTCAACGGCGAGGTTGCAACGATAGGCGCGCGCGTGGGTGCCGCCGACCAAATCAAGGTGGCGGGGCGCATCGTGCGCACCCAGGCGGCGACGCGGCTTCCGCGCGTGCTGCTTTATCACAAGCCCGAGGGCGAAATCGCGAGCCGCGACGACCCGCGCGGCCGGCCCAGCGTATTCGCGCGCCTGCCGGCGCTTTCCGGTGCCAAATGGATATCGATTGGCCGCCTCGATTTCAATACGTGCGGTCTGCTCCTCTTCACGACTTCAGGCGAGCTCGCCAATCGGATGATGCATCCGCGTTTCGAGCTCGAGCGCGAATACGCGGTACGCGTGATGGGCAAACTCCTGCCCGCGCACGTGCAGCAGCTCCTCGACGGCGTGGAGCTTGATGACGGCATGGCGCGCTGCGAGTATGTCGACTTGCGCGGCGGAGAGGGCGCCAACCAATGGTGCCATGTCGTGTTGAAGGAAGGCCGCAATCGCATCGTGCGGCGGCTCTTCGAAAAGCTCGGTTTTGTCATCAGCCGGCTGATGCGCGTGCGCTTTGGGCCGGTGGACCTGCCGTCGCGCGTGAAAAGAAATCAGTATTACGAGCTTACCGGCGACGAGACGCAGCGTCTGATCGACTGGCTCGACGCGGCGCGGGAGCAGCAGAACGCAACTCAGACGCCGCCGCGCGCAGCAGCTCGCGGCGTTCGAGAATAAACACGCAATCGTCGCCCCCGCTGGTTTCTGGCCACGTAAAGGCGTGATGCGGAAAAGCCGCCTCGACGCGATGCCGGTAGTGGCCGACCTCAACCACCAGCAGGCCATTCGTTTCGAGGTGGCCGGCAGCCTCATGCAATATCACGCGCACCGCATCAAGGCCGTCTTTGCCGCTCGCCAGGGCGATGCGCGGTTCGTGCCGGTATTCGCGCGGAAGTTTGCGCATCGCCAGCGCATCTACATACGGCGGGTTCGCGATGATCAGCGCGTAGCGGCGGCCTTCGACCTTGGAGAACATGTCGGAACGCAGCAGGCGCACGCGGGTCTTGAGCCGGTATGCGGCGATATTGCGCCTGGCCACCGCAAGCGCTCCCGCATCGATGTCGAGGGCGTCGACTTTGGCCCCGGTGAACGTCCTGGCCGCGATCACAGCCAGGCATCCCGAACCTGTGCACAGATCGAGCACCGTGCGCACGCGCCGTCGCGCGGACAGCCACGGAGCGAGCCGATCGCGGAGTAGTTCAGCGATGTAAGAACGCGGCACGATCGCGCGCTCATCAATATAGAACCGGTAATCGCCCAGCCATGCTTCACGCGTGAGGTAAGCGGCCGGTATGCGGTGGCGCACGCGTTCACGGGCAAGTCGTATCGCGCAACCTCGCTGGCGGGGCGAAACGATGCGATCGAGATAAGGCGCGAGCTGATCGGGTGGCAAGTTGAGCGCGTACAGGACAAGGTAGACCGCCTCGTCCCACGGGTTAGTCATGCCATGACCGTGAGCCAGCCGCGCGCGCGCTAGCCGCGCATATACCCGGCCGATCAGTGCGTGGACGGTGAGGGGCCGCATCGCGGGCGCTTGCGCCGCGCGAGCGTCAGACCATGTCGAGATTGAGCTTGATGCTGCTCAAATCGTCGCCCTGGCCGGTCGTGGTGCGGGCGCCGGACTTCTGATCTTCGATACTCGGCGCCGGTTCGGTGGCGGTCTTGCCGGTATTGTTGATGAGCCAGTGCAGGTTGGTTGGCGAGTCGGATGACGCCAGCGCGTTCTCGAGCGAGATTTGCCCGGTCGAATAAAGATTGAAAAGCGCCTGCTCGAAAGTCTGGCTGCCGGGCGCCAGGCTTTGCTCCATGGCGTCCTTGATTTCACCCATGGCGCCGTTCTTGATCAGTTCGGATATGTGCGCGGTGTTGAGCATGATCTCGACGGCCGGAATGCGGCCGCCGTTGATTCCGCGCACGAGCCGCTGCGACATTACGCACTTCAGGCTGATCGCCAGATCGGCGAGCAGTGCCTCGCGCGCCTCGCGCGGAAAAAAATTGATGATGCGGTTCAGCGCGTGATAGCTGTTGTTCGCATGCAGCGTCGACAGGCACAGGTGGCCCGTCTGTGCGAACAGCAGCGCGCTTTGCAGGGTCGGCTGGTCGCGGATT
>JANYDM010000096.1 GCA_025363575.1 Betaproteobacteria bacterium | reverse complement strand
CCAGACCCCGAGATCGACATCCGTCACATAACTGTCGGCCGGGACCGAACCGCCCGCGCAGTTATATAACACGTCGATACGGCCAAACCGCTTGACCGTGGCTTCGATCGCCGCTTTGACGCTGGCTTCGTCGGTCACGTCCGTAGGAACGAACAATGCATCGCCGCCGGCATCCAGCACCATTTTTTCCGTGGCGCTGCCGAGTTCGGGTCTAATTTCGGCGATAGCGATCTGCGCTCCTTCGCGAGCGAACATGCACGCCGCCGCACGCGCAATTCCCGAACCTGCGCCGGTGATGAATGCCACTTTGCCGGCCAGCCGCCCCATGTCAGCCGATATGCTTGAGCAGGAAGCGCTTGAGTTCCTCGGCGCATTTCTCCGGCACCGAGTCAGTGATGTTATGCGGCAGCCCCTCATACACGACGTATTCGCAATCGCGCACCTTGTTCTTCACTACTTCATACTGCTCGGTAGTGCCCAGCGGATCGGGGTGTGGAATTACCGCCAGCATCGGGCAGCGGATTTCATGCAGACGGTCGGTCAGGTCGCACGCTTTCATCATGCGCACGAACCGATAGAACAATTCGGGATCGGTTTTGGCGGCCTCATCGATGAACCAGCGCTTGAAGCCTTCCGCCGCATTTTTCGGCAGGCGATCGCCGATCGTGGTTTCCATGAAATTGCGAAATCCCTGCGCCTGGATGCCGACTATCCACTTCTCGGCATCGACCAGCGAGTTCTTCAATCCCGGGGTGGAAGCGAAATCGCCGAGCGTCCTGACGCGTTGCGGGTAGTCGATCGCCACCTGCATCGCGACGATAGCGCCGGCCGAAGAGCCTGCAACGTGAAACTGCTTGCAGCCAATCGCGTCGGCGAGTTCAGCCACGTCCTGCGCGAGACGTTTCACCGACAATTGGTCCGGCCCCGGAATTCCAGTCTGTCCGTGCCCGCGCATGTCCGGGCGCACCACCCTGAAATCGCGCGAGAGTATGGGCACCCATTTATACAGCCGCTTGGCAGTGCCCATCGCCGCGTGCAGCAGGAACACTGTTTCCTGCGGCCGCCACGGGTCGCTGTAGTCGTCGACTGCATAGCTGAGCTTCAGGCCGTCGCTCGCGATATGGGTCCGCATTACGGAAGACAAAGTCATTGCCGTTCTTTCAATCGAGTTTGACGCCTGCATTTTTGATGACGCGCGCCCATTTATCGGTTTCGCTCTTGATGTTGGCGGCGAACTGCTCCGGTGTGCCGCCGATGGGATCGAAACCGAGATCGACGAGTCGCTGCTGTATGTCCGCCTGCTTCAACACGCCGGCGATGGTCGTGCTCAGTTTGTTGACAATGTCTTTCGGGGTCGCGGCCGGCGCCAGGCAGCCCCAATAGGTGCCCGAATCGACGCCCTTGAGACCCGATTCAATGAAAGTGGGCACTTCCGGCATCGCCGGCGATCTCTTTTCGCCGGTCACGGCAATTGCCCGCAGCCTGCCGACCGCGACATGCTGCTTTACCGAACTGATACCCGCGAACATCATGACGACCTGCCCGCCCAGCACGTCCGCGACCGCCGGTCCGGTGCCTTTGTACGGAATGTGCACAAGATCTATTTTGGCAACGAGCTTCAGCAGCTCACCGCCCAGATGCGTCGAGCTGCCCGGACCGCCCGAGGCGAAATTAAGTTGCCCAGGTTTCGCTTTTGCCAGCGCCACGAATTCCTTGACGGTCTTCACCGGGACCGATGGATGAACTATCAAAATTACGGGCGCCGAAGCCAGCAGCGACACCGGCGCGAAGTCGCGCGCGGAATCGTAAGGCAGCTTGCTGTAGAGACTTGGATTTGTCGTGAACGAGGTATCGACCATCAGCAAGGTGTAGCCATCCGGCGCCGCCCTGGCCGCCATTTCGCTGCCGATGGTGCTGCCGCCGCCGGCGCGGTTGTCGATCACCAGCTGCTGGCCGAGCGCTTCGCTCAGGCGCGGAGCAATCGTGCGCACCAGGATGTCGGTGCCGCCGCCCGGCGCAAACGGCACGATCACGCGCACTGCTTTGGCTGGATAGATTTGCGCCAGGCAACCGACGCACCAAAACGTCGCAATGCCCGCGCAAACCGTGCGTGCAACCGTGATTTTCATAGCGCCACCTCGCTGACTCCCTGCAGTGCGATTTACTCGAACAATTTTTCAGATTCTAACCCATCAGCGGTAGATGCACCGACCGGCCTGACCATTGCGCCTTGACCAAACAAGGCGCGCATCGATACCATCAGGACATCCCCTGTACGAAGGAACAATCCGCATGTCCCGCCTCCCGCCCGTCACTGAAAAATCATCGCCGGCTGTCGCCGAAGTATTTGCCGAAATTAACGCGACGCGCGGCTTCGTGTCGAATGCGCTGGGTTCGATCGGTCACGCTCCGGAAGGCCTCAAACACCTCGCGCGCCTGGGCGCTTACGCGAAATACCAGACTGATCTGCCGGAACGTTTGCGTGAACTTTCCATTCTGTGCGCAGCGCGCGGCGTGGCCTACGCGTGGACTCACCACTCGTCGCTGGCGGTGCAGGCTGGCATTCCGCAAGCTGCCGTCGACGACATAGGCGCAGGCCGCGTACCAACGGCACTACCGCCCGCCGAGCAGGCGATTGCACGTTACATCCAGGAAGCGTTCTCGCCGCAATCGGCCAGCGCCGAAACCTTTGCCGAACTTGCGCGCCACTTCACGCCGCGCCAGATCACCGACATATCGTTGTCCGCAACCTACTATCGTGCGCTAGGTACTATGGTGATGGCGCTCGGCGTCGAGATGGAATCTCCGGCGGTGCTGAAAATCGAAAAAGACTGGCAGAAGGCAAAAGCGAAGCTGTGAGCGGAGGGCCGCCTAATTCCGGAAAGAAAACCATGAACCTCATCGACGCGCGGCTGCTTCTCGGTCTCATCTTCGTCTCCCCTTTGGCCTTCGCG
>JANYDM010000018.1 GCA_025363575.1 Betaproteobacteria bacterium | reverse complement strand
CGCCGGCGCCGGCGCGATTGTCTATCGTCACCTGCTGGCCGAGCATCTCGCCGAGCGGCTGGCCGAGTGCGCGCGCGAGAATGTCGGTGCCGCCGCCGGGCGCGAAGCCGACGATCAGCCGTATGGGCTTGTTCGGATACGGCGCTTGCGCTGCTGCCACCGCTGCCGCGCACAATGCTGCGCACAGCATGCTCATCGCAAATCTCCTCATGCTCCGAGTGTAATTCTGTCGGGCCATATGAATCAAGGTAAAATCCGCGCCAGCATTTCAGTCGCAGAGGACATCCCTTGGATCAAACGGCCGCCGCGTCTGCACGCCAGGTGCAGGACTTTTCACGTCTCGTCAATCCGCGCGCCGTCGCGGTGATAGGCGCATCGAACGATCTGTCGCGCATTGGCGGCCAGCCGATCAAGCTGCTGACTGAATTTGGATTCAAAGGCAAAGTCTACCCGGTCAATCCGAAATATCCGGAGATCAAAGGACTCACCTGCTACAAAGACATCGCATCGTTGCCGAAGCCATGCGACGTCGCGCTCGTCGCGCTGTCGTCGAATCACGTGCTGAAAACAATCGAGCAATGCGGCGCGGCCGGCATCCCGTTTGCGATCGTTCTGTCCGCGGGCTTCAGCGAAGTCGGCGGTGACGGCATCGAATTGCAGAAACAGTTAATCGAAACCGCCAAACGCAGCGGCGTGCGCCTGATCGGTCCGAATTGCCTCGGCATGATGAATCTGCACGACAGCACGCGCATAGGCTTCGGTGGCACCATTCAGATGAAGACACTGATTCCGGGCTCCTGCGCGATGGTCACGCAGTCCGGCGGCTTCGGGTTCGGCGTCGTCGCCACCGCGGCCTACTATGGAGTCGGCTTCAACTATGCGGTCTCGACCGGAAATGAAGCCGACATATCCATGCTCGAGCTCGCTGAGTTCTTCCTCGAGCGCAGCGAAAACGATTCGGTGATGATGTTCATGGAAGGCGTGACCGACGGTCCGCGCCTGGTCGCGCTCGGCCAGCGCGCGCTCGAGCTCGGCAAGCCCGTATTCGTATGGAAGGTCGGCAATACCGACGTCGGCCGTCAGGCCGCGGCATCGCATACCGCGCGCATGACGGCGAGCTACGAACTGTTCCAGACCGCGTTCCGCCACGGCGGCTTCGTCGAAGTCCGCGATATGGACGACCTGATCGACGTGATGAAAGTATTTCGCGCGCGGCGCAAGCCGAAGGGCAACCGCGTCGGCGTCATCACGCTGTCGGGCGGCGCCGGCGTGCTGCTCGCCGACCGTTGCGTCGAGCACGGGCTCGAGTTGGCGAAATTCACCGAGGCAACTACCAGTGCGCTGCGCGAGCTCGTCGTGTCGTATGCGTCGGTCGCCAATCCGGTCGACGCTACCGCCAATGGTTATAACGATGCGTTCGCTTCGTACAACAAGGTCATTGCGGCAGTGATCGCGGATCCCAACATCGACCAGATCATCGCGCGCTCACCGCGCGGCACCGCGGCGCCGGCATGGTCGAAAGTTTTTCTCGAGGTCGCGCGCGCCACCGACAAGCCCATCGTTATCAATTGGCCCACGTCGCCGGACGACAACGCCGACGTCATGCAATTGCTCGAGCAGAACGACATCCCCTGCATACTCTCGCCGGGCCGCACCGTGCGCGCGCTCGCGTCACTGAATGAGTTCGCGCGCAAGACCGACGCTTATGCAGCGCGGCCGCGGCAAGCCGGGCAACGCATCGTCGGCAGGCAGCAAGTCGATCTGCCGGCCGGCAGCGGCACGCTTGGCGAACATCGCTCCAAGCACGTGCTCGCGGCGTACGGCATCCCGGTGGTGAAAGAAGCGTTGCTAAGCGTGGGCCAGGTGGCGTCGTTGAAAGAACCACCCCAGCCCTTTCCGCTCGCGGTCAAAATTGAATCCGCCGACATTCCGCACAAGACCGAAGCGGGCGTCGTGCGCCTCAACGTGCGCAGCCTCGATGAACTGAAGAGCGTCGCGCAAGAACTCGTTGCAGCGGCGCAGAAGTACAACTCCAAGGCGCGCATCGACGGCGTGTCCGTCCAGGCGATGGCGAGCGGGCTCGAAGTCATCGCCGGCGCCGTCAACGATCAATTCTTCGGACCGGTCGTCGTGTTCGGGCTCGGCGGCATCTATACCGAGCTGCTCAAAGACGTCACGCGCCGCTTCGCGCCTTTCGACGTCGCGACGGCGAAGGAAATGATAGGCGAGATCAAAGGCGCTGCACTGCTCAAAGGCTTCCGCGGGCAACCCGCGCTCGACATCGACGCGCTGGCGGATACGCTGTCGCGCCTGTCGCTCCTGATCGCCGATCACGCCGGCCGCATCGCCGAAATCGACATCAATCCGCTGTTTGTGCGCCTCGCGGGTCAGGGGGTCGTCGCAGCCGACGCGCTGGTTGTTCTTAAAGACAAACCCTGAACGAATTTTTGAGGTCATTGTGGAAGCAGTATTCAAAACCCGCATCACCGAGATGTACGGCATCCGCCTGCCGGTAATCGCGAGCGGGCTGATGTGGCTCGCGACGCCCGAGTATGTCGGCGCCGCGGTCAACGCAGGCTTGATGGGCTTCATGACGGCTGCGAGTTTCAAGGACGTTGCCGCGCTGCGCGCGGGCATCCGGCGCTGCCGCGAAATCACTGGCGGAAAGCCGTTCGGCGTCAACATCATGATTCGCGTCAGCCGCGATGGTAAAGACCGCGTGACGCCGCTGATCGACGCAGTGATCGAAGAAGGCGTGCGCTTCGTCGAGACCGCGGGCAACAATCCCGAGGCTTACATCAAGCGCTTCAAAGATGCGGGCATCAAAGTGCTGCACAAAGTCCCCGGTGTCCGCTATGCGAAGAAAGCCGAATCTCTGGGCGTAGACGCGGTGACTGTCGTCGGCTCCGAAGCCGGCGGTCATCCCGGCGTCGAACCGGTCGGCACGATGGTGGCGGCGGCAGCGGCGGCGCGCGCGATCAAAATCCCGCTGGTCGTCGCCGGCGGGCTCGGCACCGGAGATCAACTCGTCGCGGCGCTCGCGCTTGGCGCCGACGGCATCGCGATGGGCACGCGCTTTCTGGTATCCGAGGAAATCTGGGCGCATCGCAGCTATAAAGAGCGTCTCGTCGCCGCCGGCGAAACCGACACCACGCTACTGCTTCAGTCGATGCGCAACACGCAGCGAGCGCTGAAGACCGGCCACGTCTCAATGATCCAGCAGCTCGAAAAAGATGCCGCGACCAAGACCGAGCATTTGCTGCCGCACATCATGGGCACTAATGCGCACGCGGCTTACACCACCGGCGAATACGAAAAAGCCATGCTGTCTTGCGGTCAGGGCGTGGTATTCGCCGACAAGATAGAGCCGTTCGCGGCCATTGTAGATCGCCTCGAAGCGGAAGCGGTGGCAGCACTCGCGCGGCTGGAAAAACTACGTAACAAGAAGTCCCTTGAAGGGGAAGGTGAAAACCCCTCGTCCGCCGATTCGTTTTGAGGACCCCGATGTCTAAAACATCAATCGCTATTGCGCTCGCGCTGGCACTTACCGCTTGCGTAACTCAAGCGCAGAATTACCCAACCAAAGCCGTGCGCCTCGTCGTGCCCTTTCTCGCCGGCGGCAGCACCGACATCGTCGGCCGCACCGTCGCGCAGAAGCTGTCCGAGATGTGGGGGCAGCAGGCGTTCGTCGACAATCGGCCCGGCGGCGGCACGACGATAGGCACGGAGGCTGTCGCCAGAGCGGCGCCCGACGGCTACACACTGCTGGTGACTCCCGCGCCGTTCACGATCAATCCCAGCCTGCTCCCGAAAATTCCTTACGACGCGTTGAACGATTTCGCGCCGATCACGCTCATCAACACGACACCGCTGGTGATGGTCGTGCATCCGGGCGTGCCGGCGAAAAACGTCAAAGAGATCATCGCGCTTGCCAAGGCGAAGCCCGGCAAGCTCAATTTCGGCTCCAGCGGCACCGGCGGCACCAACCATCTCGCGGGCGAGCTATTCGACGCCATGGCCGGCGTGAAGATGGTGCACATCCCGTACAAGGGCAATGCCGGCGCGCTGACCGACATCGTCGGCGGCCACCTCGATGTCGTCTATAACGGAATCACGTCGGCGGTCGCGCTGATCCGCGGCGACAAGCTGCGCGCACTTGCCGTCACCAGCTTGCAACGAAGCGCGGCGCTGCCGGACGTGCCGACACTCGACGAGTCCGGACTCAAGGGTTTCGAGGCCGTCGCGTGGAATGGCCTGACCGCGCCCGCGAAAACGCCGCGCGACGTGATTCTGAAAATCAACGCGGACGTAATCCGGATAGTAAATTCGCCGGAACTGAAAGAGCGGTTGAAGGCGGATGGCTCGGATCCGGTCGGCAGCACGCCCGAGCAGTTCGCTGTTTTTTTGCGCAATGAAGTTGCGAAATGGGCGAAGGTCATCAAGCTCGCAGGCGTGAAGCCCGAATGAAGACGGCCCTCGGCGCGGCACTCTGCTGCGCGTTCAGCTTAAGCCACACCGCGAGCGCTCAGATCTATCCGGCAAAACCTGTCCGCATGGTCGTGCCATTCCCCGCGGGCGGCCCGACCGACATCGTCGGGCGCACGATCGCTCAAAAACTTTCGGAAACGCTGGGGCAGGCCGTCATCGTCGACAACCGTGCCGGCGCAGGTGGCGTCATCGGCACCGAGCTTGTCGCAAAGTCGCCGCCCGACGGCTACACGCTGCTGCTCGGCAGCATCAGCGGCCTCGCAGTCGCCATGACGCTGTATCCGCAGCGCGGCTACGACAGCCTGAAGGACTTCGCGCCGGTGACGCAGGCCGTGACCGTCACCAATATTCTGGTCGTGCATCCATCGCTGCCGGTGCGCAACGTGAAAGAACTGCTCGCGCTGGCGCGTACGAAACCCGGCGCGCTTAATTACGCGTCGTCGGGTAGCGGCACGGTCACGCATCTTGCCGGCGAGCTTTTCAAAACGCTGGGCCGCGTGAATATCGTGCACGTGCCATTCAAAGGTGGCGCGCCCGCTCTCACCGCGCTGATGAGCGGCGAAGTCCAGATGAGCTACGAAAACAGCCTGATTGTCGTGCCGCATATCAAGGCCGGCAAATTGCGCGCACTCGCGGTTACCGGCGCGCAACGGTCGAAGCTGATGCCTGAGTTGCCGACCATAGCCGAAGGGGGACTGCCCGGCTATAACGCGAGCGGCTGGTACGGTTACGTCGTACCCGCCGCGGTGCCGAAGGACATCGTCGCACGGCTCAACGCCGACATCACGCGCATCCTGCGCATGCCGGACGTCGTCGAGCGTTTATCAAGCCAAGGCGCGGAGCCAGCCGGCGGCACGCCGGAACAGTTCGGCGCGTTCATCCGCTCGGAAATAGATAAATGGGCGAAGCTTGTGAAGACCGCGAATATGAAGGCCGACTGACTCAGCACCACGACAACCCATCCCCACCTCGGTCCTCCCCTTGTCCCCCGAGGGGATTTGCTTCGCGGCAAGGGGAGGATGAAAACGGAGCCGCCAACAAATTACGTCGGCAGCTTCAGAACATACCTCGCCAGAATATTCCGCTGCACTTCGCTACTGCCGCCAAAAATAGTCCCGGGCCGCGCGTAATAGAAACTCGAGAGCACGTCCGCCTCCACGCCGGCAATATCGCGCACGCCCTGCAGCACGCCATCTTCGGCGCCGGTCTCCAGCAGCATGTCGGTTATGCGTTGCCACGTTTCGGTCGTCCAGATTTTCAGCATGGAAATGTCTTCGCCGAGCGGTTCGCCGCGCTTGACCTGCTCGACGAAGCGGCCGAAGAGCGAACCCAAGTCCTGGATGTCGAGCGCCAGCGCGTTGTAGCGGTCGGCGAATCCCTTGTCGGCGAACAATCCTTTGGCGCGCGCGATCAGTTCGAGCCGGCGCAATGCATACGCCGGACGGCGCGGACTGCCGATAGTCAGGCGCTCATAACCGAGCAGCGCCTTGGCTATCGTCCAGCCTTCATTGAGCTTGCCGACGAGATTGGCCAGCGGCACTCGCACGTTGTCGAAAAACACCTCGCAAAATTCTTCGTGGCCCGCGATATTGCGTATCGGCCGTATCGTGATGCCTGCCGTTTTCACGTCAGCGAGGACCAGGCTGATGCCGAGCTGTTTTTTCTTCGCAGTTTTGTCGCTACGCGCCAGCATGTAGATATGGGTGGCATCGTGCGCGAGCGAAGTCCAGATCTTCTGGCCGTTGATGACGAGCTCGTCGCCGTCGATTACAGCAGAGGTCTGCAAGCTCGCCAGGTCGGATCCTGCATTCGGCTCGGAATAACCCTGGCACCAGATATATTCGCCGGACAGCGAGCGCGGCAGATAATGCTCTTGCTGCTCGCGCGTGCCGTAGCGCATGAGGATAGGCCCGACCTGCGTGATGCCCTGCTCCGGCGCGCGCGCGACGCCGTGGCGCTCCATCTCTTCCATGTAGATCAGCATTTTCGCGGCGTTAAGATCCATGCCGCCCCACTCGCGCGACCAGCCGGGCGCGACCCAGCCTTGCGCGTAGAGCGTGTCCCACCACGGCTTCATCTCCGCCCAACGCGCGCGGCGGAGCAGGTAGCGCAACTGCGACGGGTATCGCGACTCGAAGAAGGCGCGCACCTCGCGGCGGAACGCGTCGTCGCTCATGGCGTTGTAATCGGGCATTGCGCTCATACAGTGCTTGTCCACCTGGCCTGTCGATTGATGCCGCTCGCCCTGAGGTATCGAAGGGTGAACAACCGTTCATGGTTCGATACCTCACCACGAACGGAGAATATCAATTTAGGCGCGCGATGCTGGTTTCGCGCGCCACCTTCTCCCATTTCGCCATGTCGCTGCGTATGCTCGCGCCGTATTCCTCCGGCGTGCTCGCCACTATATCGTAGCCGCGTTCGAGCAGCAGCCTGCGCACATCTGGCGACTGCAGCGTCTTCTGCATCGCATTGGCAAGCGCGGCGATGATCTCCTTCGACGTCGCGGCCGGCACAACCGCGCCGAAAGTGCTGACCGAATCGACTTCATGCATTCCCGACTCGCGGAATGTCGGCACGTCGGGCAGCGCCGGATTGCGATGGGTGCCGGTGACCGCGATCGCGCGCAGCCTGCCCGCGCGCACGAGACCCGACGCCGAGCTCGTGCCGCCGAACAGCATCGCCACATGCCCCGCCAGCACGTCGGCGGTCGCGAGGCCTCCGCTCTTATAGGGAATGACGACGATGTCGATTTTCGTCGCGGTCCTGAATTGCTCGATGCCGAGATGTGTCGCCGTGCCCAGCCCGCCCATCGCGAACGTGAAAAGCCGCGGATTCGCTTTGCCGAGCGCGACCAGTTCCTTCAACGTTGTGGCCGGCACCGAAGGGTGCACGATCAGCACGTTGGGCGTCATCGCGAGTAGCGAGACTGGCGCAAAATCGCGCAGCGTGTCGTATGGCAGCTTCGAGAACAGGCTCGGATTGCTCGCGAACGAGCTTTCCACATTGAGTATCGTATAGCCGTCGGGCGCCGCTTTCGCGACAAAGTCTGTGCCGATTTGGCCGCCCGCGCCAGGACGGTTGTCGACGATCACCTGTTGGCCGAGAATTTCGCTCAGGCGCGGCGCCATGATGCGCGTGAGATTGTCGGTGCCGCCGCCGGGCGCCAGGGGCACGACGATGCGCACGATGCGAGCCGGGAATGCCGCGTCCGCGGCAATCGCGGGCGCGCTCCGCCACGCGGCGCAGGACCACAGACAGAGCACTGCAAGTCCCGCGGCGCCATGATGGAAAGTTTTCATCGCGGTCGATTCTATAGTGCGATCCCCGCGGTGACAATTTGCAAAGGCCCTGCGGCCGCTTCCGCGGTCAGCCGTGTAAAATAGCGCCGCCAGCACGGGGCTGGCTATTCCCTATGCCTGCTGTCGCGCAGAAGCATTCCGCGATACGCCCCGCTCAACACAAAAATCGACTGGCCCCGAGGAGAATTCATGCCCTTGAAGATTGACGCACCGTTGCTCTCTGCATTGTCGATAGCGTGCGCGCTCGCCTGCGCCGGCGCGCAAGCACAAACCCAGGCGGCGGATACCTGGCCGACCAAGCCGATCCGCCTGATCGTGCCCTTCCCGCCCGGCGGCAGCAACGACATCATCGGCCGCTATCTCGCGAACCATCTCACCGGGCGCCTCGGCAAGCAGGTCGTCATCGACAACCGCGGCGGCGCCGGCGGGCTCATAGGCACCGAGACTGCCGCTAATTCGCTCGCGGACGGGCACACGCTGCTGATGATTTCGGTCGCCTATACGATGAACGCAGCGATTTACAAGCTACCGTACGATTCCGTCAAATCGTTTGCGCGCGTAGCTCAGCTCGGCACCGGCCCGGCCGCCCTCGCGGCGTTCCCGGGGTTGCCGGCGAATTCGATCAAAGAGCTGATCGCGCTCGCGAAAGCAAAACCGGATACCATCGTTTATGCGACGGCCGGCATCGGCAGCTTCCAGCAATTCGCGAGCGAGCTCTTTCGCACGTCGGCCGGACTCAGCATGGTGCACGTGCCGTACAAAGGCGGCGGTCCCGCGATGATCGATACGATCGCCGGCCAGGCCCACATCTCGATCGGCTCGCTGATCCAGTTCCTGCCGCATTTCCGCACTGGAAAACTGAAGGCACTCGGCGTGGGCAGCGCAAAACGCGCGGCCGTACTGCCCGACGTGCCCGCCATCGCCGAAGACCTGCCCGGCTACGAGGCCAACAACTGGTGGGGCATACTCGCGCCCGCCGCCACGCCGCCCGCAATCATCAAAAAGCTCAATCTCGAAATTAATCGCGTCATGCAAATGCCGGAGACCACGAAACGCTTCGCCTCCGAAGGCGCCGATCCCGTTACCGGCACGCCGGAAGAATTCAGCAAGCTGATCGCGAGCGAAATGGTCAAATGGGCCAGGGTTGCGAAGACCGCGAACATAAAAGCGGAATAGTTCAATGTCACAAGAAGCTTTCTGGCCGCGCCAGACACTCTCCACGGCGCTAGCCGACAAGGCGCGCTCGATGCCGGCACAGGAGGCTCTCGTGATCGCGGGGCGCCGCCTTACCTATGCGCAACTGTGGGAACAGGTGCAACAATTTGCCGCCGCGCTGCAGGACGCCGGCATCAAGCGCGGCGACCATGTCGCCGTGTGCATGGGCAACTCGGTCGAGTGGGTGACGTTCTTCTACGCGGCAGCGACGTTGGGGGCTGTCACTGTGCCCGTCAATACGCGCTTCAAGGCAGACGAGTTCGAGTACTGCCTCAAGCAGGCTGACGTCAGGCTGCTGTTCATCGCCGACCGTTTCCTGAAAATCGATTTCATCGCGATGCTGCGCGGCTTCTGTCCCGCCATCGACACGCAATTGCCGGACACCCAACTGCCGCAGCTTGCGACGGTGGTGGTGCTCGGCGACGACGTGCCTGAAGCGGCGGTGGGCTTCGCGGATTTTCTCGCGCGCGCCGCGCATGGCGGCGAACTGCCGCTGGCCGCCGTGCAGCCCGACGACGTGCTGCTCATGCAGTTCACGTCGGGCACCACGTCATACCCCAAGGGCGTGATGCTCACGCACGACAACATGCTGCGCAACGCGGCGTACATTGCACGGCGCTTTGACTGTCGCGCGGGCGACCGTTACTTCAGCGCACGGCCGTTCTATCACGTCGCCGGCAGCACGCTCTCGCTGCTCGCGGCGCTCGCGAGCGGCGCCTGCCTTTCCTCTTCGCTCACCTTCGACGCGGGCGAGGCGTTGCGCGTAATGTCGGAGGAAAAGTGCACGCTGACGTCGGGCAACGACACCATGTTCCTGATGATCTTCAACCATCCGGACTTCGCGCGCTATCCGCCGACCCTGCGCGGCGGGTGGGTCTCGTGCGGCCCCGAGGTGTCGCGCAAGCTGATCGACCGCATGGGCATGCGCGGCCTGGTGCAGGCGTACGGCCTGTCGGAGGCTTCGCCCAATGTCTGCATGTCGCGCTACACCGACGATCTCGACAAGCGCATCAACGGCTGGGCGCACATCCTCGACGACGTCGAAGTGCGCATTGTCGATCCGGCCAGCGGCGCGGACATGCCGCCGGGCAAGGAAGGCGAAATCCTCGTCCGCGGCTGGAGCGTAATGAAGGGCTATTACAAAATGCCCGAGCAGACCGCCAAGGCCATCGATAAGGACAACTGGCTGCATACCGGCGATCTCGGCGTGATGGACGAAGACGGCCGGCTGCGTTTTCTCACGCGCATCAAGGACGTGTTCCGCGTCGGCGGCGAAAACGTCGCGCCCGGCGAAGTCGAGGACGTGCTGCACAAGCACCCGAAAATCAAGCAGGCGCAGGTCATAGGCGTGCCCGATCCGCGCCTGATCGAGGTGCCCGCCGCGTATGTGATATTGCGCGAAGGCGAAACCGCGGCGCCGGAGGAAATCATCGCGTGGGCCAAAGAGCGCCTCGCCAATTTCCGCGTACCGCGCTACGTTAGAATCATCGAGTCGTTCGAGCAGTACGGCATGACCGGCAGCGCCAAGGTGCAGAAGAACAAGC
Organism: Betaproteobacteria bacterium; assembly: GCA_025363575.1. Next base: position 1,220 of record JANYDM010000018.1, on the reverse strand, counting down.
TGCGCGCGCAGGCGCTGATCGAGCTCGGGCTGGACGAGCCGAACAAAACCGCGAAATCAGCCTGACGAGGAGTACGCATGGACGCTTACCTGGAACGCCCCGACGGCTGCAAGCTCTACTACACGATAGACGACTTCACCGACCCGTGGCGCGAGCCGCAGACCGCCTTGTTCGTCCATGGCCTCGCCGAGAGCACCGAGGCATGGCGCGCATGGATGCCGCATTTCGCCGGCGCCTACCGCTGTGTGCGCGTCGACGTGCGCGGCTTCGGCCGCTCGTCGCCGATGCCGAAGGAATATGAATGGACGATGGACACGCTGCTCGAGGACTTCGCGGCGCTGATCGATCATCTCGATTGCGGCAAGGTGCATCTCATCGGCGCGAAAAGCGGCGGCTCGATGGCGCTGATGCTCGCGGCTGAATATCCGCAGCTCATCAAGACGCTGGTCGGCGTGACGCCGCCCGTTGTCGGCCCGCAGGCGGCGACCGGCTGGATCAAGGACATCGCGAAAGTCGGCATGCTGAAATGGGCGCAGCAAACCATGCAGGGCCGCCTCGGCAGCAAGGCATCGCAGGCGGAAGTCGACTGGTGGGTGAATACGATACAAAGCAAGACTGCCGAATCGACCATGTACGGCTATTTGCGCTGGGTGCCGGGCATGGACATCCGCGCCGACGTCGTGAAGATCCAGTGCCCGACATTGATTTTCAGCACCACGGGCAGCGGACTGCGCACCGTCGACAGCTATAAAGAATGGACATCGACGATTGCCGGCTCGAAATTAATCGTGCTTGAAAGCGATGCGTGGCATGCGGCGGGCGCGCTGCCGGATGTCTGTGCGAAGGCAGCGAAGGAATTTATTGATGCGCATCGATAGAACTCATAGCGTCGCCCCGAAGGAAGTCCCCTTGGGGGACAAGGGGGAGGCTGGGAGGGGGATGGGGAAAGAACAATATGAAACGCGAGCATAATCCCATCCCCACCTTAGTCCTCCCCTTGAAAGGGAGGATAGTCTCACTGCTGTGTGCAGTTTTCTTATCGACCATTGCTGCGGCGCAAACCTACCCCGCCAAACCAATCCGCATCGTCGTCGGCTATCCGGCGGGCGGCCCGACCGACATGATCGCGCGCACGGTCGCGCAGAAACTTACACCCGCGCTCGGCCAGCAAGTGCTCGTCGACAACCGTCCCGGTGCGAGCGGGATGATAGGAGCAGAAC
>JANYDM010000012.1 GCA_025363575.1 Betaproteobacteria bacterium | reverse complement strand
GATCCGGCGGCATACAAGTAACAGGCTGCGCATAAAACGGGGGACTGGGGAGTCCCCCGTTTTTTTGCAATCAGGGAGAGTTACGAGTGAAGTACGACTGGCAGTGGAGCATCTTTAGCCAGACCGCGGCAGACGGCTCGGGTACTTGGCTCCATTATCTGTTCGGCGGCCTGGTATGGACGCTGATTACCGCACTGGCCGCCTGGGTGCTGGCGTTGTCCATCGGTTCTGTGGTCGGTACTTTGCGCACCACGCCGGTGGCGTGGGTTGTCCGGCTCGGCAATCTCTACGTCGAGCTGTTCCGCAACATTCCGCTGCTCGTGCAGATGTTTCTGTGGTTCTTCGTCCTGCCCGAATTGCTGCCCAAGCAGCTCGGCGACCATATCAAGCAGATGGCGCCGCCATGGGGATCGTATCTACCGGCCGTGCTGTGCCTGGGCATCTACACCTCGGTGCGCGTAGCCGAGCAGGTCAAGGCCGGCATCCAGTCGCTGCCGCGCGGGCAGCTGATGGCGGGCACCGCGCTGGGGCTGTCGCTGCCGCAAACCTACCGTTATGTGCTGCTGCCGATGGCATTCCGCATCGTAATGCCGCCGCTGACATCCGAGTTTCTCAACATCATCAAGAATTCGTCGGTCGCGCTGACCATCGGGCTGCTCGAACTGACCGGGCGCGCGCGCGCCATGCAGGAATTCACGTTCAAAGTGTTTGAGGCGTTTTCCGCGGCGACCGTAATTTATCTGATAACGAACCTGATCATCGTGCTGCTGATGCGCATGCTCGAGAACAAGATCCGCGTGCCGGGCTTCATCGCGAGCGCCAGCAGCCAGATCACGCCCGGACATTGAGCAATGTTCTCCGGCTACGATTTCGACGTCATCGAGCGCTCCCTGCCCTACCTGTTCAAGGTAGGCATGACCTTTACTATCACGCTGACCTTGCTGGCGATGGCGGGAGGTATCTTTTTCGGCACGATCCTCGCGATGATGCGGCTGGGGCGTTTCCGCCTGCTGTCGTTCGTCGCCGGCGCCTACGTCAACGTCATACGTTCGGTGCCGCTGGTGCTGGTGATATTCTGGTTTTACTTCCTGGTGCCGTACGTCGGCGCGTGGATCATAGGCGCGGCGCGGCCCGTCCAAGTCGGTGCGTTCCTTTCCTGCGTGATCACGTTCATGCTGTTCGAGGCCGCTTACTACTGCGAAATCATGCGAGCCGGCATTCAATCCATCCCGCGCGGCCAGGTTGCCGCCGGCCAGGCTCTCGGGCTGAATTACTGGCAGACGATGGGCACGGTCGTGCTGCCGCAAGCGTTTCGCAACATGACGCCGGTGCTGCTGACGCAGACTATCATCCTGTTCCAGGACACGTCGCTCGTTTACGTCATCTCCGTCACCGATTTTCTGGGCGCCGCCGCCAAGATCGCCAATCGCGACTACCGTCTGGTCGAGATGTACACGTTCGCCGCACTGGTGTATTTCATTATTTCATTCTCGCTGTCGTTTACCGTCAAAAAGCTGCAGGCCAAGATGGCCATCATCCGCTGAGGTTCCGAATGTCCACAACGCCCGCCATGATAGAAATCAAGAACATCAGCAAGTGGTACGGCAGCTTTCAGGTGCTGACCGACTGCACCACGCAGGTCTCCAAGGGCGAAGTCGTCGTCGTGTGCGGGCCTTCCGGCTCCGGCAAGAGCACGCTGATCAAGACCGTCAACGGCCTCGAGCCGTTTCAAAAGGGCGAAATCACCGTCGACGGCGTTTCGCTGACGGCAAAAGACACCAATCTCTCAAAGCTGCGCTCGCGCATCGGCATGGTGTTCCAGAACTTCGAATTGTTTCCGCATTTGTCGATCACGGAAAACCTCACTCTGGGCCAGATCAAGGTACTCGGGCGGCCAAAAGACGAGGCCATCGAGCGCGGGCTGAAACTGCTCGACCGCGTCGGACTGATCGCCCAGAAAGACAAGTACCCGGGACAGCTCTCAGGCGGCCAGCAGCAGCGCGTGGCCATCGCGCGCGCGCGGTCGATGGACCCGATCGCCATGCTGTTCGACGAGCCGACTTCCGCGCTCGATCCCGAGATGATCAACGAAGTGCTCGACGTGATGGTCGAGCTCGCCAAGGAAGGCATGACCATGATGGTGGTCACGCACGAGATGGGGTTTGCAAAAAAAGTCGCCCACCGCGTGATCTTCATGGACAAGGGCGAGATCGTCGAAGACGCCAACAAGGACGACTTCTTCGGCAAGCCGCGCTCCGACCGCGCGGTGCAGTTTTTGTCGAAAATCCTTCAGCACTGAAAGTCGCAGCCGCCGGCAGCGTTGTTTCGCAACGCATGCGGCTGTCGTACAATCGGGACACACGCCGAACGTCTGGCGCGGCCAACTACCGCAGAGATCAATGTCGAAACCGCACCGCGTAATTCCCATCGTCAAGCTGGCTGCCACTCCCGTCAAAACCCGCGTCAGCTACGACTGCCTGAAGTGCCCCGGCTACTGCTGCAGCTACGATCTCATCGAGGTCGGCAAACGCGATATCGCGCGCCTGGCAAAGCACTTTGAGGTCACTTACCAGCAGGCCGAAGACCGTTTTACCAAATACGACGCAGCCGACAAGGTGCGCACATTACGACACCAGAAAGACAAGCTGTTCGGCAAAATCTGCCGGTTCTTCGATACTAAAAAGCGCCAGTGCACCGTATACGATGCGCGGCCCGGGCTATGTCGCGCCTATCCCGCCGAGCCGCGCTGCGGCTATTACGATTTTCTGAAGTTCGAGCGCGAGCATCAGGACGACGAAAAGTACATCGCCCTGACGGGCTGAACTCCCTTCACGCCATCAGGCGGCGCACACGCGGTCCATCAACCGCCGGATAAACTGCTCGCATTTCACGACCTGCTCGACGGCGACATATTCATTGGGTTTGTGCGCCTGCTCGATCGAGCCCGGCCCGCACACCACCGTCGGTATGCCCGCGCGCTGAAACTGCGAGCCTTCGGTGCCGTATGACACCTTGCCGATGTCGTCATTGCCTGACAGTTCCTGCGCCAGCGCCACCACTTCGATCTCCGGCCCGTTGTCGAGCGCGGGCAATGCCGACAGCGGCACTATTGTGAAGCCGGTCTCCGCATGCACGGCATGCATTTCCGGCAGCAAGTGTTTTTCGATGTAAACATTGAACTCGGCGAATAGCGCATCGGGGTCGTCGCCGGGCAGATGGCGGAACTCGAAATCGAACGTGCACTCGTGAGGCACGATGTTAAGCGCCGTGCCGCCGCGCATCACGCCCGTATGGACCGTCGTATATGCGACGTCGAAGCCGCGATCGAAGGGGCCCTTGTCGCGATGACGCCGTGCCATCGATTTGAGAAATGCCACCGCCTCGGCAGCCGCCTCGACTGCATTGACCCCGAGCGGCGCGTACGCCGAGTGGGATGCGAGTCCGCGCACCGTGCAACGAAAGCCCCGCTTGCCTTTGTGCGCAATCACCGGCCGCATCAGCGTGGGTTCGCCGACAATGCACGACTTTGGCTTGATGCCTGCCTGCGCGAGATCGCTGATGAGCCGGCCCACGCCGATGCACCCGACTTCCTCATCGTAGGAAAACGCGAAATGGATCGGCGTCTTGAGGCCGCGCCGCGCGAACTCGGGCGCCAGCGCGAGCACCACCGCGACGAAACTTTTCATGTCGGACGTGCCGCGGCCGTAGAGCCTGCCGTCTTTCTCGACAACCTTGAACGGATCGGTGTCCCACGCCTGGCCATCGACCGGCACCACGTCGGTATGGCCCGACAGCACGATGCCCGGCGTATCCGGCGCGCCGAGCGTGGCGAACAGGTTGGCCTTGCTGCGCTCGTCGTTATAAGTTACTCGCGCGTCGGCGCCGAGCGCGGCAAGATGGTCGCGCGCAAACTGTATCAGCTCAAGGTTCGAATTGCGGCTGACGGTGGGAAAGCCGATCAGCGTGCGGATCATTTCCAGGCTGACGGGCGCGCCGCTTTGCTGAGTTGCCATAGATGTGCATTCGCAGGATTAATGGCACAGAATAGGTGCGGGGTCACGACGTGTCAATTGAACGTTGACGTGCGCCGCTGTGACGCAATGATGCGGTCCCAAGCCGGCGGATTTACGGTATGCTGAAGTGGTTTCACAGAGGGAAATCCCCATGTCTGCACGGATATGTTTCGCCACCATCGCGCTGCTGTTCGGTGTTGCATCCGCCACCGCCGCGGACATTAGCATAGCGGTCGGCGCGGACGTTACCTCCATCGATCCGCACTATCACAATCTCACGCCCAACAACAACATTGCCGAGCACATTTTCGAAACGCTCGTGACCAAGGACCCGAAGTCGCTGCTCAAGCCGGCGCTGGCGTTGTCGTGGAAGGCGATCGACGATCTGACCTGGGAATTCAAGCTGCGCAAAGGCGTCAAGTTCCATGACGGCTCTGATTTCACCGCGGCGGACGTTGTGTTCTCCATCGAGCGCACGGCGCAGGTGCCGAACAGCCCGTCGCCCTTTACGCTTTACACGAACCAGATCACCGAAAAGATCGTCGTCGATCCGCTGACGATCCGCCTGAAGACGGCGACTCCCTACCCGCTCATGCCGAACGATATGGGCACGGTGTTCATCGTATCGAGCAAAGTCGCGAAGGGGGCGAGCACTGCCGACTTCGATTCGGGCAAAGCGGCCATTGGCACCGGGCCGTTCAAGTTCGTGCGTTACGCCAAAGGCGACCGCATCGAGCTGGCGCGCTTCGACGGCTACTGGGGCGCCAAGCCGGCATGGGACAAAGTCACCTTCCGCGTGATCGCGAGCGACCCGTCGCGGGTGGCGACGCTGCTAGCCGGCGATGTGCGTGCAATTGAAAGCGTGCCGACTGCGGACCTCGCCAAACTCAGCAAGGACCCTGCGGTGGTAATTTCGCGCACCGTATCGCATCGCCTGATCTTTTTGCATCTCGACACCAACCGCGACAAATCGCCCATGGTTACAGACAAGGCGGGCAAGCCGCTGGACAAGAATCCGCTGAAAGACCTGCGCGTGCGTAAAGCGATGTCCAAAGCCATCAACCGCCAGGCGATCGTCGAGCGCGTCATGGAGGGCGCGGCGGTCGCTACCGGTCAGTTGATGCCGGAGGGCATGTTCGGCTACGTGCCGGGCATGAAACCGGAACCGTTCGATCCCGAAGGCGCGCGGAAGCTGTTGGCCGAAGCCGGCTATCCGGACGGGTTCGGCATCACTCTGCACGGCCCGAACGACCGCTACGTGAACGACGATCAAATCTGCCAGGCAGTCGCGCAGATGCTGTCGCGCATCGGCATACTGACACGCGTGGAAACGCTGCCATCGTCCGTTTACTTCTCGCGCGCGACCAAGCTCGAATTCAGCTTCATGCTGGTCGGCTGGGCGGCCGACACCGCGGAGGCCTCGTCGCCGCTCAAGGCGCAGCTCGCAACCTACGATGTGAAGAAGGGCATGGGCACCGCCAACCGCGGCCGCTATTCAAACCCTAAAATGGACGCCGTGCTAGAGCAGGCGCTCGCCACGGTCGACGATGCGAAACGCGAAAAGCTGCTGCAGCAGGCGACCGAGCTCGGCGTCGGCGACCTTGGCATCATCCCGCTGCATCACCAGGTCAATCTGTGGGGCACGCGCAAAGGCATCGTCTATACGCCCCGCACCGACGAGCGGACGCTCGCCCACGAATTCAGGCCGCAGTAAAAAAGCAAAGGATGAAGTTCAAGCGGGGGCCGTTCATGATTGTTCGCCTGGTGATTGCCGCATTGCTCGCGCTGACCGCTCCCGCGCACGCCGCCGAGCTGGTCATCGGTTTGGGCGCCGATGTAACTTCGATCGATCCGCACAATAACAACGCGGCGCCCAACAACAGCATCGCCGAGCAGATCTTCAACAAGCTGATCGAAAACGACGCCAGGCAGAACCCGCGGCCGGGGCTCGCCGAATCATGGCGCACCGTGGACGACCTGACATGGGAGTTCAAGCTGCGGCGCGGCGTCAAGTTTCATGACGGGTCTGACTTCACCGCCGCCGATGTCGCCTACTCGATCGAGCGGCCCGGCATCATCAACACGCCGGGCGGTTTCACGATATATACGCGTTCGATCGTCGAGAAAGTCATCGTCGATCCGTACACCATCCGCCTGAAGACAGCGACCCCCTATCCGAACATGCCGACCGACATGGCGGGCCTCATCATCGTGTCCGCCAAAGCGGCGCGCGGCGCAGCCAATGGCGATTTCGACTCGGGCAAGGCAACCATAGGCACGGGCCCGTGGAAATTCGTGCGCTACGTGAAAGGCGACCGCATCGAACTCCTGCGCAATGACAATTACTGGGGGCCGAAACCGGCGTGGGACAAAGTAACCTTCCGGCTCATCACGTCCGATCCGTCGCGGATCGCCGCGCTGCTTGCGGGCGACGTGCAGATGATAGAGGCCGTACCGCCGGCGGATTACGCCAAGCTGAAGAGCAACAAGGACATCACCATATTCACCACCACTTCGAACCGCATCATTCACCTGCATCTCGATTCCAATCGCGACCGATCGCCGTTTATCACCGACAAGGCCGGAAAACCGCTCGAGCGTAACCCGTTCAAAGATGTGCGCGTGCGCAAGGCCTTTTCAAAGGCCATCAACCGCAATGCGATCGTCGAGCGTGTCATGGACGGCTTGGCGATTCCGGCCGGGCAACTCATGCCCGACGGGTTTTTCGGCGTGAGCCCCAGCCTCAAGCCGGAGTCATTCGACCCCGAGGGGGCGAAGAAACTGCTGGCCGAAGCCGGCTATGCGGACGGCTTCGGCATCACGCTGCACGGCCCGAACAACCGCTACGTCAACGACGAGCAGATCGTGCAGGCGGTTGCGCAGATGCTTACGCGCGTCGGCATCGCGACGAAAGTCGAAACCCTGCCGTTCTCGGTCTATGTTTCTCGCGCCAACAAGGTAGAGTTCTCGGCCGCGCTGCTCGGCTGGGGCACATCCACGGGCGAAGCGACGTACCCGCTGCGCACGCTGGTCGCGACTTATAGCCAGGCCAAAGGCATGGGCACCTGGAACTGGGGGCGTTATTCCAACCCGCAGATGGATGCGCTGCTCGACCAGGGTCTCGCCACGGTCGACAATGCGAAGCGTGAAAAGCTGCTGCAGCAGGCGACCGAGCTCGTGATCAACGATTACGGGCTCATCCCGCTGCACTATCAGGTCAATACGTGGGCGGCGCGCAAGGGGCTGGTCTATACGCCGCGCACTGACGAGCGCACATACGCGCACGAGGTACGCGCGGCGCCGTGAACTTTCGCACTGCGCGCAGTGCCATGACCGCGTAATATTGCCCACCGCCGCAAAACGCCCATTTGCAAGGTGAAAATAAACGCAAAAGCCGCTAGTATTGCGGGGGAGGATAGCGGTGCATCACGGCTGCGCATGTGCGCGCCTGCATACACACACAATCGACCATGCTCGTTTTCATAATACGCCGGATGCTGCAAAGCGTACTCGCGCTGCTGGTTATGTCGGTATTGATATTCGTCGGCGTATTCGCGATCGGCAACCCGATCGATATCCTGATCAATCCGCAGGCCGACCAGGCCGAGATTGCGCGCGCCACCGCGGCGCTCGGGCTCGACAAGCCTATGTGGTATCAATACTGGGAATTCCTGCGCCATGCGCTGGGCGGCGACCTGGGCCGCTCGTTTTCGCAAAATGTGCCCGCCGTCCAGCTGATTTTCGAGCGCATGCCCGCCACGGTCGAGCTCGCCCTGTGCGCGATGGTGATCTCGATCGCGCTCGGCATCCCACTGGGGCTCGTCGCCGGCATGAAGCCCGACGCCTGGTACAGCAAGACCATTATGGCGGGCTCGATCTTCGGCTTCAGCCTGCCGACGTTCTGGGTCGGGCTCATGATGATCATGGTGTTTTCCGTGTATCTCGGCTGGCTGCCGTCGACGGGCCGCGGCCATACCACGCAACTCTTCGGCGTCGCGGTCAGCTTCCTGAACTGGGACGGCATCATGCATCTCATGATGCCCGCGCTGAATCTCGCGCTGTTCAAGCTTTCGCTGCTGATCCGCCTCACGCGCGCGGGCACGCGCGAAGCGATGCTGCAGGACTACGTAAAATTCGCGCGCGCCAAAGGGCTGCCGATGCGGCGTATCGTCGGCGTGCACGTGCTGAAGAACATCCTGATCCCGATCGTGACAGTGATCGGGCTTGAGTTCGGTTCGCTGATCGCGTTCGCCATCGTCACCGAAACCATTTTCGCCTGGCCGGGCATGGGCAAGCTGCTGATCGATTCGATCAACGTGCTCGACCGGCCGGTGATCGTCGCCTACACGCTGATCATCGTGTGCATGTTCGTCGTCATCAATCTCACGGTCGACCTGATGTATTCACTGCTCGACCCGCGCGTGCGCCTTGCCGAGGCGCGCGCATGAGCGCCGGCGTCGAATCGCCGTTCAAGCGCGTCGCCGCCGATTTCGCGGAAAGCCGGCTCGCGCTGATCGGCCTTGCCACCCTCATACTGATACTGATCGTGGCCATCGGCGCGCCGCTGGTCTCGCCCCAGAATCCGTACAACCTGGCAACGCTCGATATCATGGATTCCAAGCTGCCGCCCGGCAGCCACAGCCTCGACGGCATGACGTTCTGGCTCGGCAGCGACGACCAGGGCCGCGACATGCTGTCGGCGATTTTCTACGGGCTGCGCATCAGCCTTGGCGTGGGCACGCTGGCGACGACCTGCGCGCTCGCCATCGGCCTCGTCGTCGGCCTGGTCGCCGCTTGGTTCGGCGGCTGGGTCGAAGCCGCCATCATGCGGCTGGTCGACCTCCAGTTGTCGTTTCCGTCGATCCTGATCGCGCTCGTGCTGCTGGCCTCGCTCGGTCAGGGGGTGGACAAGATAGTCATTGCGCTCATCACCGTGCAATGGGCGTACTACGCGCGCACGGTGCGCGGCGCTGCGCTCGTCGAGCGCAACAAGGAATACATCGAGGCCGCGACCTGTCTCGCGCTGCCGACGTCGCGCATCCTGTTCAAGCATCTGCTGCCGAACGTGCTGCCCCCGCTCATCGTTATTGCTACCGTGCAGGTCGCGCATGCGATCGCACTCGAAGCGACTTTGTCTTTTCTCGGCCTCGGCATGCCGATCACGTCGCCGTCGCTGGGTTTGTTGATCGCCAATGGCTTTACTCACCTGATGTCGGGCAAGTATTGGATCAGCCTCTATCCGGGCATTGCCCTGCTTGTCACCATCGTCAGCATCAATCTGGTCGGCGACCAGCTGCGCGACGTGCTGAACCCGCGCCTGCAGAGATAGGTCATGGCAGTGCTCGCCGTCGAAAACCTGCAGACCTACTTCTTCACGAGGGCGGGTGTCGTCAAGGCCGTCGATGACGTGAGTTTCAGCGTCGCCGCCGGCAAGGTGATGGGGCTCGTTGGTGAATCGGGCTCGGGCAAGACCGTAACCGGTTTCTCGATCATGGGCTTGGTCGACCCGCCGGGACGCATCGTCGGCGGACGCGTGCTGCTCGAAGGTCACAACCTGCTCGATCGCGACAGCGCTTCGATGCGCGGCCTGCGCGGCGACCGCATCGCGATGATCTTCCAGGATCCGATGATGACGCTGAACCCGGTTTTGCGCATCGACACGCAAATGATCGAAACCGTGCTCGCGCACCAGGCGGTCGGCCGCAATAAAGCGCGCGAACTGGCGCGCAACGTGCTCGGCCGTGTCGGCATTCCGTCGCCCGACGAGCGCTTGAAAGCCTATCCTCATCAGCTCTCCGGCGGCATGCGCCAACGCGTCGCGATTGCGATCGCCCTGCTCAACAATCCGCGCGTCATCATCGCCGACGAGCCGACCACCGCGCTCGACGTGACGATACAGGCGCAGATCATTTTCGAAGTCCAGAAGCTCGCGCGCGAAACGGGCACCGCCATGGTATGGGTCACGCATGACTTGTCGGTGATCGCCGGCCTCGCCGACGAGGTATGCGTGATGTACGCGGGGCGCATCGTCGAATCCGGACCGACCGGCGACCTGCTCGACCACCCGATGCATCCCTATACGGCGGGACTCATTGCCTCCATCCCCAGCCGCAATCAGCGCGGAAAACCGCTGGCGCAGATCCCCGGCATGACGCCTTCGCTGCTGCGGTTGAAGCCCGGCTGCGCCTTCCGTGACCGCTGTCCGCGTGCGGACACCATGTGCGAAGTGATGCCGCCGATCACGCGCCCGACGCCGGCACGCACGCTGCGCTGCTATCATCCCGTGCCTGCGCCAGTCGCGGCGACTGCCGGTTGAACTCACCCATGTTGCAGACAGGATATCGCGCCATTACTCTCCTTGTTGCAATGCTCGCGTTGCTGCTAGGTGCATGCGCGGCGACGCAACCCGCCAAACTCGAGCTCGCTACCGGCGCGGCCGGCGGCACCTTCGCCGAATATGGTCCGAAAGTCGGCGCCCTCATAACTGACATCACGGGCATTGAAGTTCGCGAACGCGTCACCGGCGGCTCGGTGGACAATGTAAAACTGCTCGAGGCGGACGAAGTCGCGTTCGCGCTCGTCAATATGGGCCCGGCGTTCGAAGCGTGGAACGGCAGCGAGCCGTGGACGGGCGGCCGGAAAATGCGCAATCTGCGCGCGCTGTTCCCCATGTACGAGACACCGTTTCATGTCGCGGCGCTGCAGTCGAGCGGAATCGTCAAGCTGCGCGATCTCGACGGCAAGCGCGTCGGCGTCGGCCCCGCGCAAGGCCCGGCCGAGCTCATATTCCGCGCGCTCGCCGCCGAAACCGGCATCAAGCCCGTGGTCGTGACCGGCAGCCCGAGCGACATGGCAAAACAGGTGCTGAGCAAACAGATCGATGCCTTCTGGTACGGCAGCGGCCTGCCGCTGACGGCGTTTGTCGATATCGACAAGGCCGCGCCCGCCGTAATTTTCGGCTTGAACGACACCGAAATTACCGCGCTGCGCAAGCGTTTCCCGTACATGGCGCCGAACACGATACCCGCCGGCACGTATCCGTCGCAGAATTCGCCGCTCGCCACCGCCGCGCTGTGGAACTTCGTGCTGGCAAACAAGAACCTCGCCGATGATGACGCTTATGCGATCGTCAAAGCAGTGCTCGGCAATCCCTGGCTTACAACGCGCCTGCATCCCGCAGCAAGAGCCAGCATTGACGCCAACGCGGCCGCCAATACATTCATGACTTTTCACCCCGGCGCATTGCGCTATTACCGCGAAGCCGGCGTCGCCATCGCGCCCGCGCTCGCGCCCTGAACGCACCCGCCATGACCGCCCTGCTCGAACTCAAGCACATCACCAAGAATTTTTCGCGGCCCCTCGATCTCGCCGCGAAAATCGCGCGTTTCGCCGGCGCCAAAGTCAATGAAATCGTGGTGCATGCGCTCGACGACGTTTGCCTGACGATACACGAGGGCGAAGTCGTAGGGCTGGCTGGCGAATCCGGCTGCGGGAAATCGACGCTCGGCCGCATCGCAGCGGGCATCCTGACGCCCACGGCGGGCGAGTGCGATTGGCGCGGCACTGATATCAACGCGCTGCCGTCCGCCGAGCGCCGCAACGCCGCGCTCAAGATCCAGATGGTGTTTCAGGATGCGTTTGCGTCGCTCAATCCGCGCATGCGCGTGGCGGAAATCATCGGCGAAGCGCCGCGCGTGCACCATATCGACGGCGACGACAACGATTATTACGTCGACCAGCTGATGCGCAAAGTCGGCCTCGACCCCTCGTTCCGCCAGCGCTTTCCGCACCAATTCTCGGGCGGCCAGCGCGCGCGCATCGGCATCGCGCGCGCCCTCGCGGTCAAGCCCGAGCTGCTCGTATGCGACGAGGCCGTCGCCGCGCTCGACGTGTCAATCCAGGCGCAGGTACTGAATCTCTTCATGCAGCTGCGCGCGGATTTCAATCTTACCTATCTTTTTATCAGCCATGACCTCGGCGTAGTGGAGCACCTCGCCGACCGCGTCGTGATCATGTACCTGGGCCGTATCGTCGAAACGGCGCCGACGCTCGAGCTCTTTCAGAAGCCCAATCATCCCTACACGCAGGCGTTGCTGGCGGAAGTACCCAAGCTCGACAAGCGCGGCCATGATTTCGCGCCGATTACCGGCGAAATCCCCTCGCCGATCGATCCACCCCACGGCTGCCATTTTCATCCGCGCTGCCCGCATGCAATGGAACGGTGCCGTACCGAACGCCCCCAGTTCCGACAGATTTCACCCGGCCACTGGTCGGCGTGCTATCTGAACGATATTCGCTGATAGCTGCTGCGGCCGCTGTCGAAAAAAAACCCGCTTGCGCGGGTTTTTTATTTGCCTGCCGCGAAATTAATCGAGCGGGCGGATGTTCGTCGCCTGATCGCCTTTGGGGCCGGTCGTGACGTCGTAGGTTACCTTCTGGTTTTCGCGCAGGCTCTTGAAGCCGTTGCCCTGGATGGCAGAGAAATGCGCAAACAGGTCTTTGCCGCCGTCATCGGGTGTAATAAAGCCGAAACCCTTGGCATCGTTGAACCATTTAACAGTACCGTTACTCATGTGTGTTATTCCAATAAAAATTAAAGATAGGCTCGCGCCCGGGTGCGAGAGCTTCAAGAGGAAAGTAACAAACCTGAGGAGTACCGCTGCTATCGCGGCCACTACGGACTGGCAATTTCACTGACCTTGGAGATCCTGCGCCGCCCGTTATACGCGACTGGCCGGGGCCGGTCAAACTATTTCGGGACCGCCGTCCCGGGACGGCAGGCGCCAATTTCCGTGCCAATAGCTATGCGCGCGCATAATGCGTAGTATCCAAGGCCGGCTCATTCCAGGCAATAACATGGCTACATATGGCGGTATCACGTTCAACGGCAAGTCGGGTGAAAAGTATTATTTCAAGGCATGGCCTCTGCAAACACGCTTCAACCCGCTGGGCGCAGTCGTTTTCGTGACCAAACGCGGATTCAGCGATAAAACCTACCGGCGCGCCAGCCACGAGAGCATATTCATCGGCCAGACGGGCGACCTGACCGCACCGCTGGCGCTGCCAGCGCAGCTTGCATGCTTCGAAAAACAGGGCGCCAACTGCGTCTGCGTGTATGTCGATGCGAACGAAGAACGGCGCGTGGCAATCGCGCAGGATCTGCTGGCCGCACACCGCACGACTTGCAACGACGTGCGCGAATCCCGGACGCGCGGGCAAGCCGAAGCTGAATTTTAGATCAGTATAAACGGCCCGTAGCGGTCGAAAAAAAACGGCGCACAGGAGCGCCGTTTTTTTATCTCTCCCGGCTACGTGCCGGGCTGCTTACCTTAACCGCGTCCGCGATTGCGATTGCCGCCGAAGCCGCTAAAACCACCGCCATCGCGCGATGGACGCCCGCCGTTGCCGCCGAACGATGACTTGCCTCCCCAGCTCGAGCCGCTGCTCGGGCGGCGCGGCTTTGTCGCTTCGCCAAAGCGCTTGCGCGGATCGCCGAAGCGCTTACGATCACCGCTCGGCGCGCCGCTGCGCGGCTTGACCTTGGGCTCCATGCCGGCGATCACGTGGCGCTCGATCTGGTTGCCGGTATAGCGCTCGATCTGCTTCAACTGATGGCCTTCGTCGGGCGCCGCGAATGAGATCGCGATTCCAGAGTTGCCGGCGCGGCCGGTGCGGCCGATGCGGTGCACATAGTCCTCCGCCACTTTCGGCAGATCATAGTTGATGACGTGCGTGATGCTCGCGACGTCGATGCCGCGCGCCGCGACGTCGGTCGCCACCAGCACGCGCACGTTGCCGCTGCGCATCCGGGCCAGCGTACGATTGCGCTGCGACTGGTTCATGTTGCCATGCAAAGCCGCTGCCGTATGGCCGCCGTCGTTGAGTTTTGCCGCGAGCCGGTCGGCGCCATGCTTGGTCGCGGTGAAGACGATCGCTTGCGTCAACTCGACATCGCGTAACAGGTGGTCGAGGATGCGGTGCTTGTGGCTGCCGTCGTCGACATAATGCAGGCGCTGTTCGATGTTGTCGTGGTTTTCCTTGGTCGCTTCGCACTCGATCAGTTTTGGATTCTTGAGCAGACGCTTGGCGAGCGTGGCGATATTGCCGTCGAGCGTCGCCGAAAAAAGCAGCGTCTGGCGCCCGGCAGGCGTCGCGCCGGCAATGCGTTCCACCGGCTTGATGAACCCCATATCGAGCATGCGGTCGGCTTCGTCGAGCACCAGAAGTTCGAGGCGCGAGAAATCGACTCTGCCTTGATCGATGAAATCGATCAGTCGGCCCGGCGTCGCCACCAGGATATCGAGCGGCGATTCCAGCAGCTTGCGCTGCTTCGGATAAGGCATTCCTCCGAGCACAGTGCCGGTGCGGACACGCCCCATGAACTTGCTGTATTTTTCGACAGCAGAGGTGACTTGCAGCGCGAGTTCGCGCGTGGGGGTCAGCACGAGCACGCGCGGGCCGCGGCCGGGCTTCGCGGGCTGCGCAAGACGCTGCAACGCGGGCAACACGAAGGCCGCCGTTTTGCCGGTGCCGGTCGGCGCGGAGCACATGAGGTCATGCCCGGCAATCGCTTCGGGTATGGATTTCGCCTGCACAGGGGTCGGGTCGGTATAGCCGGCCGCGGTCAAGGCCTGCACGATGGCTGGATTCAGGTTCAATGCTTGAAATAACATCAATAAAACTTTCTTTATAGGTACGGCAAAAAACAAACGCGCAGGCAAAAGCAATGCCAAGTACAACAAAACGGGCAGGCAAACGCCGCCAGCGCACGGGTATCGTCGCTAACCGTGGCTGAAGCAGCTATTTGAGAAAAGGGAGCTGAATCGAAGGGTCAGGGACAGATGCACTCGAAGATTTTCAATCCAATTAATGGCCTGGATTGCTTCGAGGTGCGCGCACTATACAGGAAATCGCCCGTAATAGCGAACCCAGCCTGCCCCGAAGGTCTGACCCGAACTTTTTTTGCAGGAACAACCTCACGCGCCATGTCGGAACTTACCTGCAGTCCGGCGCGCGGGTTTTCGCTTCGCCGCCTTGCCGTCATAGACCATGTGCACCTAAATGCCATAACACGCGCTGTGCTATACTCGCGCGCTTTTCTATTTACCCCCAGAGCTGCACCATGCGCGCCATACGTAACGTTGCCATCATCGCCCACGTCGACCACGGTAAAACCACACTGGTCGACAAGCTCCTGCGCCAATCGGGCACCTTCGCCGCGCACGAGCACATCGAAGAACGCGTGATGGACAGCAACGACCTCGAAAAAGAGCGCGGCATCACCATTCTGGCCAAGAACTGCGCAGTGCAATACGAAGGCACGCATATCAACATCGTCGACACTCCCGGCCATGCCGACTTTGGCGGCGAAGTCGAGCGCGTGCTGTCGATGGTGGACGGCGTGCTGCTGCTGGTCGACGCAGTCGAAGGCCCGATGCCGCAGACGCGCTTTGTAACGCGCAAGGCGCTGGCCCTCGGCCTGAAGCCCATCGTCGTCGTCAACAAAGTCGATCGCCCGGGCGCGCGGCCGGACTGGGTCGTCAATCACACGTTCGATCTCTTCGACAAGCTCGGTGCGTCGGAAGCGCAACTCGATTTCCCCATCGTTTATGCGTCGGCCCTTGAAGGCTGGGCCACGGATGACCTCGCCAAGAAAAACGACAACCTGAAGCCGCTGTTCGAGGCAATACTGAAGCATGTGCCGGCGCGCGATGACGATCCGGACGGTCCGCTGCAATTGCAGATCTGCTCGCTCGATTACTCGAGTTACGTCGGTCGCATCGGCATCGGCCGCGTTTTACGCGGGCGCATCAAGTCGGGCCAGCTCGTGACCGTACTGCACGGTCCGGCGGGCGGCGCTATCGCGCCGATCAACGCCAAAGTGAACCAGGTCCAGGTGTTCAAAGGTCTTGAGCGCGTCGTCGTCGAGCAGGCCGAAGCCGGCGACATCGTGTTGATCAACGGAATCGATGAAATCGGTATCGGCGTGACCGTGACAGATCCCGAGCATCCCGAAGCGCTGCAACTGCTCAAAGTTGATGAGCCGACGCTGACCATGAATTTCCAGGTCAACACTTCGCCACTCGCCGGTCGCGAAGGCAAATACGTGACCAGCCGCCAGATACGCGAGCGCCTGCAGCGCGAGCTGATGAGCAACGTGGCACTCAAAGTCGTCGAAACAGCCGATGCGGACGTGTTCGAAGTGTCCGGTCGCGGCGAACTGCACCTCACGATATTGCTTGAAAACATGCGTCGCGAAGGCTACGAGCTCGCAGTCGGCCGACCGCGCGTCGTGATCAAGGAAATCGACGGGGAAAGACAGGAACCGTATGAAATGCTCACGGTCGACGTCGAGGAAACCAATCAGGGCGCGGCAATGGAAGCGCTGGGCGCGCGCCGCGGCGATTTGCAGGATATGCAGTCCGACGGTAAAGGCCGCGTGCGCCTCGATTACCGGATCCCCGCGCGCGGGCTGATCGGCTTTCAGTCGGAATTCATGACCATGACGCGCGGCACCGGCATCATGAGCCACGTGTTCGACGATTACGGCGCGATGAAACCCGACATGGCGGAGCGACGCAACGGCGTGCTGATTTCAGCCGAGTCCGGCGAAGCCGTCGCTTACGCATTGTGGAAATTGCAGGAACGCGGCCGCATGTTCGTGAGCCCGGGCGACCCGCTCTACGAAGGCATCATTATCGGCATTCACAGCCGCGACAACGACCTGGTCGTCAACCCGATCAAGGGCAAGCAACTGACCAACGTGCGCGCGTCGGGCACCGACGAAGCCGTGCGCCTCGTACCACCGATCCAGGTCACGCTCGAATCCGCAATTGAATTTATCGCTGACGACGAGCTCGTCGAAATTACGCCGAAGTCCATCCGCATTCGCAAGCGCCACCTCGCGGAGCAGGACCGCAAACGGGCATCGAGGGCGGCAGCTTAGTTTCGCTGAGCGTCACGCCGCAACCGGCGCAGATTCTGCCGGCCACGCAGGCCCTGCCATTGCCTGTATCACTTCACCTGCTTTACCGTAGATGCGCACGCGGATCTTCGGCGTTTTGCTGAACTGGAAATCCACGTACTCCTGAAAATACGCGCGCCCGCGCGTCACGGTGATGTCGGTCCAGGGGATGAACAGGTCGCGGCAGTTCAGGCGGAACAATACGAACATCCGCAGATGCAGGCCCTGCTCATCAACGCCGACGTTGAGCGCGTTGCGCGCGCCGCCGAGCGGCCCCAGCGGCCCCATCTGGCTGCTGCGTATACGCTGATAGCGGCCGGCGAACGGCTGTGCCGCGCGGTAGTGTTCTGCGACAAACACCCAGCCGCTGAGATAGCTCAGCAAGTAAGTCACGCCCAGCCAAATCAGGACGAAGGAGAGAATGAATCCGATTTGCACCAGCCAGATGTGAGTGTCCAATAGTGCCTTTCGCGTAGGCCGAAAGCAGGCATCGACCGGCGTGTGCGCGTGATATATTGATTTGCAATCTTATCAGAAGCGCAAATGCGCAAGCGGGCGATGGCGAACCACATCGGCAAGTACGAGCTGATTAAACAACTGGGCAAAGGCGCCTCGAGCACGGTCTATCTGGCCATCGACACGTTCACCACCGCCCACGTCGCGCTGAAAGTGGTCGACATCAGCCTGTTCCGCGATCCGCAGCGCGGCAAGACCGCGCGCACGCAGTTTTTGAACGAGGCCTCGCTGGTGGGCAAGCTCGCGCATCCGCACATCGTGGCCATGCTCGACGCCGTGCTCAGCGAAGAAGCGAGCTACATCGCGCTCGAATATGTGGCGGGCGGCAACCTGCGCCAGCACACCGGGCAGCAGGACCTGCTGCCGATCGAGCAGGCAATCGAAATCGGCTTCAAATGCTGCGGGGCGCTTGACTACGCGTACAGGGCCGGCATCATCCACCGCGATATCAAACCCGCCAATATCCTCATCGCGCAGGGCACCGAGATCAAGGTCGCCGATTTTGGCGCCGCCTATCTGCATCAATCAGACCTGGCCCAGATCGCCGACATCGGCTCTCCCGCCTACATGTCGCCGGAGCAGATCAGCGGCGAAGCCCTCGGACCGAAAAGCGACATGTTTTCGCTCGCCATCGTGCTCTATCAACTGGCAACCGGACACAAGCCGTTCATCGCCGACAATGTGACCGAGCTTGGCAACAAGATCCGGTTGGAAGCGCCGGCGCCTATGGGGCCGTTGCGCAAAGACCTGCCGCCTGAGCTCGAGCGCGTGCTGGCGGTGGCGCTGGAGAAAAAACCTGAAGACCGCTACCCGACGTGGGCGGATTTTGCGCTCCAACTGGCGCAGCTGGGGCGCCTCTCGGTTTACCAGCAAAGCATCGCCGACAGCGAGAAATTCACCCACCTGCGGGCGCTCGACATGCTGAAACTCTTCAACGACCCCGATATCTGGGAGCTCGTGCAGGCGGGGCGATGGGAAAGAGTACCGGCGCACCGCGCCATCATCCGCGAAGGCGACCGCGGCGACAGCCTCTTCGTGCTGACGCGGGGCGAGGTCAAGGTAACCAAGCAGGGGCGCCTGCTCAACGTGCTGCGCGCGGGGGAATGCTTCGGCGAGATGAGTTACATCAAAGGCAGCTCGACGCCGCGCCAGGCGACGGTCGAGTCAATGACCGAAGTCATCGTCGTTGAATTTTCGCGCGCCGCGATCGCGCAGCGCGTCAACGTCGCCTGCCGCTCGAACATCATGTTCGCGCTGCTCAATACGCTCGTCGATCGCCTCGCGCTGGCCGACGCGCGCATCTCGCGCATCATCAATTAACGGGTCGGTCACGCCTCGACTCCCGCCTTCGCGGGAGTGACAGCCAAACTAGGTCGGCGTGCGCGCTTTCACCGCCGGCGCGAGGAATTCAAAGTCACAACCGCGATCTGCCTGCTGCACGGTATCGAGAAACAGCTTGCGGTAACCACGCTCATCGCCCGACCGCGCCTTGGCAGGTTTCCATTTCTTGCGCCGCGCCTCGAGTTCTGCGTCGGATATCAGCAAATCGATTCTGCGTTTCGCCACGTCGAGCCGGATGCGGTCGCCGGTCTGCACGAGCGCCAGCGGCCCGCCAATGGCCGACTCGGGCGTGATGTGCAGCACTATCGAGCCGAACGCGGTGCCGCTCATGCGCGCGTCCGAAATGCGCACCATGTCCTTGACGCCTTTTTGCGCGAGCTTTTTTGGGATGGGTATATAGCCCGCTTCCGGCATGCCCGGCGCACCCTTGGGTCCCGCGTTGCGCAGTACGAGGACATCGTCCGCCGTCACGTCGAGATCGGGCGAGTCGATCCGTTCGGCGAGATCTTCCAGCGTATCAAACACCACCGCGCGCCCTTCATGCTGCATCAGCTTCGCCGTCGCCGCCGACTGCTTGACGATGGCGCCGCCCGGCGCAAGATTGCCGCGCAGAACCGCCATGCCGCCTTCCTTGAAGATCGGGTTCTTGAACGGCCGCACGACTTCCTGTTTCTGTGTCGCCGGCGCCGCGTCGATTTCCTCTCCCAATGTGCGCCCGGTAATCGTCAACGCGTCGAGATGCAGCAGCGGCTTGATCTCGCGCAATATCGTCGTCAGCCCGCCCACGCGGTAGAGGTCTTCCATATAGTATTGGCCGGTCGGTTTGAGATCGACCAGCACCGGCGTATCGCGCCCGATGCGGTCGAATGCTTCGAGATCGAGTTCGATGCCGAGCCGTCCCGCCATTGCGGCCAGATGCACGATGGCATTGGTTGAACCGCTGATCGCGAGCAGCACGCGCAACCCGTTCTCGAATGCCTGCGGCGTCATGATCTTCGCGGGCGTGAGCCCTTCTTTCGCAATCGCGACCGCGCGCGCACCGGTCGCCTCGGCATTGCGGATGCGGTCGGCCATTACCGCGGGTATCGCAGCACCGCCCGGCAGCATCATGCCCATCGCTTCGGTGCAGAGCGCCATCGTGCTCGCGGTTCCCATCACCATGCAGGTGCCGGCAGTGGGCGCGAGCTTCTCGTTCACCTCGTTGATTTCCTGCTGATCGATCTCGCCCGCGCGGAATCGTCCCCAGAAGCGCCGGCAGTCGGTGCACGCGCCGAGCCGCTCGCCGCGGTGATTGCCGGTCAGCATAGGTCCGGTCACCAGCATGATGGAAGGAATGTTGGCGCTCGCGGCGCCCATCAACAATGCCGGCACCGTTTTGTCGCAACCGCCGATCAGCACAGTCGCATCGACTGGCTGCGCGCGCGTCATTTCCTCGGTGTCCATCGCCATCAGGTTGCGCAGGTACATGCTGGTCGGAAACGCAAACGATTCGTGCAGAGTAATGACAGGAAACTCGACCGGCAGGCCGCCTGCCAGCATGACGCCGCGCTTCACCGCCTCGATCAGGTCCGGCACCGTGCGATGGCACGCGTTGAAGCCGCTGAATGTATTGGTGATGCCGATGATGGGACGCTCGAGCGCATCGTTCGTGTAGCCCATCGCTTTGATGAAAGCGGTGCGCAGGAACAGCGAGAATTCCTCGTCACCATAGGCGGTGAGCCCGCGTCGCATGCCGCGTTTTACTTTTGCCATCTCTGATCCTTAAAGTCTCATATTATCGATATCTACCGCTGGCAACGACCGAACTTAAAATATAAATTATTGATTTTAAGCTAATATTTTTTTACTCGCTGGCACCTCTTGCCAGATTATTGACAATATACCGATTGTGCGTATCATTTTCAATGCTGGCGCCATCTCGGGATTGTAGTCTGTCGCCATTTGTCTGACAGGAGGAGCGAAGCATGAATATTAAAAAAGACTTGCTGCACTGGATATGGGTAGCCGGGTCGACCGTGGCGCTGTGCGCGTCCGCGATTGGCGCCGAAATCACGATGTGGAGCCACTGGCCGGATGAAATGGCCAAGCGTACATTCATCGAGCAACGCGTCAAGGAGTTCGAGGCGGCCAACACCAGCTGCAAGGTGAATCTGCAGTTTATCCAGAAATCGGATCTTTACACGGCAGCCCGAACGTCAGTGCGCACCGGCCAGGCGCCGGATGTTTTCTGGCTTGAGCCCGATGAGATCGACTTTGCGAAAAACGGCTATCTCGAACCGCTCGACGCCTACGTGAATCTGAACAATCTCGAAGACTGGGCGAGGCGCTCGTGGACATACAACGGAAAAGTCTACGGCCTGCCGGTCGAAGCGTACACGGTGGAACTTTATTACAACCGCGATCTTCTGAAGAAAGTCGGCGCCGCGATGCCTGCCAACGCGCAGCTCGGCCAGGCGGAATTCATGGATATGGTAAAGAAGAGCGCGGCCGCCGGCATCACGCCTTTCGCGACAGGCGTGGGTGACCGCCCTTATCCCGGCGCTTATTTCCTGCAGGAGGCATTGCTGCGCCGGCTCGGAGCGGACGATTACCGGTCGCTGCTGACGGGCAAGCTGTCCTTCAAGGATCCGCGCGTCATCGAAGTCATGACATGGGTCAAACAGCTCGTCGATGCGGGCGCCTACGCGAAAAGCTTTGCCACGCTGAAGCTCGGTGAATCGCATTATTATTTTCACACCAGTCCCGGCGCGCTCATGTTTCCGATAGCGAGCTGGTACACGGGCCGCGCGTTCGTTCCGCCTGAAAAAGGGGGCCAGCCGAAAGACTTCAATCTCGGCATCATGCAGTATCCGGCGATGAAAGGCGGCGTCTGCAACGACTGCAAAACGCTCGCAGTCGGCGGCAGCTACGTCATGTATTCCAAAGGCAAGAACAAGGAATGCGCGGGCAAACTGCTCAACTCGATGGCGAATATCGACGCCGGCAACAAGTGGATGGAAGGCGTGCTGCTGCAAACCGGTATCAAAACCGATCCGGCGC
This sequence comes from Betaproteobacteria bacterium, assembly GCA_025363575.1. The sequence continues at coordinate 7,168 of JANYDM010000012.1, read as the reverse complement.
GCATCAAAAGCATCTATGCGCCGTACTTCCAGGAATTGAAAGACCGCAATGCTACCGCTAAATACTTCATCGGCACACCGTTGCAATATATGACAGGCAAGTGCGCGGATACCTTCGGCCAGGTGCTGAACCGCGCGTTCCCCGGCGGTCTGATCAGCGTTGACGATGCCGCCACGCAAATGGACGCTGCCTGCAAAGCCACCTAGTTGTTGTTGTGAGCAAACTACGCGCCCTGCCGGTAACGCGCCGGCCGGCCGCGCGCCTTGAGTCCACGCCGGCCCGCGGCGACTTGAAATGAACGCCGCAGCCGCGCCCGGCGTCATGCGCCGCTGGATCCGCTATCTCCTGCCGGCGGCGGACGCGGACACCCGCAGCGCGCCGTGGTACACGCTGATGGTTTTCCTCGCGCCCGCGCTCGCCGTTTACGCGGGCTTTACCGCATACCCGGTCTTTCGTACGATCTACAACAGCTTTTTCATCATCGCGGATTTGTCGGCGTCGCAATTCGTCGGCCTCGCCCACTACGTCGCACTCGCCGGCGATCCGACGTTCTGGGCGGCGGTGCGCAATACGATGATCTGGTCGTTCGTCGCGCCGGTCCTCGACGTCGGTACCGGGCTGCTGCTGGCGCTCTGTCTTTACGCGGGCGTTCCGGGCGCGCGATTTTTTCGTGTCGCCTGGTTCACACCGGTGCTGCTCTCCTATGTCGTGGTGGCCATCATGTGGCTGTGGATCTACAACTACGACTGGGGAATTCTGAACGCAGGGCTGCGCGCCGCTGGCCTTGGCAATCTAGTCACTGCATGGATAGGTGACCCGCGTTATGCACTCGGTTGCCTGATCGTAACGCACGCCTGGAAGTGGGCCGGGTTCAACATGGTGGTATGCCTCGCGGCGCTCCACTCGCTGCCGAAAGAGGTCATCGAGGCGGCCGAGCTCGACAATTGCGGCTGGGGCCGCAAACTCGTCTACGTGATCATGCCGCTGCTGCGCCCCACTCTGCTCAATTTGTACATCCTCGCTTTCATCGGCAAAATGAAGGTGTTTGACCTGGTGTGGATCATGACGCAGGGCGGTCCGCTGTGGGCGACGGAAACGGTTTCCACCTACGTTTACAAGCGCGCATTCAACTGGAACACGTTCGATCTCGGCTATCCGTCGGCTATCGCGGTCGTATGGTTCGTCGTCGTGCTCATCTTCGTCGCGCTGATGACGTGGATGTTCCGCCAGAAAGACAAACTGGAATACTGATGGGCTCCCCTGCTGCCGCCGGTTCCGTGTCACGCCTGCTGCCCGCCCAACGCCTGCTGCGCAGTGGCGGGCTAATGGCAATTCTCGTGCTGTATACGCTCTATTCGGCACTGCCGTTCGTGTGGGTGGGCACCATGTCGCTGCGCACCACGCTCGAGATCAGCGCCGACCACTACGCGTGGCCGAAGATTTATCACTGGGAACAATTCAAGATCGCCTGGTTCGATTCTAATTTCGCGCAGTACTTCTGGAACAGCACGCTGGTCGTGGTTTCCGCGGTCGCCATCGTCACGCTGCTGGGCGCGGCCGCCGCCCATTGCCTTGCCCGCTACCGCTTTCGCGGTAATCGCGCGATCTACTATCTGCTGTTCAGTTCGATCATTTTTCCGCCGCAGATTATTCTGATCTCGCTCTTTCAGGTGCTGGTCGATTACGGCCTCTACAATTCGCGCCTCGGGCTGACGCTCGTCTACATCGGCTTGCAGCTTCCGCTCACCGTATATCTGCTCGAAGGGTTTTTCGCGCGCATACCGCAGGATCTCTTCGATGCCGCGAAGATCGACGGCTATTCCGATTTCGAGATTTTCTGGCGGCTCGTGCTGCCGGTCGGCATGCCGGCGGTGGCCACCACCATAATCCTGAATTTCGTCCAGTTGTGGAACGAATTCCTGTTTGCGGTGGTGCTGATCAGCGATCAGAAAATGCTCACGCTGCCGATCGGCATCCGCCGTTTCATGGGGGACTACTTCCAGGACATCGGCATGATCTCGGCCGGCATGATGATCGCCGTCATACCGGTGATCATCGTCTACGCGTTCTTCTCCGAGAAACTGATTCAGGGCATGACCGCCGGCGCGATCAAGTAAGAGCAACAGGATTAAGGAATGATGATGGCAGAAGTAACTCTCGATGAAGTGTGCAAATGGTATTCGAAGCCGGCGCAAATGGCGGTGGACAACGTGAGCTTCACCGTCAGCGAGGGCGAATTCGTGGTGTTGCTCGGGCCATCCGGTTGCGGCAAATCCACCACGCTGCGCATGATCGCCGGTCTCGAAACGATATCTTCGGGCACGCTCAGCATCGGCGGTGCGGTAATGAACCGGAAGCCAGCGAAGGATCGCGACATCGCGATGGTATTCCAGAGCTATGCGCTGTATCCACACATGAGCGTGCGGGACAATCTGTCTTTCGGCCTGCGGCGGCGCGGTTTCGCCAGCGCAGAGATCGACCGCCGCGTGCAGGATGTCGCGCACACGCTCGAAATGACCGCGTTGCTCGAGCGCAAGCCGTTCGCGCTGTCGGGCGGGCAGCGCCAGCGCGTGGCGCTCGGGCGCGCCATTGTGCGCGATCCGCAAGTGTTCCTGTTCGATGAGCCGCTGTCGAATCTCGACGCCGCCTTGCGGTTGTCGACGCGCAACGAACTTATCAAGCAGCATCATCGCCTCAAGGCGACCATGATTTACGTGACTCACGATCAGGTCGAGGCGATGACCATGGGAGACCGCATCTGCGTCATGAATGAAGGCCGGCTGATTCAGGTCGGCGCGCCAATTGACGTCTACCGCCAGCCGCGCAACACTTTTGTCGCGCGCTTTCTCGGCAGCCCGCCGATGAATCTGCTGCCGGGCCGCGTGGAATCGGCAAACGGCCAGGTCACGATCGCCGTGGCCGACGCAAAAGTGCCGCTCGCGGCGGCGGTGGGCAACGCGGTTGCCGCGTATACCGGGCGCGAAATCGTTTTTGGCATCCGGCCGGAAGATTTGCATCCCCGAGCCGACGCGAATCAACACAGCCCGACCGTCGCACTGCGCGCGAAAGTCGAAGCCGTCGAACCGCTGGGCGCTGAAACGCTGGTCGTCGTTTCGCTGCCGGGGGTCAAAGAGGAAATCGTCGCGCGCATGGGCCGCGAAACGACCGCCCGTGTCGGCGAACTCATCACGTTACATCTCGATGTGTCCTCGGTCCGCGTGTTCGACCTCGACACAACGCTCGCCATCGCCTAGGGCATCCGGTCACAATATGCAAAGCGGGCACAATGTTTTGCGCGTGGGGCTGATCGGCGCGGGCTGGGTGACGCAACATCATTTAGCCGCGTGGTCTAAACGCACGGACGCGAGAGTTATCGCAGTGTGCGACCCCGACGAGCGCGCCGCACGCCGGCGCGCCACCGAGTTCAGCATCGCAGAAGTGTACAACGACGCGCGCGACATGCTTGCGCGCGCAAACCTCGACGCGGTCGACATCGCCTCGCCGCGCGAAACTCACGCGGACATGACGCGCCTGGCCGCAGCCCACGGGGTCGCGATCCTGTGCCAGAAGCCATTTGCGCCGACACTCGCGAGCGCCGAAGCCGTGATAGTCGAAATCCCCGCGAATACACGCATCATGGTGCACGAGAACTGGCGCTTTCGGGCTTATTACCGACAGGTTAAAGAATGGCTTGCCACGGGGGCGGTGGGCACGCCGGTGCAATGCTGCATGACGCTGTTCAGCTCGGGCATGCTGCCCGATGCCGCCGGCGTCAGGCCGCTCTTGCAACGTCAGCCGTTCATGCGCACTCTAGAGCGCATGCTGGTGATGGAGGTTCTGATCCACCATCTCGATACGCTGCGCTTTTTGCTCGGCCCCCTCGAAGTAATGGACGCGCAACTCTCCCGCTCCACGGCCGAGCTGAGCGGCGAAGACGCCGCCACCGTTACGCTACGCACCAGTTGCGGCGCACGCGTCGTGCTCATGGCTAACGTCGCGGCGGCGGGCTACCCTCCCGTGCTGGTGGACCGGCTCGACATCATCGGTGATACAGGCAGCATCAATCTCGACGGGGCCGACTTGCGGCTCGCGGGCAGCCGGACGGCGGCGCTCACCTACGATCTCGCCGACACCTATCAGCAATCGTATGCTGCGGCAATCGGCCATTTCGTCGACCGCCTGCGCAGCGGCGCCGACTTTGAAACGCGTCCCGCGGACAATCTTGAAACTCTGCGCATCGTGGAATCGATCTATGCGCTCGCCCGCCGCTGATGGAACATTGATGACGCCGGCCACCGCCCCCGAACTTGACCTGACGTCAGCGCGCGAAGCCGCCGTGGTCAAAGCGCTGGAGGAGGACATCATCTTCGGCCGCCTGCCGCCGGGAACGCGCCTGATCGAGGATGCCCTGATGGCGCGCTTCAGCGTCACCCGCCATTTTATCCGGCAAGCGCTGGCCCAACTCGAACGCACGGGTATTGTCATCCGCGAAAAAAACAAGGGCGTCACCGTGCGCTCGCTGAATCCGCTCGAAGTCCAGCAGATTTACGACGTGCGCGAATTCCTTCAGCGCCAGGCCGCGCTCATGATCCCTTTGCCCGCGCCGGCTGCACTCATTGAAAAACTCAAGGCGATCCAGGCGGACTACCGCCGTTACATCCGCGACCGGCACTTCGGAGGCGTGCACGAACTGAACGACCGCTTTCATCTGACGCTGTTTTCCGGGTGCGAGAATCCGTACCTGACTGAATCGATAAACCACTACATGTGGCTGAGCCTGCCGGTTCGCGCGAAGACAATGGCGAATCCCGAAATGCTCAAGATCTCGGCGCAACATCATGACGTGATGATTGAACTCCTCACCGGCCGCGACAACTGGGCGCTCGCCCAGCTTTGCGTAGAGCATCTGCAGCCGAGCAAGCGCGAATATCTGGGCGAAGTCCGCAATAACGTCAAACCGTAGTAGTCAGGCAAAAAGCCGACTCGCCTCCATCGTCGCGCCGCGCGGAATACATGGTAATCCGCGTAAAATAGGATCGTCGACCGGCTTACTAGTGACCGACAGGCAAATTTGCCTGTCTTGTAAAGCACCGTACAACGCAATGCTGTGACGGCGGCAATGCAGGCAAACAAAGCCAGGATGAATCCGCAATGAGATTTACCCGCCTCATCGCATCGGGAATCGCAACAGCACTATGTCCAGTTGCCGTCGACAGCGCTTTTGCCCAGGCTTATCCGGCGAGGCCGATTCGTGGCGTAGTAGGCTTCGCTACCGGCGGACAGGTGGATGCCATCACGCGCATCGTGGCGGTCAGGATGGCCGGCGCGTTTAAACAGAACATCGTGGTCGAGAACCGGCCCGGGGCGGGCAGCAGCATCGCTGCCGAACTGGTTTCCAAGGCGGCGCCGGATGGCTACACCCTCTACTTCACCACCAATGCCGTCGCCGTGAATCATGTGCTGTCACCGAAGACTTCGCCCGATCCCGTCAAAAACTTCGCGCCGGTATCGATGCTTGCGACCGCGGAGTCCGTGCTGTTAGTGAACCATGAACTGCCGGTGAAATCGGTAAACGAACTGGTGCGCTATGCAAAGGCCAATGCCGGCAAGCTCACGTACGCCACCACCAGCATCGGCTCGCCGGGCTATCTCGGCATGGAACTGCTCAAGCATCTCACGGGGATTCGCGCGGAGATGGCTCTCTACAAGGACGTGAACCAGGCCGGCCTCGACACCGGGACCGGACGGGTACAACTGTGGATGACTCTGCTCACGCCTTCGCTGCCATTGATCCAGAGCGGCAAGCTGCGCCCTCTGGCCGTCAGCGGCCCCGCCCGGCTCAAACCTATTCCCGACGTGCCGACTTTCAAGGAAATCGGCATGCCCAGTTTTTCGGCGTCTTCGTGGTACGCAATCCTGGCGCCGGCGGGCACCCCGCATAACATCGTCGCTACGGTCAGCGCCGAGGCGAAACGCGCGCTGCAATTGCAGGATGTTCGCGACAAGCTTGCGGCGATGAGCATCGAAGCGGGCGGCACCACGCCGGAGCAGCTTACCGCGTACCTCAACGACGAAATGGAGCAGATTCGCATGATGGTGAAAATCGGCGCGCTCAAGCCCGAATAGGCGACGCATCTGCTGCTGCAAAAACTCCAGCGCTACCGTGTGAACGAAGTGGATTCAGTATTCAGAAATTAATCGGGGAGATTGTCAATCATGAGTTACGAGCAGGAGCGCAGGGCGCGGGCCTTGGAGGTTTACCGCAAAATGGGCTGGGGCGAGAACGAGATCGTCAAGGAGATCGACGGGGAACTGTGGAAGTTGATCACCGATGTGACGTTCGGTGAAATCTGGTCGCGCCCCGGACTGTCGCTGCGTGACCGCGAGATGGTAACGCTGGCCGCGCTGATCATGGACAAAGCCGAGGGCATGAAGCTGCATATGCGCAATGCGCACCATCTGGGCATCGACTTCGACGAAATGCGCGAGGTAATTTTGCAGGTCATGTTTTACGCCGGCCAGTCGAAGGGGCTGTACGCAATGCGGCGCCTGAAAGAGGTCATGGCGGAGACCGGCGGCAAATTCACACCACCCGCGAAGACGTAGAGAGCCCATGACCGACAATTTTCCGCCCAGCAGCCTGCCCGTCTATCGGCACTCGTTCGACTGGGCGCAATTCTGCCGCGACTATCCGCTGCCCGACGTTTTCGAGCAGACGGTTTACCGCTCCTCCCCGCAGAAACTGCGTGCGCTGCAAAACGAACGCTTCATGAAAGTTGTCGCGGCCGGCTGGGCCAATCCGTTTTACCGCCGGCGCTGGCGCGAGCAAGGACTCGCGCCGGGCGACATTCGCGGCATCGACGACATCGCCAGGCTGCCGATGTTCAATTCCGATGACATCAAGCAGAGCATGGAGACTGATCCGCCTTATGGCGACTTCCACGGCATCGGCCGTGACGGGCTTGCTTTACTGCCCTTCAAGCTGCAGACCAGCGGCGGCACCACCGGCACTCCGCGCGGCACGCTGTCCGAGCCCCTCGCCTGGGAAACGCAGGCGTTGAGCAGCGCGCGCGCCATCTATATTCAGGGCGGGCGGCCGGGCGATGTCATGCAGATCCCGATGACCTGCTCGCTCGCCAACGCGCCGTGGCAGACCTACAAAGCCTGC
>JANYDM010000192.1 GCA_025363575.1 Betaproteobacteria bacterium | reverse complement strand
CCACTAAGCATAATCCTTTTGTCATAGGTTTTGCAGTCACCGCTCTTCATCCTTTACGGTCTTCACCTTGCGCATGCTGCCGGCGATGATCTTGTACTCAAGCAGCCGGCATTCGAGCGCGCCGTTGTAGAGAGGCGTGCGTTTGGAGGCGGAGAGGCGGATGAGTTTCGGCAACTGGGCGTCGCCGGTGAAGATATACGCGCGCCAGCCGCTGAAACGCTGCTTCAAGGCGTCGCCCAGCTTGGGATAGAACTCCGCGAGGCCGTGCGCGTCGGCGAGGCGCACGCCGTACGGCGGATTGGTGACGATGACACCGCTTGCCGCGGGCGCGGGGATCTCGAGCACATTGGCCTGCTTCAACTGGATCCGGCCGGTAAGGCCAGCCGCCGCGATATTCGCGTGCGCGCTTTTCAGTTCGTCGCCGTAGAGGTCGGCGCCGTGAATCGGCGACGCGCCCTCGCGCGGGCGCTCGCTCGTTTTCGCCGCGAGCCGCAACTGGTCCCACTGCCGGCGGTCGAAGTTCTTCAATTTCTCGAAGGCGAAGCTGCGCTGCACGCCCGGCGCGATGTTGAGCGCGATGAGGGCTGCTTCGATCAGAATCGTGCCGCTGCCGCACATCGGGTCGAGCAGCGGTTCCGGCGGCGTCCAGCCCGCGAGGCGCAGAAGTCCGGCGGCGAGGTTTTCGCGCAGCGGCGCTTCGCCCGCCGCGGTGCGATAGCCGCGCTTGAAAAGCGGTTCTCCCGAGGTGTCGATATAGAGCGTCAGCTGATCGGCGGTGAGAAACGCGTGGATACGCACGTCGGGTGTTTGCGTGCTGACATTCGGCCGCTCGCCGCACTTCGCGCGGAATGCATCGCACACCGCATCTTTGATGCGCAAGGTGACGAAGTCGAGGCTTTTCAGCGGGCAGCGCACGGCTGCCAGGTTGACGCGTATGGTATTGCCGACATCGAACCATTGCGGCCATTTCAACGCCAGCGTCGCTTTATAGATGTCCTCTTCGCTTTTGTACGGCGCGCTCGCCACGCGCCACAAAATCCGGCTGGCGATGCGGCTTTCCAGATTGGCCCGATAACAGAGATCGAGCGGCCCGGCGAAATGCACGCCGCCATCGGCGCTCCGAATGTCGCCAGCAGCCAGTGCGGCGAGTTCCAGCGCCAGCACGGCTTCGAGCCCACGCGGGCAGGGTGCGAAAAAGTTTTCCATGGACGGCTTACAGCCTCACGAAAATCTCGAACTCGATGCGCTGCCACGCATTCGGGTGCTTCTGCAATTTGCTGATGCGCGCTTCGACGCGTCCGCCGCGGTCCATGTGCAGCGCGACGGTGCGGTTTTCGCGGCGCGGCACATAGCCCAGTGGATGGCCGCGCCATTCGACGCGCACCGCGTTGGCGTCGTGCGGATTGTCCGCCTCGCGCACGAGCGTCAGGGCATCGTCGACGCGCATGTCGTCCCACAACTCCTTGCCGTCGTAATACCGGAAACCGGCAAGCGGCGAGTTCTGCACGAGCATGCTCACTTCGGGGCTTTGCGCTTGCAGTTCGCCACCGGCAAGCGTCAGCACGGCGACAAGCAGCACCTCGCGCAGTGCCATACTAGAAAGGTTTGACGACGACGAGAACGACGATGGCGACCAGCAGGACGGTCGGGATCTCGTTAAGCCAGCGGTAAAACGCGTGACCGTGGCGATTGCGGTCGTGCTTGAACGCGATCATCAGCTGGCCGCAATAAAAGTGATAGACGACCAGTGCGGCGACCAGCGCGATCTTGAGGTGCAGCCAGTTCCCGCTGAACCCGTAGCCCAGCCACAGCCAGGCGCCCGAGATGAGCGTCAATACCGCGCCGGGCGTCATGATGCCGTAAAACAATTTGCGCTCCATGCCCTTGAAGCGTTCGTTGCCCACGGCATCGGTGGTCATCGCATGGTAGACATAGAGCCGCGGCAAATAAAAGAGCCCGGCAAACCACGTCACCATGAATATGATGTGAAACGCTTTTAGCCAGAGCACCTTAACCTCAATCTTTCAGCGCTGCATAGATCCGCGCGAATTGAGCAGCGGGTTCCCCGTCTGCTCCTATTCGCGCGGCCATACCGGCGCCCTTCGGGGCGTCCCGGTATGGCCTATTGTAGAAGCCGGCGTCGCGTCAACGCCAGCGCAACGTAAAACCCGCCAGCCGCGTACAGCAGCAATATGCCCGCATGCGCCGCCCACGCGCCGGGCACGCTGTCGTTCATCAGCGGCCGCACCAGCGCGACCGCATGCGTCAGCGGCAGGAACGCGGCAACGTGCTGCAGCGCGTGCGGCAACTGGTCGGCGGGGAAAAACACGCCGCACATCATCATCATCGGGGTGATGAAAAGCGTGAAGTAGTACATGAAAAAATCGTAGCTCACCGACAGCGCGGTCATGATGAGGCCGAGGCTTGCAAATGCGAGCCCGGTGAGGAACATGACCGGCAAAACCCACAACGCGAGCGCCGAGCTGACGAACCCGAGCGCGGCCGCCACCACCAGCACCGCGCCGCCCGCCATGAAACTCTTGCTCGCCGCCCACACCAGCTCGGCGACCATTATGTCGTCGAGCGTGATCGGCGCGTTCATGATGGCGTCCCACGTTTTTTGCACGTGCATGCGCGAAAAGCCGGAATACATGGCTTCGAACGACGCCGCCATCATGGTGCTCGAGCACACGGTGCCGGCGGCGAGAAACGCGATGTACGAGGTGCCGAACACGTCGGGCAGCATGCGCCCGAGCCCGTAGCCGAAGCCCAGCATGTAGAGCATGGGATCGGCCAGATTGCCCAGCATTGACGGAATCGCGAGCTTGCGCCAGACCAGCATATTGCGCCGCCACACATGCATGAAGCGCAGGCTCAACCGCGGCAGCGACCAGATCTTGCTCTTCATTCAATCTCGCAGATCGCGCCCGGTCAGGCGCAGGAATACGTCTTCGAGATTCGCCGGGCGATGCAGGTAGCGCAACTCGGGCCGCTGTTCGAGATTGTGCAGCAGCGGTTCGACATCGCGCGCGTAGCAGAATACGGTCTCGCCGGTTTGCTCGCAGCGTTCGCATAGCGCGGTTCCATGCCCGGCCGCCCAGCTTTCCGCGCCGTCGCCGAACACTTCGACCACCTGCGGTTCGATGTGCGCGCTGATCAATTCGCGCGGCGAGCCGCTCGCCATGATGCGGCCGTGGTCCATGATCGCGAGCCGGTCGCACAAACGCTCGGCTTCGTCCATGAAGTGGGTAGTCAGGAAAATGGTTTTGCCCTGCGCCGCCAGCTGGCGCAGACGTTGCCAGATCAAGTGCCGCGCCTGCGGATCGAGGCCGGTGGTCGGCTCGTCGAGAAAAATCAGGTCAGGGTCGTTGATCAGCGCGCGCGCGAGCGTGAGGCGCCGTTTCATGCCGCCCGACAGCGCCTTGATGTTGTCGCCGGCGCGGTTGGCGAGGCCCGCGAACTCGAGCAGCGCCGGAATGCGGTCATTGATATAGGAAGTCGCAAGACCGAAGTAGCGTCCGTATACCAGCAGGTTCTCGCGCACCGTGAAATCGGGATCGAGATTGTCCATCTGCGGAACCACGCCGACGCGCGCGCGCGCTTCGCGCGCCGCGCGCGGAATCGGCAGATCGAACATGCTGATGGTGCCGGCATCCGGGTCGGTGAGGCCCAGGCACAACCTCAACGTGGTGGTTTTGCCGGCGCCGTTGGGGCCGAGCAGCCCGAAGCATTCGCCCGGTTTCAATTCCAGATCGATGCCGGCGACTACCTCTAGCGCGCCGTAGGATTTCCGCAGGTCCCGCGTAACGAGGTAGGTCATCGGCAGTGCCGCGTCACGATCTGCTGTATCAGATGCAGGCGGCCATGAAAAAAATGCTCGCCGCCGGGCACGACGACGACGGGAAGATTCTGCGGGCGCGCCCAATCTAAGACCGCCGCAAGTGGCACTACGTCATCAAGCTCGCCATGAATCACGAGCGTGCCGGCCGCCACTTCGGCGGTCGGGAAGCGATTCACCGCGGGCGCGACCAGCACCAACTGGTCGGGCCGGATTTCCTGCGCGACGCGCGTTTGCACGAAGCTGCCGAACGAGAAACCGGCGCAGGTGAGCGGCAGTTGCCCGAACTTCTCCTGCGCATAGCGCGCGACCGCAATCAGGTCGGCGGTCTCGCCGCGGCCCTCATCGTGCGTGCCGGCGCTTTGGCCGACGCCGCGAAAATTCGGGCGCAGCGCGACATAGCCGAGCGCGTAGAACGTGCGTGCAAGGGTGGTCACCACTTTGTTGTCTTTGGTGCCACCCATCAGCGGATGCGGATGGGCAATCAGGGCGATGGCGCGGCGCGCGTCACCGGGATCGCTGATGTCGACTTCGATCTTGCCTGCCGGACCGTCGAGCAGGACTTTGTCTGTCGTCGCTGGTCTCAAATCTTCAGGCGTTCTACTACACGGTCATTCTGCAGATGCTCGCTCACGATTTCGTCGATGTCTTCGCGATCGACGTAGGTGTACCAGACTTCTTCGGGATAAACGACGATGACCGGCCCTTCTTCGCAACGGTCGAGGCAGCCCGCCTGGTTAATACGCACCTTGCCATGGCCGGAAAGCCCCAGCGCTTTGACCTTGCTTTTTGCATAGTCGCGCATTTCCTGCGCGCCGTGGTTGTTGCAGCACGCCTCGCCGTTGGGACGCTGATTGCAGCAGAAGAACACGTGATGCTGGTAGTAACTCACTGAAAATTGCCTTGTCGGATTTGAGTCAAATGAACGGCGGTAGGCGGCATCCGTTGCGAATTTGGCATCGTTGGAATATGCGATTATATAGAAGTTGCGTCATAACTCGCTGTACTTGCGCGCGTTGCCTTTCGCGCGGCGCACCGGATACTTGCGCGCGTTTGCGCGCATCTTGCGCCGCGCCGCCGCGAGGGCGTCGATGTCGAGCACATCGGCCAGGCGGATGAGATACAGGAGCACGTCGGCGATTTCATCCGCGACCGCGCGCTTGCGCCGGGCGTCGAGGTGCGCGCTTTGCGCGGCGGTCAGCCATTGAAAATGCTCGAGCAGCTCGGCGGCTTCCACCGCGAGCGCCATCGCGAGATTTTTCGGCGTGTGGAATTGCTGCCAGTCGCGCGCGGCGGCAAAGCGGCGCAGCGCGTCGCGCAGGCCGGCGAGGGTGGCGGATTGTCGCTTCATGGCTGGAACTTTCAGAAAAAATGCGCCGGCTCAGCGTGCAGCGCGGGCGGGGCCGGCGCGCGCCAGGCCAAGCAGGAGGGCAATGGCGGCGAACGGCCAGCATTGCGACAGTATGCGCACGATGCCGCCGAAG
>JANYDM010000184.1 GCA_025363575.1 Betaproteobacteria bacterium | reverse complement strand
AGGCCCGAAGAGAGGCTTTCGATATACACGGAAATTGAAAAATCGCTGAAATGGAAAGTGAGTGGGGACAAAGTTACGTATCCGCTTTCGCATTCATATTTGCCCACAACCAGACTTTACGCAGGTCTTGACCGCGCAATTATCTATGCGTAGCGAGACTGGTCTTCATACGCCTCAATACAATTTTCGCGCACCCGCCGTCCGGTCGCGATCATTTGAAAAAATCGATTTAGACCGGAGAAGCTCATGGCAAGACTGAAATCGATCACGAGCAGAGACCAGGTAGCACCCGAGCACCAGAAAGTATTTGATGCGATCGTCGCAAGCCGCGGCGCGGTGCAGGGACCGTTTACCATGCTGATGCATTGCCCCGAGCTAGCCGAGCACATGGTGCATATCGGCGGCTTCGTTCGCTTCGAGGGCAAGCTCGACAAGCGCGTGCGCGTGCTGGCGGCGATGGCCGTCGCGCGCGAATTCGATACGCTCTACGTGTGGGGCGCGCAGACGGGCTCGGCGCGGCGGCAGAATGTGGCGGAGTCGACAATCACCGCGATCCGTGAAAAAAAATCCGACGGCGTCCCGGCCGAAGACCTGCAGATCGTCGAGTTCACGCGCGAACTGATTCGCAAGCACCGCGTCAGCGATGCGAGCGCAAAAGCGCTGCACGCGCGCTTCGGCGACGAGGGCATGATAGAGCTTACGGGCGCGATCGGCTATTACAGCATGCTGTGCATGATGGGGAACGCCGTCGAGCTCGAAGCAGGTCCGGGCGCGGAAGTGCTGAAGGTTTAGGGACGCAAGCGAACCGGGCTCGCGAGTCAGCACCCGGCCTTCACGCCGTCGACGGCAACCACGCGCTCACTGATCAAGCGGTCAAGCTCCGAACCCATACCGATTTCCGCGAGCACGCTCGCGATGTCCTTGCCCGGCCTGGATGCGGGCGCACCTATCGTCATCGGCGTGCGCGAAAGCTTCACGCCGGGCGCCGTCGTTGTTATGAGTCCGAAGCCTTCATGCTCGCGAGTCACCGCCAGTCCGCGCGCCACTGTCAGCGGATCGGTCATCAGAGCGGGAAGCGTTGGCACCACACGGTGGGCGCCGATGCCGGCCTTGTTCAACAAATCAACCCACGCCGCCACGGTGCGGCTGCGCATGCGCGTTTGCATTTCGCGCTCGAGGTCCGTGCCGCTGCGGCCCGCCAGATCGGACAGCTCCGCGCAGTGCGCAAGCTCTTTCTCCGTTGTCGCGAGGAACAGCCAGCCGTCGCTGGCTTCATAGAGACGGTTGAGCGGGCCGCTGCCGGTGGCGTCCTGGCCGTGCGGTTCGTTCCACTCTTTGCCCGCGTAGTCCTGCAGCAGCGCCGATTGCAGCATCGTCGCCGTGTACGCGAGCGCGCTGTCCACGAACTGCCCTTCGCCGGTACGGCGCTTATGCAAGAGGGCCAGTGCGACACCATAGCAGGCGGCAAGGCCGGTCCCGTAGTCGTTCGCGGCGAAAGGCGCGGTCGCCGGCTTGCCCGAGCCGTAGCGCACCTGCATGCCCGACACCGCCTGGCCGATCTGCTCATGCCCGGGACGGCCTGCGTAAGGACCGAGATGGCCGAAAGTATTCATGGAGCCATAGACGATGCCGGGTCTGCGGGCGCGCACACGTTCGTAGTCGATGCCCAGTTGCTCGGCCACGCCGCTGCGGAAGTTCTGCAGCACGACGTCGGCCTTATCGACCAGCTTCCAGAAGATCGCCAGACCTTCCTTGGTTTTGAGGTCGATGAGGATGCTGCGCTTGCCGCGATTGATGTCGTTGTGCCGCAGCACGGTGCGCGTATGCGGGCTGTCGATCTTGATGACATCGGCGCCGAATTCGGCGAGCGTGCGCCCGCACGTCGGCCCCGCGAGGACGATGCACAAGTCCACCACCTTCACGCCTTGCAATGCGGAACGCAGCACTTCGTTACCGTCTACCCCCACCCCATCCCTCCCCCGTCGAGGGGGAGGGGGACTCGAGGCGGCGAGTTCGTTCAGTATCTCTGCGCGATGCGCATCCGTCCGCGGGCGCGGCCTGCGCACCGAGCCCGGCGTGGCGGAGAGGCGCGCGTTGATGCCGGGGCCGCGGAAGTCACCCAGTTCCGGATCATCGTAGTCCGCGATAATTTTAGATTCCAGCGCTTGTGGATGTTTCAGCCATTCGGCACTGGAGTGGCAGATCACGCCTTCGGAGCCGATCCCGGCGATGATGTCCTCCCACTCCTTCGCCGTGCGGGTGCGCATCACCTCGTCGAACTTCTGCGCCAGCTCGGCTGGCGGCAGCTTGGCATCGCGCCATTTGTCCATGCCGATGCTCTTGATGAAAGCCTCGAACTTCTTGTTGTTCGCGACGTACATAAGCCAGCGCCCATCCTTGCAGGGCAGTTGCCGGCTCCAGTTGAATGCGGGCTCGGGTTCGGGCTTGCCGTTGACCAGCAGCCCGCGCGCGCCAACGACAGTAAAGGTAGCGTCGAACAGCGGTATCTCCACGCGTTGGCCTTGGCCGCAACGCTCACGCGCATTCAGTGTCATGGCGACGGTGACTGCGCATAGAAAAGCCGCGTAGCACGAACCGTAGGGAACGACGGTATAGACCGGCCGGCCCTTGGTCGCATGGCTCGCGCGATAGGCGCCGGTGGCAGCACCCACTACACCTTCCCATGCTTTGACTTGTGCGCGCGGATCGTCGGCGCCGAAGCCGGGCAGCGAGCAGTAAATGAGACGCGGGTTCGCCGCGGTCATGGCGGTGGCGCCCAGGCTGAGCCGGTCCATTACGCCGGGACGGAAATTCTCGATCACCACGTCCGCGCTGCCAATCAGCTTGCGCGCCGTGTCCTTATCGGCCTCATGCTTGAGGTCGAGCACGATGCTGCGCTTGTTGCGGTTCCAGGTGGCATTGGCGGGCGTGTTCCAGCGCGGCCCGCCGGGGGGGTCGACCCGTATGACGTCCGCCCCCTGATCGCCCAGCAGCATCGCCGCCATGGGGCCGGCTATGTACTGCCCGAAATCGATGACCCGAATACCTGTCAATACCGATGCTGCCGCCATGCGCTTCTCCTGTTGTCCCTATTCCGTTCGCTAATCTGTGTGTATCGCTGCGGCCTTGATGACTTTGCCGAGGCTTGCCATCTCGGCTTTGATTGTTGCAGTGAATTCCTGCGGGGAGCCGCCGACGACTTCGGTGCCGTCTTTGAACAGCAAATCCTTCACTTCCTGTTTGTTCAATGCCCGCACGACTTCACGATTTAGAATAACGATAAGACGCGCTGGTGTTCCGGCAGGCGCGAACATGCCCGCGTTCGAGGCCGACTGATAGCCCGGCAGGCCGGACTCGGCGACTGTCGGCAGACCTGGTGCGAGCGCGGACGGCTTCGCAGTCCCTATGGCCAATGCGCGCAACTTTCCGGATTTGATGTGCCCGGAGACGGAACTGCTGGTCGCGAACGACATCTGCACTTCGCCGCCGAGCACGGCGAGCACCGCCGGCCCCTGTCCTTTGTAAGGGACGCGCACGATGTTCACGCCCGCCATGTATTTGAAAAGCTCCGCCGCGAGGTGCGATGACGATCCGCTCGTGCCCGATCCGTAGTTCAGCGCGCCGGGTTTCGCTTTGGCCAGCGCGATCAGCTCTGTAATCGACTTCGCTTGCACCGAAGGATGCACGACGACGACGTTGGGTGTGCTTGCGGCGAACGTGACCGGGGCCAGGTCTTTCAGCGGGTCGAAAGAAACTTTCTGCAGCAGCGGCATCATCCACAAGCTGCTGCCATGGAAGAGCAGCGTGTAGCCATCCGCCGGCGCCGCGACTACGATCTCCGCGGGGATGATGCCGGTCGGGCGATTATCGACGACCACCTGCTGACCGAAGCTGGTTGTCAGCCCCTGGGCAATGAGACGCGCGACGAGGTCGGTTGCGCCGCCGACCGCCGAAGTCACTATGCGTACCGGCCGCACAGGGAATTCCTGCGCATGCACTGCGCCGCAGAAAGCGACAGTGCCGGCCGACAAAAGCGAGGCCAGGTGTTGCAACATCAGATTTTTCTCCCCGGATGCGCAAGTATACCGATGCGCCCGGGCACATAGTCAGCAGATGTTCAATCCCAGTACCTGTTACGCCGGAATGCACCAAACCTTCCTTGCATGCTCCGGCGTCGCGACGTCGAACGGCACGCCGTCGGGGTCGGTGTACTTGCGCTCGGTGCGCGGGCCTTCGCCGATGTTTTTGATCTGGCCCGCATAGGTGCCGCCGCTTTTTTCGACTTTGGCCGCGGCCTCGTCGATGTTGTCGACGAGAAAGCCGATGTGATGCAGCCCGGTGCGCGCGCCTGAGTTCGCGTTCTTGTTGGCGTCGATGATGGCAAGGCTGACCACGCCGTCCGACATCATGATGGCGACATTCGATTGGCGCACGCGCTTCATTTCGAACGCCTGCTCGTAAAACGACGCCGTTTTCTCCATATCGTCGACGGAGAGCGTGATGTGGCGGAGCTTGGCCATGCGTTGATCCTTTCGGTTGAAATTATTTCCTGGCGCGCGCGCGTTTTTTCAACGGCACGCGCCGCCCGAACAGCGCGTTCGTACTGCTGAGTTTCTCGAGCTGCTGCAATTGCGCAAAAAGTTTTTTGGCGTCGAGCTTGAGACGCGACCACGCGACGCAGTCGTCGAATTTGTTCCTGAGCTCTTCCGCCGACAGCGGCGCGTGCGGATCGCCGCGCGCGTAGCGCACGTTCTCGCTCGCGAGCGTCGTGCCATCGGCAAGCCGCACAGTCACGTTGTCGTGCGGAGCGTAGCCCGACGTGCCGGCCTCTTCGGTCGGATTGACGTCGATGACGATTTTTTTCATGAGCTCGCGCACGCCGGGGCTGCGCACGAACTTGTCGGTGAGATCGCGCAAGCCAACGCGGCCTTTCAGCAGCGCGCAGGCCAGTGCGAATTCGATGCTGAACTTGGCGGCGATGGCGGTCTGCGGGTCGTGGTTCTTGAGTATCACGAGGTGCGAATTGCTGAATGACACGCGTATTTGCTCGACGTCCGCTGCGGCGACCGGCTGCTTTTGCAGCAGGCCGAGCATCGCGTCGATCGCGCGGTGCGCGCGGTAGCACACCGGATACTGCTTGATGCTGAGCCCTTGCTCCCTGATGTGCCAGTGTTTTGGCGGCAGGCGCGGCGGCGTGTCGAGATCGACGTCGCCACCTGGCGAGAGTGCCGCGAGATAACCTTGCGCGTGTTCGAGCGCATCGTCGGTTGCCGTGATGCCGGCCGCCGCGAAGCGCGCTGCGTATATGCCGGATGCGGCCGCCTTGCCCGGATGGGTGGGCTTGACCATCGAGCCCAGGTTGGACATTACGCCGCTCGCTTCGGAAGCGGCGGCACCCAGCGCGTGCGCGGCTGCTTTCGCATTGAGGCCATGCAATGAGGCGCACGCGGCCGCTGCGCCGAGTGCGCCAAACACGCCCGTCGGGTGCCAGCCTTTGCGCTGGTAGTTGCCGCGCTCGCGCGAAATCAGGTCGGCCCACACTTCATAGCCCGCAACATAGGCGACGAGCATGTCGCGGCCCGACGACTTCAGCGCCTGCGCTTCGGCGAGTATGGCGGGAACGAGAACCGCGCTCGGATGGCTGCCTTTGAGCGCGACGTCGTCGTAATCGAGCGCATGCGCCGCGGTGCCGTTGATCCATGCCGCGGCGGGCGCGGATGTGGATTTACTGCTGAAGTAGATATTGGCGGGGCCATCGGGCTGATCGGCGAGCAGCACGCGCTCGACCGCCTGGGTCACCGGCTCGCGCGAACCGGCAAGCATCACGCCGATGCAGTCGATGAATCCCTGCTTGGCGACCTCGACGACAGCCGGCGGCAGCGCCTTGTACTTCAGCTGCGCGATGAACGCGCCGTACGCCGCCGTCAGCCCCCGTGTCATTTTTGTACCAGTGACTCGTACTCTTTAGCGGCGAGCCATGGCATCTCGGCGTCGAGCTTCTTTTCGTACGCTTTCATCGCATCTTCGTAGCGCTCGGTGATGCTGATATCGTCGAGCCCTTCCAGCATGCGTTCCTTGCTCGAGGGATTGATGTCGAACTTGTACTGAGCGCCGTCGGGACCGGTGACGGTCTGGCTCGGCAGGTCGACTGTGATTTCAGCACCCGGCTTCTCATGCAATTGCTCGCGCAGCTTGCGCACGTCCGCGTCGGGCAGCACAACCGGCAACAAACCGTTCTGATAGCTGTTGCTCGCGTAGAACGCGCCGAAGCTGGGTGCAATCACGGCGCGCACCCCGAAGTCGGTGACGGCATAAACCGCGCCTTCGCGCGTCGAGCCGCAGCCGAAGTTGGGGCCGGTCACGAATATGCCGGCTTTCCTGTAAGGCTCGCGATGCAGGATGAAGTCCGGCTTCTCTTTGCCGGCCGCGTCGAAGCGGTCGTTGAAGAACAGGAAATTACGATAGCCGACGGTCAGCGGCTTACGCAGGAAGCGCTGCGGGATGATCATGTCGGTGTCGATGTCCGGCGTGTCGAAGGGCGCTGCGACGGCGGTCAGGCGAGTGAAGGGTTCCATGTTTTTTCCTTAAACCAGTGTGCGGACGTCGGTGAGTTTGCCGGTCACGGCGGCGGCGACAGCCATCGCCGGGCTCACGAGGTGGGTGCGCACGCCGCGACCCTGGCGGTTTTCGAAATTACGAGGCGATGTCGAAGCGCAGCTCTCGCCGGGCGCGGGGAAGTCGCCGTTCGAGCCGACGCACATCGAGCACGCCGAATCGCGCCATTCGAAACCGGCGGCGAGGAATATCTTGTCGAGCCCGGCCGCTTCGGCGCGGCGCTTCACGTCGGTCGAGCCCGGCGACACCATCGCCGGCACGATGGTCTTGCGTCCTTTCGCGATAGCGGCAGCGGCGACCAGGTCTTCGAAGCGCGCGTTGGTGCACGAGCCGATGAATACCCGGTCGATCTTGATCTCGGTGATCGGCATGCCGGCGGTGAGCCCCATGTAGTGCAGTGCGCGCTCGAGGTGCACGCGCTGCTCCTTGCTCGTGGCCTGCGCCGGGTCGGGGATTTTGCCGGTGATCGGCAGCGCGTCGTCTGGCACCGTGCCCCATGTCACCATCGGCGCGATGTCGCCTGCGGCGAGCGTGACTTCCTGGTCGAACTTCGCGCCCGCGTCGCTGGGCAGCGATTTCCAATACTTGAGCGCGGCATCCCACTGCGCGCCTTTCGGCGCGAATTCGCGGCCCTCGAGGAACTTGAAAGTGGTCTCATCGGGCGCGACGAGGCCCGCGCGCGCGCCGGCCTCGATCGACATGTTGCACACCGTCATGCGCTGCTCCATAGTCATCGCGCGCATGGCCGAGCCTGCGTACTCGATGACATGGCCGATGGCGCCGCTGATGCCGATCTTCGCGATGATCGCGAGTATCACGTCCTTGGCGGTGACGCCGGCGCCGAGCTTGCCGTCGATCGTCACGCGCAGGGTTTTCGGCTTGCGGTACCACAATGCCTGCGTCGCCATCACGTGCTTGATCTCGGAGGCACCGATGCCGAACGAGAATGCGCCGAATGCGCCGAGGGTGGTGGTGTGCGAATCAGCGGCGGTAATCACCATGCCCGGATGCACCATGCCCAGGTCGGGACCGACGACGTGCATGATGCCCTGGCGCACGGGGTCTTTCATGCCGATGAACGGCACGCCGAAATCGCGCGCGTTGCGCGTGAGCTGCTCGATCATGTTGCGGATTTCCGGGTCCTTGATGCCATTGAGGCCGCCCGCGCGGTTGAGCGTCGGCAGGTAGTGGTCGGAAATCGCGATCTGTTTCAGCGGCCGGCGCATGGGGCGCTGGTCGAGACGCATCTTGTCGAAGGCGTAGAACGGCCCCTCGTGCACGAAGTTGCGGTCGACGTAGATCAGCGCCTCGCCGTCGTCGCGTTGGGCGACGACGTGGCCGTCCCAGATCTTGTCGAACATGTTGCGCGGTGTGCTCATTTTTTGTGTTCCTTTAATTTACGGCGGGCAGCATCGCGGCCGCGCTCTTGTAGCGGATGATGTCCTTGTCGGTTTCGCTGATGCGCGGGTTGTCGCGCAGCAATTCCACGTCCTTGTATTTCATGCGGCCGCCGGGATCGTCGTGCGGATAGTCGGTCGCGAACAGAAACTGCGATGCGCCGAGCATGTTGATCGAATCCGGCAGCTCGGGCTCCTCGGTTTCGATCGTGAAGAAAATGTTTTTCTTGAAATACTCGCTAATCGGCTGCTTGTTCTTCACTTCGTACTCGGCGAGCGAGGTCAGGCGCTTGCCGGCGGACAGGCGCTCACTGACCGGCACGACGCGGCGGTGGAAGCGCGCGGTCGCGTCTTCGTCTTCATAGTTAAGCGGCGGTTTAACGAACGCCGCGTCGAGCCGCTCGAGCAGCGGCTTGATGAACGCGCTGCCCGCTTCGGTGAACACCACTTTCAGGTTCGGGAAATCGTCGAAAAGACCGCTGGTGCACAGCGACGCCAGGCTCATCTGGCCTTCGGCGGGGCATAAAGTGTCGAGGCCGTCGGTCTGGAAAATCGGCAGGTTGCTGATGCGGTGACCGTGCTGGACATTGTGCAGCACGATAGGCATGCCAAGCTCTTCCGCGCGCTTGAAAAAAGACCACAGCTCGCGGTGGCTGCCGAGCGTTTCCGAAAACTGGTGAGCGCGCACGGGGAACACCTTGTCCATCGCGATTGCCTGGAAGCCGTTCTGCTTCGCCCACTCCATTTCGGCGATCGCGGTCGGCACGTCCTGCAGGGCAACCAGCGCGGCGCCGATCAGCTCGTTCGGATATTTTTTGAGGAGGTTCATGATCGCGATGTTGTGCGAGTGCGCCATCTGTATCGCGAGCCCCGGCTCGAGCGTGTAGTTAAAGTAGATCGCGGAGAACTGGCTGAGCAGTATTTGCTTCTCGATGCCAAGCTTGGCGAACTCCCCGAGGCGCACATCCATATTGGAGAGGCCCAGGTGTTTGCCGCCGGCGCCGGGCGGCGGCAGCGGCGTTGAGCCGGGCACCTTGTAGTTGCCGGGGAAACTCCATTTGACGAGCAGACCGTCTTTGTCAAACTCGAACTGCGGTTTGAGATCCGCGTATTTGCCGTCGACGTAGTCGTAGATGTCGCGCGGCAGTATGTGGGTGTCCATGTCGATGATCATTGAAGTCTCTCAGTGAGTGATTGGGTGATTAGGTGATTGGGCAGCGAGTGACCGGGTGAGTGGGAATTGAGTGATTGAACCCGTTCTCAATCCCGGCCCTTGAAGCACCGCATTACTTAGTCGCTAAATAACTTAATCACCTATCACTCATTTACTTTATTCACTTAACAGTAATGCCGGTCGCCTTGATGACCTTGCCCCACTTCTCGATTTCGACGTTCAGAAACTGGCCGAATTTCTCGGACGCCAGCGTGTCCGGCTCCGCGCCGACATTGTTTTTCAGTTGCTCGTCGAACGTGCCGGTATTCGCGATTGCTACGATCTCATCGGAAAGTCTGCGCAAAATGGCAGGCGGGATCCTGGCGGGGGCAACGTAGCCGTACCACGAGCCCGCCGCGTAACCCGGCACGCCGGATTCGGCAATGGTCGGCACGTCGGGCATTACGGGCGAGCGTTTTTCGCCGGTGGTGGCGAGCGCGCGCAGCTTTTTCGAATTCACCGACGGCAGCATGACCGGAATCGGCGCTATCGTCATGTCGACCTCGCCGGAGATCAGGTCGGTGATCGATTGCGAATTGCCTTTGTACGGAATCTGCGCGATCTCGGTGTTGGTCATGCTTTTGAATAATTCGGTCGCGAGATGGGTCGAGCCGCCGATGCCGGCGGACGCGTAGTTAAGGCCGCCGCGCTTCTTTTTGGCGAGCGCAATCAGTTCGCGCACGTTCTTTGCCGGCACGGCGGGATGCACGCACAGGACGTTTTGCGTCGTCGCGACCAGCGCGACAGGCATGAAATCCTTGCGCGTGTCGAAACTCAGTTTCGAATAGAGCGACGGCAGGTACGCAAACGACGAATTGGCGAGCAATATCGTATAGCCGTCCGGGGCAGCGTTGGCGACGAGCTCATTCGCGAGCAGGCCGCCAGAGCTCGGCCGGTTGTCGACGATCACCTGCTGACCGAGTTTTTCACTCAGGCTGCGCGCGACGAGACGCGAGACGAGGTCTGCCGTGCCGCCAGCCGTGTAGCCGACAACGATGCGTATCGGTTTGGCGGGGAAATTCTGCGCGCAAACCGGCAGGGCGATGAGTCCGGTGTTCAGCGCCGCGGCGATGTAGATGGAATATTTCATGACTCTCGATGCATGCCGGGGATTTCGATCAGATGGTGGCGGTGCCGCCGCCGTCGACCTGCAGGGTGACGCCAGTCGTATAGCTCGCCCGCGAGGACGCGAGAAACAGGACAGCCTGCGCGACTTCTTCAGGGCGGCCGAGCCGTCCCAGCGGCGGGTTCTTCTTGGCCGTCGCCATGTTGAGCGCGGAATTGCTCTGCGCAATCGCGTGGTGGCGCGCGGTGTCGATGGGGCCCGGCGCGACCGCGTTGATGCGGATGTTCTGCGGCGCATAGATGTCGGCGAGCCCCTTGGTCAGCGTATTCAGCGCGATGTTGGCGCAGGAGCCGGGCAGGTGCGCCGGCGTCGGCTGGCGTCCGCCGCGGCCGGTGACGTTGACGATGTTGCCTTGCCCCTGCTTCTGCATGAAAGGTATGACCGCGCGCATCGAGCGCATATAGCCATAGAGCTTGCTCTGCAGCACGTTTTCCCAATCGTCGTCCGTCAACTTCAGAAAATCGCCGAAGATGGGCGCGGCCGTGCAGTTCACCAGCAGATCGATGCGGCCGTGCTTGCGCGCGATGTCTTTGGCTACGCGGTCGACCGACACGCGTGACGCGAGATCGACGCTCGCAACGGAGACTTTCCCGCGCGCTACATGTTCGATTTCGCCCGCAACCTGCTTGAGATCGCGCGCCGAACGCGACGACAGGACGACGTGCGCTCCGGCGAGTGCGAGCTCGCGGGCAATTGCGCTGCCGAGCGAGCCGCGCGCGCCTATGACCCACGCGACCTGATTTTCGAATTCGCGGGCGGGGTTCTTGCTGTTGCGCTTTGTAGCCATGTCAGGTACTCCTAATTCACCTTGATGTTGGCGGCCTTCGCGACCTTGGCCCATTTGACGAGATCGGAGCGTATCAGCGCCGCGAACTGCTCGGGCGTATTCGTGACGGGATCGACGCCAAGCTCGAGCAGGCGCTTGTTGGTCGCGGGATTTTTAATGACCTGCGCGAGTGCGTCGTTGAGTTTTGCCACGATCTCTTTAGGCGTGGCCGCCGGCGCGAGTATGCCGTACCAGGTGCTGATGTCGAAGCCGGGCAAGCCCGATTCGTTCGCCGTCGGCAGCTTGGGGAAAAGCGGATGGCGTTCGAGCGTGCACACTGCGAGCGCTTTCAAACGGCCCGATTCTACGAATGGCAGCGCCGCCGGTATGGTCTGGAACAGCACGTCGGCTTCGCCGCTGACGACCGCCGTCAGCGCCTGGCCGCCGCTTTTGTACGGAATATGCACCATTTTCGTATGCGCCATCAGGTTAAACAGCTCGGCCGACATATGATTGAAGCTGCCGCTGCCTGAGGTCGAATAGCTGAAGCGGTCCGGCTTCGCTTTCGCGAGCTGGATCAATTGCCGGACCGAGTTCGCCGGTATCGACGGATGGACGATCAGCAGGTTCGCGCTGTTGGAGACGAGAGTGATTGGCGCGAAATCTTTCAGCGGATCGAAAGCGAGCTTCGGATAGATGCTGACGTTAATCGACTGCGTGCCCATCGAGCCGAGAAAAATCGTGTAACCGTCGGGCGCCGCGCGCGCGGTCAATTCGGCCGCAATATTGCCGCCCGCGCCGCCGCGGTTGTCGATCAGGACCTGCTGGCCCCAGCGCTCGCTCAGCCGGTCGCCGACGACGCGCGAGAGTATGTCGGTCGTGCCGCCCGGCCCGAACGGCACAATCAGGCGTATCGGTTTTACGGGATAGTCTTGCGCCGTTGCGACGGTCGATGTGATGACTGCACCCAATCCGGCGATAGCCTGCAAAAAATTATGTTGCGTCACAGGATCCCGTCGAAAAAGCGGCTCATGTCGGTGACGTTTTCGATGTTGCGCACGCGCTCGATCAGCTGCGTCCTGCGTTCTGCATTGAGCGGTGCAATGCCGGCGCCGAAGCAGGCGTCGAGTTTCTCCTGCAGCGCAGTGGCACTCGGCGGATCGTCGGGGCTCCACGGGAATTTTTCCGTCGTGCGCGCGAGCGTGCGGTAGTCGCGCGTGGTGATCTTGACCGAGGCGGGCACGCGCGAGCTCTTGAGCGCGTCGTCGACGACGACCCGAACGCGCTCGGTGATGGCTTTGATCGCGGGATCGTGTATCGCGGCGACTTCGAGGTCGGCCACGCTCATGCGCCGGCGCAAGAGCGCACAGGCGATTGCATATTGCACGCTGAATTGCGCGGAGACCTGCGGATTGTCGCCGGGATTGAATGTGGCGCCGACCAGACGATGCATGAAAGTCGAGTGCGTCACTTCGATGGCGGTCACGTCCGCGGGTTGCAGGTCGTGCTCGCGGATGATGCCCAGCGCCGCTTCGAGCGACGCATGGCTGCACGCGCAGCACGGGTACTTCTTGATCGCGGTGTTCTCGTGATGGAACTCTTTGCCGAGGCCGTCGAGTACGCGCAGCGGGTTGCCTTCCTGGTAGAGCGCGTAAAGGCCGAACTTGCCTTCGATCGCTTCGCGCGGCGCCGTAATGCCGCGCTGCGCGAGCTGCGCCGAGAAAACGCCGGCGCGCGCGGCGAACGCGCCCTGGAAGCGTTTGGTCAGCGCCTGCTCGATGTTCGATTGCTGCGTGCCGGCCGCCTGGCTCAGGCAGATGCCGAGCGCGTTGCGCGTAGCCGTCGCGTCGAGCTTCATCAGCTTTGCCGCGGTGGCCGCCGCGCCGAAGCCGCCGTAAATGGACGTCGTAAACCAGCCCTTGTGCACGCCGGTGATCGAGCCGCCGAAGCGCGAGCACAGGTCGCTGCCGATCACGAATGCCGTCAGAAAATCCTTGCCGCTGGCGCGCTCGCGTTCGGCCATCGCCAGCGCCGCGGGTAGCGCCACCACTTCGGCGTGCACTGTGTTCACACCGTCGTAGTCAAGCGCGCCGCCGCATATGCTGTTGATAAAAGTCGCTGCGGTCACCGGCAGCTTGCCGCCGAATCCCCACGCCGAACTGTCGCCGCGTCCGCCTTCTTCGGCCAGCAGCGCGTGTGCTTCAGGCGCGCCCGGGGCGGTGGTGCCGGCCCAGCCGACCGCCAGCGTGTCGAGCATCAGCGTCTTGGCCATGGTGACCGCACTTGCCGGCAGATCGCCGTAGCCGCACGCCACTACGTGCTCGGCGATGCTTTGCGAAATCGATTGCGCGGCCGGATCCGGCGCGCTCTGGGCGCTGGTTGCGCTGGTTGCCATATTGAGCTCCTCTTTATTTCGCGGCAGCGGCGCCGGCGATCCTGCCGAACACGGCGCCCGACATGAGGCCGCTGCCGCCCGGATAGTTAGTGTAGAACAGGCCGCCGACCATTTCGCCCGCCGCGTAAAGGCCCGGTATCGGCCGGTCGTCGACGTCCATGACCTGCGCGTCAGTATTGACCTTGACGCCGCCGAACGTAAACGTAATGCCGGCAGTAATGGCGAAGGCTTCGAATGGCGGCTGATCGAGGGCGGTCGCCCAGTTCGATTTGTCTGGTGAAAGTCCGCGGGTGCCGCGACCATCGCGGCTGTTGGGATCGAACGGGTTGGCGGATTGAATGGACGCATTGAATTCGCGCACCGTATTCAGGAATTGCGCGCGGTTGATGCCGTCGAGTTTGTCCGCGAGGCCTTCGAGCGTGTCGGCGCGTAGGCGCGTGGCCTGCTTCATGCGGTATTCGTCGCGCAGCAAATGCAGCACCTTGCTGTCGAACACCTGCCAGGCGATTTGCTGCGGCTGCTTCATCACCGCGAGCCCGCATTTGACGTAGGTGTACATGCGGAAGTCTTCGCCTTCGTCGAAGAAGCGCTGCCCGCCGCTGTTGACCATGATGCCGAACAGGTAGCTGTTCTTCTGGAACGCGTCGCCGAGCGTGATGTCGCCGTAGTTCGGCGTGTTGATGTCGGTCGGCAGGATGTGACAGCCCGACCAGTTGCCGTACGGCATGGCGCTCGCTTCGAGCGCCATGCGCAGGCCGTCGCCGGTGTTAAAGCGCGAGCCGCGCACTTTCGCGAGGTCCCAGCCGGGACCGAGATAGCGCGCGCGCATTTCGGCGTTGGCCTCGAAGCCGCCGCACGCGAGCACGACGCTTTTGCTTTTGATGTCGACCGTCTTGCCGTCGACGCGCGCGCGCGCGCCGTGCACGCCCGTGTCGTCATGCAGCAGTGACAGCGCGCGCGCGTTGTAGCGCAGCACGACGCCGCGGTCGAGCGCGAGCTTGTAGAGCGATTGCATGAGGCCGGGTCCGCCGCCGTAGACTTCGAGCACGACGCCGCCGGAAAACTTGAACTTGCCGTCGACCTTGTACGCCTGCTTGCCGTACTTGGGCATGTAGCGGATGCCGTGCGCGCGCAGCCACATGACGGTTTCGTAGCTGCGCTTCACCAGCAGCTCGGCGAGGTCGGGGTCGGCGCGGTAGTCGGTGACGCGCGCGATGTCGTCGAAGAACTGCTCTTCGGGATAGCTGCCGAAGTCGGTCGCGGCCTTTTCGTCCTCAGTCAGGTCGGGCACGACTTTGAGGATGTCTTCTCGGCCTTTGAACGCGAAACGCATCGAGCCTTCGGTAAAGCGGCTGTTGCCGCCGCATTCTGCTTCGGGCGCGCGCTCGATCACCGTCACCGACGCGCCGGCCGCGCGCGCGGAGAGCGCGGCGCACAGCGCGGCATTGCCCGCGCCGACGATCAGCACATCGCAATCCAGAGCCGGCATGATCAAAGAGGAAAGTGACGGAACTCGACGTCGTCGTCGCGGCCGATCTGCGTGATGAGATCGACTTCCCACGTCAGGTAGTCTTTCATCGCCTGCTCGCGGTTTTCCGTGCGGTCGTGCGCGCGTACCCACACGTCGTCGATGCTGTCGGTGAGATGGGTCATGCCCTGCTCGAGCGGCAGGTTTTCGCGTTTCCACGCGGCGGTGCCGCCGGTGAGGACCTTGACCGGCACACCGCTCAACTGCGCGATTTCGGGCGCCGCGAGCTGGGCGACGAGGCCGTCGGCCGACGTCACGACTATCGTTTGCGGCGGCGAGACCTTGGCGAGATTGGCGGCAAGGTTGGCGCGTATCGCATGCCACGCGCCGGGAATATGGCCTTCACCGTACTTCGGCTTGCTATCGAGATCGATGACGGTGACGGCGCCGCTTTCGAGCTCGCGCGCGAGCGCGGCCGGCGCCACCATGTCGTTGCGCAATTTTGTCAGGCCCAGTACTTCGACGGGGGCCGCGCCTTTCATCAAAGGGCCGGAGCTCAACGCGTCTTTGACGACGTAGACTTCCTTCCATCCCATCTGGATCAGCCACGACGCGGTCATCGTCGCGCGCACGCCGTGATCGTCGACCAGCACGATGCGCGAATTGCGCACGCCGGCGAAGCTGTCGGTGGTCTGCACGAGCTGGCCGCCGGGCGCCGAGACCGTCGAGTGCAGGTGGCCTTCGGCGAATTCCTCGGGGCTGCGCACGTCGAACACATACAGCGTCCTTTTATCCATCTCGCGCGCGAACTCCGTGACTTTCGCGACGTTGATGTATTGCACGCCGAAGCGTTTGGCGACACGCGCGGCGGACTCGCGCGCCTTGCGCAGGCCCGTCGCGGTCGGCGCGGGCGCGATGAGGTCCTGGTCTTTCGCAACCTGGAAGCCGGCCAGATGCCAGCCCATGGTGCCGTTCTTCAGCGCGACGACGCGGTGTTGCAAGCCGGCGTTGATCAGGGACTGCGCACCGATAATGCTGCGCGTGCGTCCCGCGCAGTTGACGACGACCAGCGTGTCGGGCGTGCCGATGAGGTCGTGCGCACGGTAGGCGAGCTCGGCGCCCGGGCAGTCGATGCCGCCGGGGATGCTGACTTTCTTGTATTCATGCAGCGGGCGGCTGTCGAGGATGACGATCTTCTCGCCGCGCTCGACCTTGGCCTTGATGTCGGCCGCGTCCATGCGCGGCGTCGCGTAGTGGTGCTCGACGAATTCGCCGAACGCCTTGCTCGGCACGTTGACGCCGCTGTAAATCTCATAGCCGGCGGCCGCCCATGCGGCGACCCCGCCCTCGAGCACGCTTACGTCCGTGTAACCGTTGCGCGTCAGCACGTCGAAGGCGCGCCGGGCAACACCGCCGTCATCATCGACCAGCACAACGCGCGCGGCGCGGCGCGGCACCAGCAGCGGCGCGCGCAGCTCGAGCTGCGAGAGCGGGGCAGTGCAGGCGAGCAGCATGTGGCGCTTGGCGAACATGCCTTCCTCGCGCACATCGAGCACGGCGATTTCGCCGCCGTCGTGCAGCATGCGTTTCAGTTTTTGCGCGGTGACCGCGCGCGCACCGCGCGTGTGGCGTGGAGCCTGTATCGGTTGGTCCAAAGCTGAACTCCTCAGGGGTGGCCCGCCGCATCGCCGCTGCCATATTGCGGAGCCGCGCGCCTGTCGTGCAAGCTGTTGATAGGGCGTTCCAATATATGGAACGCCATTCCAAACTACCTTAAACGCTGGCGCAGTTTCTGTCAATGCCGGAACGCGTTTTCCGCGGTGCACTGGCGTGGCGATTCCGGCCGCATTCCGTGCGCGGCATTGGCACGCCTTGCCATTGGCGCGGCAGGCCGTCCGCGCTACACTGCGGCCCGCGCCAAACAATGGAAGCACAAGGTTTTATGCGAGGATCGAAATGGCATTTCCTGCGAGCTTGCGGCTGGCTGCCGGTGATGGCCGCTGGTGCCTGTGTCGCCCAGACATATCCCGTAAAGCCCGTGCGTATCCTGGTCGGCTTTTCGGCGGGCGGCGGTACGGATGTGACGGCGCGCATCGTGGCGCAGAAGTTGTCCGAATTTCTTGGCGGCCCGGTGGTGGTCGAGAACCGCGCGGGCTCCGGCGGCATGATAGCGACCGAAGCCGTCGCCAAGTCGGCCGCCGATGGCTATACGCTGCTGATGATTGCGGCCGCCGACGTCGTGCAGCCCGCGCTGAGGGCAAAGCTGTCCTACGATCTCGAGCGCGACTTCGCGCCGGTCTCGAACGTGGTCGTCGTGCCGTTCGCGCTGGTCTCGCACCCGTCGGTGCCGGCGCGCAACGTGAAAGAACTGGTCGCACTCGCGCGTGCACGGCCGGGGACGCTCAATTACGCGTCGTCCGGCATCGGCAGCTCGGCGCACCTGTCGAACGAGCTGTTCAATTCGATGGCGCGGGTGAAGATCACGCACATTCCGTACAAGGGCGTGTCGGAAGGCGTCACTGCGCTCGCCAGCGGTCAGGTCGAAATGATCTTCGGCAGCTTTCCCGCCACGCTGCCTTTGTACGAAGCAGGCAGGATCCGCATGCTCGCGGTCAGCACGCTGAAGCGCACGTCAGTGATGCCGTCGCTGCCGACGGTGGACGAGTCCGGCGTGCCGGGCTATGAACGCTACGGCTGGTACGGAGTCATAGCACCCGCGGGCGTGGCGAAAGACATCATCGCGCGTCTCAACGCCGGCATCGTCAAGGTGGTCGGCATCCCGGACATGCGCGAAACCTTCGCGCGACAGGGGCTCGACCCGCAAACCAATACGCCCGAGCAGTACGCGGCGTTCATTCACAGCGAGCTCGTGCAGACGGCCAAACTCATCAAGGCGTCTGGCGCGCAGGCCAATTAGGACAAAGAGCAGGAGCTTTCATGATCATCGACGCCGATACGCATTTCCTCCCACCTGATACCTATGACTACATGGGCGCGGAGTGGGACGCGCTGCGCCCGCGTTTCCAATGGGACGACGAGGGTTTTGTCAAAGACGTGATTTTTCCGGGCGAGCCGGGGCTGGTGCCGGGTGCGACGCCTTTGCCGCCGCCGGGTACCGGTTCCAACTATCGCGGCATGTACTACATGGACGAGCGGCTGCGCGACTACGAGAAGCTCGGCATCGAGCAGCAGTTTCTGTTTCCGCAGCTCACCGCGACGGTCTTCACTTACATGATAGAGCCGAAGCTCGCCGGCGCGATGGCACATTCGTGGAATCTGTCGATACTGAGGCTCATGCGCGAGCACAAGAGCGCGTTGATCGGCGGCGCGCTGGTGGCGCTGCAGGACGTCGACGGCGCGATCCGCGAGATGGAATGGGCGCAGCAAAACGGTTTCAAGGCGGTGATACTCGACAAGGTGTTTCCGGTGCTCGAGCACTGCTATTCGGAGCCTTTCGGCAGCCGCCGAGAGCTGTGGCCGTTCTTCAAGCGCGCCGAGGCGCTCGGCATGCCGCTCTTCCTGCACAACATCCAGCACGGCCACCGCATCACCAATCTCATGAACTACCAGTTCAACGGGCTCGACGTGCTGGCGCCGCAGGAAGGGCAGATGAGCCTGGTGTCGCTGATCACGAGCGGGCTGCTCGACGATTTCCCCGGGCTCAATTTCGTGTTCACCGAAGCGGGCGTCGCATTCATCAAGCCGCTCGTTGCCCATCTCGATGCGTGGTTCGACAATTCAGTGGTCGATTATGAATCCGAAGACGCCGCGCCGCGTTTCAATTACCGCAAGCTCGCCGGCGGCAAGCGCATCGTTTCGGAAGCGGATTACAAATCCAAGAACAAGCAGGCGCCCAGCCATTACTTTAAAAACAACCTGTTCTTCACGATAGAAACCGAGGAGCGCGAGCTGCCCGAGGCGATGGCGCTGTTCGGCGCCTCGCAGTTCCTGTTCGCCACCGACTACCCGCACGACGATCCGGGCGGGCGCATGAAGTTCAAGGACGTCGAGTTGCTCGACAAGAATCGCGACATCAGCGAATCCGACAAGAACCTGCTGCGCTACAAGAATGCCGAACGCCTGCTTGGCATCGCCGCGGCAAAAGCTGCATGAAGCGCGCTGAGCACGCGATCACCATATCGGGCCGCCTTGCCGACCATGTGATTGCGACGCGCCGCGAGGATATTCCGGCTGCGGCATTTGCGTCGTCGAAACGGCTCGCGCTCGATACGCTGGCCGTCGCGTGGGCGGGCTCGGCCGAGGCGGGTGTGCGCGAAGCGCATGCATTGCTGGCGGAAGAAGGCGGTAAGACCGAAAGCACGGTATGGGCGTACGGCGGCAGGTTGCCCGCGCGCGCCGCGGCTTTTATCAACGGCACCGCGGCGGCCGCGCTCGACTACGACGGCATGCGCGCGACCGAGCGCGGCAGCGTGCATGCCGACAGCGTCGTGCTGCCGGCAGCGCTGGCCGTCGCCGAGCGCGAGCACGCCAGCGGCAGCGATTTTCTCGCGGCGCTGGTGCTCGGCAACGACGTCGTCACGCGACTGGGCGCGGCCTCGCAGTTGCCGCACAAAGGCTGGTACCACACCTCGATTTACGGCATCTACGGCGCGGTCGCCGCGGCGGCGCGCTTGCTGCGTCTTGACATGGAGCGAACGCAGCACGCGTTCGGCATCGCATTGAGCCAGACCGCCGCGACGCAGCTGCCGAACATCTCGCACAGCCTGACCAAGCGGTTCTCATCGTCGTTTGCCGCGCACGCGGGCGTATTCTCGGCGCTGCTCGCCGCGCGCGGCATTACCGCGCCGCGCGAAGCGTTCGAAGGCAAATTCGGTTTTTACAGCCTGTACCAGCCCGGCGATGCCGCGGCGCTGTTCGCCGACCTCGGACGTACGTATCCGCACGTCGCGACGGCGGTCAAGAAATATCCGAGCTGCGCGTGCAATCACACGGCGATTGAAGCCGTGCTGCACCTCGTCCGCGTCAACGATGTCGCGCCGGCGGACGTAACGTCGGTCGAAGTCACGATTTCACCTTACGTGCACAGGCTGGTCGGCGCGCCTTTCGAGCCGGGCGCCGATCCGCAGGTCACCGCGCAGTTCAGCATCCAGTATTCGGTCGCGTGTGCGATTCTGCGCCGCCGGTTGAGCGTCGCCGATATTCAGGACGCTGCAGTGCTCGAGCCGGCAATCGGCGAGCTGGCGCGCAGCGTGAAAGTCACCGTCGACGAGAAGCGCGGCAACAGCCGCGGCGCCACGGTGCGGATCACGAGCAGCCGGCATGGCCTGCTCGAACAGCATGCCGAGCATATTCCGGGCAGCCCGGAGGCGCCGTTGACGGAGACGGACATGCAAAACAAATTTCGCGAATGCGCACAGGCCGGCGCGTCGCCGCTCGGCAAGGAGCGCGGCGACCTGCTGGCCGCACGCATAAACGATTTAGAAAACGTTGCCGACGTCGCGCATTTTTTCGACGGCATAGCCGCCGCTTGAGAGCGCAACGAGTTAGCGCGCTGCGTCGCGGTAGCCGAGCCGCTGCGAAACCTGGCGCCCGACGTCGCTTACGAGCTGCGTCAGTTGCTTCATCTTGGCGCGGTTGACTCGCTCCTTGAGCGCGGTGATGCCGATCGCGGCGACGCCAAGCCGGTGCCCGTCGTGCACCGGCGCCGATATGCCGCACACACCCTCGACCCATTCCCCGTCATTCAGCGAATAACCGGCGCGGCGGATGGATTCAAACTTGCGCTCGAGATCCGCGCGCTTAGTCAGCGTGCGCGCCGTGTACTTTTCCAGCGGTCTGGTCAGGTATTGCTCGGCGACCGCCGGATTGTAGGCGAGCAGCAGCTTGCCGCTCGCGCTGCAATGGGCGGGCGCGTGGCCGCCGATCACCGAATTAATCTGAATCGGATAGCGGCTCTCGAGCACGTCGAGATAGACCACCGACATGCCATTGAGCGTGGCGAGATAGGCTGATTCGCCGGTCGTCACGTTGAGGTGAGTCAAATAGGGTTTCGCCACCTGCGCGAAATCGAGGCGGTTGATGACGAGCGTGCCGAGCTCCCACGCCTTGAGCGTGGGCGCGTAGCGGCCGTCGTCGGTCTGCTGCGCGTAGCCGAGCCCGGTCAGCGTGCGCAGTATGCGGTGGGCGTTGCTCTTGGTCAGGCGCATGCGCGCGGCCAGCGCGCTGACGCCCAGCGGCGCATCGGCGTGGCACAGGTGTTCATATAAGCGCAGCAGCTTGACGGCGGTCTTGTCCATGGGCGGCGAGACTTTACACGAGCGTGCGGCGAGCGGCAATTCGCCCGTGCGTCGAATGCTAGAATCCGCGTCTCAATCGCGAGGTGCTCATGAAATCCTGCTGGATCGTCGTCAAAGACCACAAGGCCGCGCTCGAATGGCGCGACGTTCCGCAACCGCAGCCCAAGGCGGGTGAAGTGGTCGTGCGCGTGCGCGCAAGCGCGCTCAACCGCGGCGAGCTCATCGTGGGCGGCGCGGTCCACGGCGGGCCCGAGAAGATCGGCGGCACCGAAGCAGCGGGCGAAGTGCACGCGGTCGGCGCCGGTGTCTCGGGCGTGCGCGCGGGCGACCGCGTGTTCGGCCGCGTACGCGGCGGATTCGCCGAATACGTCGTCATGGAGCAGGCGCAGATTATTCCGCTGCCCCAGTGTTTGAGTTTCGAGCAGGGGGCGGCGGTGCCTATCTCGTACATCACCGCCTACGAAATGCTGTATCCGCCGTACGGCAGGCTGAAGGCCGGCGAATGGCTGTTGGTAACCGGCGCTTCGGCGGGCGCCGGCGTGGCGAGCATACAGATCGCGAAAATGCTGGGCGCGAAAACCATCGGCACGTCGGGCTCGGCGCAGAAGCTGGAAAAACTCAAGGCAGCGGGGCTCGATGTCGCGATCGCCACGCGCGGCGCCGATTTCGCCGCCAAGGTCAAAGCCGCGACCGGCGGCAACGGTGCCGACCTGATCGTCAATCTCGTCGGCGGCACGCAGTTCGCCGAGTGCGTGCGCTGTCTTGCGCGGCACGGGCGGCTGGCCGTGGTCGGCTATGTCGATGGCTCAGTCACCGCCGAAATCGATTTGTCGGCGGTGCACGTCAACCGCTTGGAGATCTTCGGCATATCGAATGCGAAACTCACCGCGGAAGAAAAAGCCGCGGCGACGCGCGGATTCGTGCGCGACGTGGTACCAGCGATTGCAGACGGGCGCATAGTGCCGGTCATCGATCGCGTATTCGCGTTCGACGAATTGCCCGCTGCCAAAGCGCACATGGAAGAGAACGCGATGGTGGGCAAAATCGTGGTGCGCGTGCCCTGAGGGAATGCGATTCAGGTAGCATGCGATTCCGCACGCTCCGGCAGAGAGCGGCAGGGAACCCTGGCGAGGAGAAGCAATGAGGCGTGCACTTCAATTCATTTTCGCGGCAGGCATGCTGGCCGCGGCGGCGGGTGTGTCGGCGCAGCCGGCCGCGACCAACTACCCGAACAAACCGATACGTTTGATCGTCGGCTATACGCCCGGCGGAGGTACAGACCTCGCGTCGCGTTACGTTGCGGCCGCGCTGTCCGAGCTGTGGGGCGCCACCGTGCTCGTCGACAACCGGCCGGGCGCTGGCGGCGCAGTCGGCACGGAAATGGCGGCGCGCGCGGCGCCTGATGGCTACACCATCATGCTATGCACGATAGGCTCGCACGCGATCACGCCGGCGCGCATCAAGCTGCCGTACGACCACATCAAGGATTTTTCGTTTCTGTCGCTCGTCGGCTCGACGCCCAATCTTTTCATGGCGCATCCCGCGCAGCCGTTCAAGAAAGTCGGCGACGTAGTCGCGTATGCGAAAGCCAATCCCGGCAAACTCTCTTTCGGCTCGTCCGGTGTCGGTGCTTCCCCGCACCTGTCGATCGAATTACTGAAGTCGATGACCGGCATCAACATCGTGCACGTGCCGTATAAAGGCGCGGCGCCTGCGCTCGCCGACGTGATCGGCGGACAAATTCCGCTTTCCGTGGGCAATCTGCCTGGCGGCCCGCTCGCGGCAGTGAAGGCGGGACGGCTTACCGGCGTCGGCGTAACGAGTGCAAAGCGCAGCCCGCGCGCGCCCGAAGTGCCGACGTTTGCCGAAGGCGGTGTGCCCGGCTACGACGTGTCGTCGTGGTACGGCATCTGCGCCCCGGCGGGCCTGCCGAAAGCAGTGCTCGCGAAACTGAATGCGGGCCTCGTCAAGGTGCTGAGCGCGCCGGAACTCAAAGCGCGCATGGAAGATCAGGGCATAGACGTCATGCCGTCGACGACCGAAGAATTCGTCCGCTACGTCAAAGCCGAGACGGTCAAGTGGGCGAGGGTCGTCAAGGAAGCGGGGCTGGTCGGTGACCAGCAATAAAAAAGAGCCTTCACTCCAGCGCAGGCGGGAACCCGTTGCGCGGGAATGACAAGAAACTAGTTAATGCTCCTGTAAAAGCGCTCGTCGAACAAAGCGCCGCTGATCGGCGACAATTTTTCGCGGAACAGCAAGGTGTGCGACGCGATGCCATGGTTGTCGGCGGCCTGCATGTCCTTCCATGCTTCAAAGAGCGTCAGGTGGTTCGGCCGGCTATTTTGCTGCAATCCTTCGAAGCGCAGATTGCCGTCGTCCTTGCGGCTTGCTTCGCTCAGCACCTTGATCATCTCGAGGCCGGTATCCTTGCCCGGCGGGATGAAATCGACATGCGTGACGGCGTAGATCGTGTCGCGGTTAACGCCGGCGTTTTGCACCGCGCCGACGGCCAGGCCGGTATGCGGACGCTCATCGTATGGACTGCGCAAGAGCGGCTGCAATTTTTCGCGGAACTGCTTCGTATGCGCGGTCGCGGCGTGGGCTGCTTGCGCCTTGGCGTCCTGCCAAACTTCGACAATGGCGAAATGGTTCGTCGGTCCGGTGCGCTGCAGGACGTCGAAGCGCAGGTTGCCTTCGTCCTTGCGGCTCGCTGCGCCGAACGCGCGCGTGAGAGCGGCGGCGTCTTTCTGGCCGGCCGGCGTGGTTTCGAAATAGCTGACGATGTACGCCGTGTCTTGCGCGGTTGCGACGCCGGCGGCGCACGCGAAAAGCGCGAGCACTAGCAGGCATGCGATGGATTTTTGCATGGACTCCTCCTGTTTTCGTTTTCTTCTCGCCGCGTGTTTCAATCGCGTCCCGCGTCCGCGCGGCCGCACGGGGAAGGTCATCGTAACAAGTCACGCGGCAATTGCAAGCCTGGTAGTAGGCGCGCGATGCCACGTTGCGCGAAAGAGCGGTGGGCGCGCGATGCCACGTTGCGCGAAAGAGCGGCGGGCGCGCGATGCCGCGTTGCGCGAAAGAGCGGCGGTCGACGCGATGCTGCGTCGCGAGAGCGCGGCGGCCGCGCTTGACTGGGCGGCGGCGAACAGGGAAGCTTGCGCGCACCGGAGAGAGGACGCCATGCGCAAAATTCTGCTGATCGTTGTGCTGCCGATGGCGGGCGTAATGCCCGCGATCGCGTTCGCGCAGGCCGACAATTATCCGAACAAGCCGATCCGGTTGATCGCGCCTTTTCCACCCGGTGGCAGTGTCGACATCGTCGGCCGTATCGTTGGCGCCAGGCTTGCCCAACTGCTGGGGCAGCAGGTCATCATCGACAATCGCAGTGGCGCATCGGGGAATATCGGGATGGAGCAGGTCGCACGTGCAGCGCCGGATGGTTATACGCTGGCGATCAACACGCTCCCCTTCGTGACCAACGGCTTTCTTTACAGCCGCGTCCCCTACGACGTGGTGAACGATTTCGCGCCGGTCTCGCTGCTGTCGTCGGCTGCGTCCGTGCTCACCGTGCACCCATCGGTGCCCGCGCATTCGGTGCGCGATCTCATACAGCTCGCGAAAGCGCGGCCGGGCAAGCTTAACTACGGCGGTGCAGGTGTCGGCACCAACCCGCATGTGGCCGGCGAATTGTTCAACCTGCTGGCCAGGACCAACATTGTTGTCGTGCAGTTCAAGGGCGGGGCTCCTGCAGTAGTGGCGGTGACCAGCGGCGAGCTCGGCGTCACGTTCTCGAGCATTTCGGAAACCATGCCCTTCATCGAGGGCAAAAGGCTGCGCGCTCTCGGCGTGACCAGCCTGCAGCGTTCTGTTGCGCTGCCCGCTGTGCCGCCGATCGCCGACACTCTGCCCGGCTACGAATTCACCACGTGGCACGTTATCGTCGCACCCAGGGCCACGCCGCGCGCGGTTGTCGCGCTCCTTAACGAAAAATTCACGCAGGTCATGCACACCCCCGATTTTGCGCGCGCATACGAACAGCGCGGCTTCGATATCATCGCCAGCACGCCCGATGAATGCGCGGCCTTCCTGAAAAGCGAGCTCGCCAAATGGGGCAAGGTGATCAAGGCACGCGGCATGCGCGCGGATTAGCGGCGTGTAATATTTCACTGGAGAAGCTGATGCAGCGTCTTGTTTCAATCGCGATGCTTTTCACGGGTCTTGCGCCAATTTGCGCGCATGCGCAGTGGGTGCCGAAAGCGCCGATCCGTATAGTCGTGCCGTTCGCGGCGGGCGGGCCGACCGATATTACGGCGCGGCATCTCGCGAAAAAGCTGACCGAGGTGCTCGACGTATCAGTGATCGTCGACAATCGCGGCGGCGCCAACGGCATGATAGGCGCGGAGCTTGTCGCGAAATCGAAGCCCGACGGTTACACGCTCCTGATGCCGACGTCGAGCACTATGGCCATCAATCCGGCCGTCTACGACAAGATGCCCTACGATCCGGTCAAAGACTTCGCGCCGGTCACGCCGGTGGTGTCGGGGCCGGTACTGCTGATAGTTACGCCGAGCCTTCCCGCCAAAAACGTTAAAGAGTTCGTTGCCTTGGGCAAGGCGCATCCGGGAGAAATCGTGTTCGCTTCCAGCGGCGCCGGCAGCAACACGCATATCGCGCTTGAATTATTCCGCGACCAGGCCGGCATCAAGGTCACGCACGTGCCGTATAAAGGCGCGGGGCCCGCGATCGTCGACGTGATAGGTGGACAGGCTCAGGCCATGTTCGCCGATCTGCCGGTGCTGGCTCCGCATGTAAAGAGCGGTCGGTTGCGCGCGCTCGCGGTCGCCGGCTTTGATCGCACGCCGATGTTCCCCGACGTGCCTGCGCTGAAAGAGCTTGGCTATCCGCGCTTTAATGCGCGCCAGTGGTACGGCATGTTCGCGCCTGCCGCAACGCCGAAAGAAATCGTCACGCGCCTGAATGAGGCGATCAGGCAAAGCCTCGCTGCGCCGGATTTGCGCGACCCGCTCGCCGCGATCGGCGCCGACGTTTTCGTTTCGAGTCCCGAGGAATTCGGCGTGTTCGTCAAAGCCGAGATCGAACGCTGGGGCGTGATTATCAAAAAATACGGCATCAAGCTCGAGCCGTGACTGCGGTCGAAGTCATCAGGGAAGTCCGCGGCTGGATTGAGTCGGCCAAACGCGTCGTCGTGCTGGCCGGCGCCGGCATCTCGACGGATTCCGGCATTCCCGATTTTCGCGGGCCCAACGGCGTGTGGACGCGTGACCCGAAAGCGGAGAAGCTCTCCGACATCCGCTATTACACGGCCGATCCGGAAATCCGCAAACTGTCGTGGCAATCGCGGCTCAGCCATCCTGCGTGGACCGCCAAGCCGAACGCGGGACACCTCGCGCTGGTGCAGCTTGAACGGCGCGGCAACCTGCGCGCGCTCGTCACGCAAAACATCGATGGCTTGCATCTCAAAGCCGGCAACTCGCGCGACAAGGTGTTCGAAGTGCATGGCAATTTGCACAAGGCGATCTGCCTCTCGTGTGGATGGAAAGGGCCGATGCAGGACGTACTCGATCGCGTGCGTGCCGGCGAGGAAGACCCGCCCTGCGCAACCTGCGGCGGCATCCTCAAGAGCGACACGATCTCATTTGGCCAATCGCTGATACCGGAGGTAATCGACGGCGCGATGCGCGCGGCGCAGGAAACCGACCTGCTGCTCGCGATCGGCAGCAGCCTGCAGGTTTTTCCTATCGCCAATGCCGTACCCGTCGCGCAACGCGCCGGCGCGCGCATCGTCATCATGAACGCCGAGCCCACGCAGTTCGACGATATCGCGGACGCGAAGCTCTCCGGCTTAATCGGCGAAGATTTGCCGAGGATATGCGGGCGGTTTGATGCGGCGTGAACGGGGCCTCAATTTTCTGCCGGTGCGGTTCGCCACTGTATTCGCGGCCGCGATCGCATTCGGTGCGGGCGCGGCGGTTGCCGAACGGGTCAGCTTCGACACTGCAGCGCGCGGCAGCCGCATGGACCAGATATTCGCCGGCCAGGCGGAATACAGCGACCGTATTCATGGCGATTTACAGCTGCCCTCCGCCGGCGCCGGCCCATTTCCCGCAATGGTGATCATGCATTCGAGCCGCGGCATCGGCGGCACCATCCGCGGCTGGGCCGAATTGTTTAATGCAATGGGCGTCGCTACCTTCACGGTCGACAGCTTTACCCCGCGCAGCATCGCGGAAAGCAACGCCGACCAGCTCACGTTTCCGGCAGGCGTGGCGGATGCGCTGCGCGCGCTCGCAACGCTGCAACAGGACCCGCGCATCGATGCAAAGCGCATCGGCGTCATCGGTTTTTCGCGCGGCGCCATCGCCGCGATGTACGCCGGCTTCGAGCGTTATCGCGCCAGCGTGCTCGGCGAGAATGGTGCCCGGTTTGCCTTGCACATTCCGTTCTACGGCGGCTGCGCGCAGTACGCGAAGACGACCGGCGCGCCGATACTGACCGTCATCGGCAGCGCTGACGACTTTCTGAATTCCGACGTGTGCCGCCGGCAAACCGAAATCCTCAAGCAGCGGGGCGCGCAGGCCGAGCTCGTCGTTTACGATGGCGCGTTGCATGGTTTCGATACCGATTTTTCGCCTCAATACATGCCCGCGATCCCGAATTCCAGGAATTGCATGATGCTTCAGGACCTGGATACGCTCGAGACGGTGCTGATCGACGGCCGCGCGCTTAACACCCGGGAGCGCGCGGACTATGCGCATAGTTGCGTTGGCCGCGGGGTGGTGCGCGGCGGCGACCGCAAGTACGCATCGCTGGCCCGCGAGCAGGTCAGGCGGTTCGTGGCCGCGCATTTCAATCTGCAGCGCTGAAGACCCGTATACTGCGGGCATCGCACGGAGGGGCGTCGTTCATGTCATTCTCGCTCACGCTGAGCCACGTCGGCGTCTTCGCGACCGACGTTGCGCGCATGGTGGAGTTCTACACGCGGTTGCTCGGTTTCGTCGTGAGCGACCGCGCGCCTCGTGGCGAGGGGGAGATCGTGTTTTTGACGCGCGATGCGCGCGAGCATCATCAGTTCGTGATCGCGGCGGGGCGGCCGGACGATCTGCCGTTCAATCCGGTCAATCAATTGTCGTTCCGCGTCGACAGCCTCGCCACCCTGCGGGCAATGTACGTGGAGTTGAACAACGAACATGCCGCCAACCCGAGAACCATCACGCATGGCAACGCGTTGTCAGTCTACTTTCTCGATCCCGAAAAGAACCGCGTCGAGCTGCTGATAGACACACCGTGGTACGTGCCGCAGCCGTACCGCGAGCCGTACGACATCATGCTGCCCGACGCGGAGATATGGGCATCGCTCGAAAAGCAGGTGCGCGCGGTCGCGGGATTCAGGATGCGCGACGAGTGGGCGGCCGAAATCGGGACGAAGATAGCGCAGGCGACCGTGCGGCGCCAAGCAATGATTGGCTCGTAAGGTATGCAGAAAACCATTTGCCACTGCGGACACAGAGGAAAGCCAAAACGAGAACGTATCAATAGCGCGCGGTCCTTTTGCGATTCTCTGCGTTCTCAGTGCCTTTGTGGCGAAAGTTCTTAAGCTTTAACGGAGAAAATAATATGTTCGATCTTACAGGCAAAGTTGCATTGATCACCGGCTCGACCAAGGGCATAGGCAAATCCATCGCCGAGGAAATGGCGCGCGCCGGCGCGAAAGTCGTCATTTCCAGCCGCAAGGCCGACGCCGTCGATGCGGTGACGAAGGAACTCACCGCGGAAGGCCGCGAGGCGATCGGCGTCCCGTGCAATATCGGATCGAAGGAGGACTTGCAGAACCTCGTCGACAAGACGCTCGCCAAGTGGGGCCGCATCGACATCCTCGTGTGCAACGCCGCGATCAACCCGCATTTCGGCTCGATCACCAAAGTGTCCGACGAAGTCTTCGACAAGATGATGGGCAGCAATATCCGCAGCATCTTCTGGCTCTCGAATATGGTGCTGCCGCAGATGGCA
This sequence comes from Betaproteobacteria bacterium, assembly GCA_025363575.1. The sequence goes on along the minus strand of JANYDM010000184.1, from coordinate 18,112 downwards.
GAAAGAAAAGATGGCGCGATGGTGATCATATCCAGCATCGCGGCGCTGCGCGGCAGCAACGTCAACGGGCTCTACGGGGTGACCAAGGCCGCGGATGCGGGACTCGGCCGCGCGCTCGCGGTCGAGTGGGGGCCGCACAACATCCGAGTCAACAGTATCGCGCCCGGACTCATCAAGACCGATTTCGCGCGTGCGCTATGGGAAGACGAAGAGCGCAGAAAGCGCCGCGAGGCGATGACGCCGCTGCGGCGGCTCGGCGATGCGCAGGACATCGGCGGCGTCGCGGTGTTTCTCGCATCGGATGCGGCGCGTTTCCTGACTGGCCAGTTGCTGGTGGTGGATGGCGGCGTGTCGATCGGCTGGTGAAGACGCGCCCGCGGCGTCAGGCTATTCCAGCCCGTCCCAGAAGAACCATACGTCCGTGCGGTTATGCGCCGCGCGGATTCTCGCGGTCTGGCCCGCTCTGATCTCGACGGGCTCGGCGAAGCGGTAGAGGCAGGTCTGCCAGCCGGAAGCCGGCGACTTGATCGCCGGATGGTTTTCGAACGTGCCTTGCCCGTCCATGCCCAGGCGTATCCACTGCGCGACGCCATAGCAGAGACCCGCGGCGGTGACGGGCACGCGCAGCGTCTTCTTTTCGGCGGGGAAGTAGTCGCCCTTGACGAAATCGAATGTGAAAGCTTCGGTCGCGGCGGTCAGAAACTCGATGTCGAGGTCGTTGCGGTAAATAATCCTTTTCGGCGCCGCGATCGCATTAAAGCCGCGCAGGTCGAGCCCCAGCACCTCGTCGACGCGTGCATGTTTCCTGATGTCTTCGCCGCCGAACAGCGCGAACATCACGCTGCCGGTGGCCGGAATTATTTTCGAGCCCGGTGCGAGCAGGCGTTTTTTCGCGTCTTCAATGCTCGACAGCACGCCTTCACCGAGCAATTCGCTGGACAGGATTTCGGACACGAGCACGTTAGCGCGTTGCGGGAGGTCGGCGCCCACCACGATGTCGGTGGATTTCTTGGCAATCACCCTGACCTGTTTTTGCAGGCCATTTTTCGCGACGATATCGCGCGCGGCAGACGCGATCAGCGGCACGGCCTCGCAAGTCACCACGTCATGCGCGCCCAGCCGCGCCGCCAGCATCGCAAGCAGGCCGGAACCCGTGCCTATCTCCAGCACGTTGCTGTCGGGCGTCACAGCCCGCCGCAATGCGTCGAAGTACGCTTCATTGCGCAGTGCATCGTTCATCATCGGGACGTGCCACGCCGGAACGAGATGATTGAGCGTAACCGACAGGCTGACATTGGCGTCGACTGATTCCGGATCGAGCTCCACCGCCTTGCGATAGCAGGCCTCGGCTTCGGTGAACTGCCCCTTGTCGCGCAGCATGTTGCCGAGATTGTTGTGCGCGATGGCGAATGCCGGATTGAGTTCGAGCGCCTTGCGGAAACTCGCTTCGGCTTCCGCATGCCGATTCTGATCGCGCAGCGCCCCGCCCAGATTGTTGTGTGCGGCCGCGTGCGCAGGATTGCGCTCGATGGCGCGCCGGAAGCAGGTTTCCGCTTCGGCCGCGCGCCCCAGATCGCGCAGAGCGTTGCCGAGATTATTGTGGGCGTCAGCGGATAGCGAGTCGAGAGTCAGCGCGCTCCGATAACTGGTTTCAGCGTCGGCGAACCGGCCCTGCGCGCGCAGCGCGTTGCCAAGATTGCCGTGCGCCATCGCAGAGGCGGGTTGCAGCTCCAGCGCGCGGCGATAGCACGCTTCCGCTTCCGCGGGACGGCCCTGGTCGGCGAGTACCGCGCCAAGATTGTTGTGCGCGAGCGCGAGTTCGGGTTCGAGCGCCACGGCGCGCAGGTAACTTTGCTCGGCGTCCGCGAAACGCCCCTGGTCCGATAGCGCTTTGCCCAGATTGTTGTGGGCTTCGGCGTCATTCGGCGCCAGCTCGACCGTTTTTTGCATGGCCGCCAGCGCATCCAGTGGACGGCCCAGCATGTGAAGCACGGGGCCCAGTATCTTCCAGCCGAAGCCGTGCCGGGGATAGCGCTGCGTCAGTTCGCGCAGTTGCCCTTCGGCTTCGCTGTATCTGCCCTGGTTGAACATCTCGACGATGGCTGCCATCGTGGGCCGATCGGGCGCCTGATTTTCCATAACGGGCCGTCTCCTGGCCAGGTGCGTTGTTTTTTGAAGTTCGGGATTATGCAACGAAATTGGCGCGCGGATTGGCCGCTCATGCCGGGCCGCGCAAACTGAGGGCGTCCTAGGCGCGCTTGTCTTGCGTATTGCTGCGCGCAGACTTCTGCAAAATGCCGTTGGCCGTCCACATCGCTGCGCCGGTCACGAGCAGCGCGATCAGCCAGCGCATCGCGCTTGCGAGCGTCGGCGCATCGAACGCCGGCCATGGGAACTGGCTTAGTTTTTCGGCGCGCTCGAGCATCCAGTGCCAGCCGGTATGGCCGATGAGGACCGACAGTATGATGATGCCGATGCGCTCCGGCACGACGTAGCGGAAGAACAGCACAAGCAGCGGAATCATCACCGCCAGCACCGCGAGCTGTCCCAACTCAACACCGATGTTGAACGACAGCAGCGAGGTGAGCAAATGATTGCCCGCGAACTGCAATTGCTCGCGCAGCGCGAATGAGAACGCGAAACCGTGCACGAGGCCGAACGCGAACGTAATCATCCAGCGCCGCTGTACATTGGTGCCGACGACGTTCTCGATCGCCATGTAAACGATGGAAATCGCGATCAGCACTTCGATCAGCGGAGGAAACCACAACGCGTTGGGCCCCAGGTCGTATGCGGAGGCGATAAGCGTGATCGAATGCGCAACTGTGAACGACGTGACGATCAGCACGAGCGCGCCGAAGCGGCGGAACGGGATGACGAGGCAGAGCAGAAAGAGCAGGTGATCGATGCCGCCGAGGATGTGCAGGAAGCCTGATTCAACGAAGCGCAGGGCCGCCTGGTGCCAGCGCGGATCCAGCGCCACCGTGCCGGGATCGCCGTGAAACTCGAATGCGCGCTCGAACGTGCCCGGCGGCAGGAAGCGCAGCGCGACCGTCGTGCGCAGGCCCAATCGCTCGAGCCGCGGATTGATGGAGAACGCCGAGGCGTCAGACCGGATCGGATATTCGAACAGCACGTCGAGCAGCCCCTGGTTCCAGAACAGTTCCATTTTTTCCGGCAGGCGCGGCGCGGATAAATTCGCGAGGGCTTCAGGGAAAGATGCGAAGGATTTGTCCGATGGCAGCGACACGCGCGCGTCGACAAGGCGCGGATAAGCGAGGCGCGTTTCGCCTTCGTATATGTCAATGTTGTCGGCCAGCCACAGGTTCGCCGCGTTGCGCAGCGCTGCGTCAGCGCGCGCTAGATCGAGATAGCCGGGGCCGCGCTTGGGGACGTCGACTTCACGCATCGCGGTAAGCGGCACGCGCACCAGCAGCTGAAGCTTTTGCCCGTCGGGCTTCACGAATGCCTGCACTTTGATGTCGCTCGGGATTTCGTGCGCGAGCGCTGCGCAAGGCAACGCAAGCATCCATGCGGCGAGCAGGCGCCGTGCAGTGTTACGAAATTTCATCGCGATTTTTCATCATAAGCGGGGCTTAGAGTAATGGGATTCGGCGGCGACTGACAAGCGAAAAAGAGTATGCGTATAATGATCCGACAATACCGGTTTCAACCGGAATCCAAAAGCATCACGCGTGCCGCTGGCGTTCAACTGCAAGGGGGAGACCATGCAAGCCATTCGTTCCAGGCGCAATTACTTTGTCGGCGCGGCGTTGTGCGCGCTCGTCGCGGGTCTCGGCATTGGCCAGGCCGTGCTGCAGAACAAGGCCGACGCGCAGGCGCGCACCGTGCAGGCGCCGATGTTCGAAGTCGATCCGCTGTGGCCCAAGCCGCTGCCCAATCACTGGCTGCTCGGCATGACGATAGGCGTGTGGGTCGACGAGCAAGACAACGTCTGGATCATTCATCGTGGCGGACCGACGCTGGGTGACAAGGAGAAGGGACAAGAGTCCGGCTTAAGCCCCGAGTGCTGCCGCAGCGCGCCGCCTGTCCTCGTGTTCGATCCGCAGGGCAATCTCGTGCGTTCATGGGGCGGGCCGGGTCAGGGCTACGACTGGCCGGAATCGAACCACGGCGTGCACGTCGATTACAAGGGCAACGTGTGGATAGGCGGCAACGGCCAGAAGGACGCGCACATTCTCAAGTTTACGAAGGATGGCAAGTTCCTGATGCAGGTCGGCCGCCCCGGCAATAACAAAGGCAGCAACGACCTCGAGAATTTCTGGCGCGTGGCGAAAATCTGGGTCGATCCCAAAACGAACGAAGCGTACATCGCCGATGGTTATGGCAATAAACGCGTCGCGGTGCTTGATGCCGATACCGGAAAGATGAAGCGCTACTGGGGCGCGTACGGCAACCGTCCAGACGACACCGATCTCGGTAAATACAATCCGAACGCAGCGCCCGCGCAACAGTTCAGGAACCCCGTGCACTGCGTCGAGCGCTCGAACGACAATCTCGTCTACGTGTGCGACCGCCAGAACGACCGCCTGCAGGTGTTCACGCCCGAAGGCAAGTTCGTGAAGGAGGCGTTCTACGCGAAGACCACTCTCGGTGACGGGTCGGTATGGGATCTCACGTTCTCGAAAGACCCGCAGCAGCGTTTCATTTTCCTGGTCGACGGGGCGAACGACAAAGTGCGCATCCTCTTGCGCGAAACGCTCGAAGAGATTTCGAGCTTCGGCGATGGCGGGCGCCAGCCGGGCCAGTTCTACGCCGTGCACAGCATCGCGACCGACACGAAGGGCAATCTCTACACGACCGAGACCTACGAGGGTAAACGCGTGCAGAAGTTCGTCTACAAGGGCGTGGGCCCGGTCGCGCCGCAGCAGGGCGTGCTGTGGCCGCGTAAATAACCGGCGGCAGCCGGAACCGTAACCAATACCTTATCGGGAGGAGTTCATGTCCTTTCATCGCTCGAAGCGAAACGTGTTCATCGGTACGTCGATTGGCGCGTTCATCATTGCGCTTGCCGTCAGCCAATCGGTTCTGCAGAACAAGGCCGACGCGCAGACACGCACCGTGCAGGCGCCGATGTTCGAAGTCGATCCGCTGTGGCCGAAGCCGCTGCCTAATCACTGGCTGATGGGATGGACGATAGGCCTGTGGGTCGATGAAAAAGACAACGTATGGGTCATCCACCGCGGCGCGAGCGGATTGCACGACAACGAGAAAGGTGCCGAGCTTAATCCGCCGATCGCAGAATGCTGCAAAACTGCGCCGCCCGTCCTCGTCTTCGATCAGGCGGGCAACCTGTTGCGTGCGTGGGGTGGCCCTGGGCCGGGTTATGAATGGCCGGAATCGAACCACGGCGTGCACGTCGATTACAAGGGCAACGTCTGGATAGGCGGCAACGGCCAGAAAGACGCGCACATTCTGAAATTCACCAACGACGGCAAGTTCCTCATGCAGGTCGGCCGCTACGGTAAAAACGCCGGCAGCAACGATCTTGAGAATTTCTGGCGCGTGGCCAAGATCTGGGTGGACCCGAAAGCCAACGAGGCGTACATCGCCGACGGTTATGGCAACAAGCGCGTCGCCGTCCTCGATGCGGACACCGGCAAGATGAAACGTTACTGGGGCGCGTACGGCAATCGCCCTGACGACGCCAATCTCGGCAAATACGATCCGAAGGCGCCGCCCGCGCAGCAGTTCCGTAATCCGGTGCACTGTGTCGAGCGCGCGAACGACGGTCTGGTCTACGTGTGCGACCGCGCGGGCGACCGCGTACAGGTGTTCACGCCCGAAGGCAAATTCGTCAAAGAGCAGTTCTACGCGAAAGAGACGTTGGGCTCCGGCTCGGCGTGGGACGTGACGTTCTCGAAAGATCCGCAGCAGAAGTTCATGTTCCTCGCCGACGGTCAGAACGAGAAAGTACGCATTATCCTGCGCGATACGCTCGAAGAGATTTCGAATTTCGGCGACGGCGGCCGCCAGCCCGGCCAGTTTTACGGCGTGCACAGCATCGCCACCGATTCGAAAGGCAACCTGTATACAACCGAGACCTACGAAGGCAAGCGGGTGCAGCGCTTCGTTTATAAAGGCATAGGCGCGGTCGCGCCCAGCCAAGGCGTGCTGTGGCCGCGTAAGTAGAAAAGTCGCAGAGGAGCGAACTCACTTCTTTCCCTTCAGGGAGAAGGCCGGTCGCCCCATCCCACCCAACCCTCCGCTTGTCCCACAAGGGAATTTCCTGCGGGGCAAAGGGGAGGGAAACTGTTTACTTACCCCCCGGGAGGAAGATTCATGAACTTCAGAGCAGCAGTGTCCGTATTCGCGGCGCTTGCCATCGCGCTGCCCGCGTTCGCCGCCGACCCGCTGCCGCGCGCCAAACCCGAGTCAGTCGGCATGTCGTCGGCACGGCTCGCGCGCATCGGTCAGGCGCTGAGCGCCGACATCAAGAAAGGCCTGCTGCCGGGTGCAGTGGTCGCCGTTGCGCGCAAAGGCAAGCTCGTTTACTTCGGGGCGTTCGGTTATCTCGACAAGGACGCCGGCACGCCGATGACGACCGACGCGATATTCAGCATTGCGTCGATGACGAAACCGCTCACCGGCGTAGCGGCGTTGACGCTGTATGAAGACGGTGCCTTGCTGATCAAGGACCCGGTGGCAAACTATCTGCCGCAGATCGGCAAGATGCCGGTGGCGGCGCTGCGCAAGGACGCGAACGGCCAGGTCGTCCTCGACACCGTGCCGGTGACACGGCCGATGCAGATCCACGATCTGATGCGCCATACGTCCGGCCTGATCTACGGCGGCCGCGGCGCGACTGCGGTGCACAAGATGTACCCGGCCTCGTCGAGCACCGCAGGGCGCACCATGACGAGCGCCGAGTTTCTCGACAAGCTCGGCACTATCCCGCTGATGTATCAGCCCGGCTCAACGTGGGAATACGGCCTGTCGATCGACGTGCTTGGCCTCGTCGTGGAGCGCGTATCGGGGCAGACGCTCGGCCAGTATCTGCAGAAGCGTGTGTTCGAGCCGCTTGGCATGGTCGACAGCGGATTCAACGTGCCGCCCGAGAAAGTAAAGCGCTATGCGAAGGCGTTCGCCGTCGACCCCGAAACCGGCAAGCCGCAGACGGTGCTCGATGCAAGCGCGCCGCTCAAATTCGATTGCGGCGGTGGCTGCGCAGTGTCGACTGCCGGCGACTACCTCCGCTTCGCGCAGATGCTGCAAAACCGCGGCGTGCTCGGCAAGGCGCGCATCCTGGCGCCGCGCACGGTCGAGTACATGACCTCTGATCACATGGGCCCGGAAATCCAGAACAACGTCGCGCGCACTGCCTCGACACTCGAAGGCTGGGGGTTCGGCCTCACCGTAGCGGTCAGGCGCGACACCGGCATGTCGACCATCATGGGCGCGCCCGGCGATTTCACCTGGGGCGGCGCCTACGGCACGAATTTCTGGGTCGATCCCAAAGACGAACTGTCAGTGGTCTTCATGGCGCATGCACCCGGCGAAATTCGCAATCACTACCGGCAGCTCATCAATGCGCTGGTGCTGCAGTCGTTCAACAAATAAGGAAACTGCATGAAGCTGAGCTCCTTGCCGGTATTGATCGCTCTATCGTTTTCCGTCGCCGTATACGCCGCCGATCCGCTGCCGCGCGCCAAACCCGAGTCAGTCGGCATGTCGTCGGCGCGGCTTGCGCGCATCGGCGAAGTGCTGCGCGCCGATATCGAGAAAGGGCGCATACCGGGCGCGGTCATCGCCGTCGCGCGCAAGGGCAAGCTGGTCTATTACGAAGCGTTCGGTTATGCCGACAAGGAAGCGGGCACGAAGATGACCAAAGATGCGATTTTCAATATCGCGTCGATGACCAAGCCGATGGCTGCAGTTGGCGCGCTCACGCTGTACGAAGAGGGGCGCGTGCTGATCGACGAGCCGGTATCGAAATATCTGCCACAGCTGGGCAAAATGCGCGTCGCGGTGATGAACGCCGACAACACCGCGGTCGTCGATACCGTGCCGGCCGCGCGGCAGATGACGATACAGGACATTCTGCGGCATACCTCCGGCGTCGTTTATGGCGGCCGCGGCACGACAGCGGTGCACAAGCTGTATCCCGAGGGTTCCGGCACGGCAGCGACGATGAGCAGCACCGAGTTTCTCGACAAGCTCGGCGCCACACCGCTCATGTACCAGCCGGGCACGGTCTGGGATTACGGATTCTCCATTGATCTGGTCGGCCTCGTCGTCGAGCGCGTATCGGGGCAGACGCTCGGCCAGTATTTGCAGCAGCGTCTGTTCAAGCCGCTCGGCATGGTCGATACGGGATTCAATGTGCCGGCGGACAAGGCGAAACGCTATGCGAAAGCGCTGGCGGTCGATCCCGACACCGGCCGGCCGCAAGCGCCGATGGACCTGACGAAGCCGCTGGGTTTCGAATGCGGCGGCGGTTGCTCCGTGTCGACCGCCGGCGACTACCTGCGTTTCGCTCAAATGCTGCTGAATCACGGCAAGCTCGGCAATACGCGGGTGCTAAGCCGCAAGACCGTCGAGTTCATGCTGTCGAACCAACTTGGCCCCAACGTCAAGAATCTAATCGGCGCTGCGGATCCGACGCGCGCCGATTATGGCTTCGGCCTGGGCCTGGCCGTGAGGACCACGCCCGGCATCGTGCGCATGGAGGGCTCGGTCGGCGACTTCTCATGGCCGGGTGCTTCCGGGACGAACTGGTGGGGAGACCCCAGGGAAGAGCTGGCGGTCGTATTCATGTCTGCTGCGCCCGGACCGATACGCTGGCATTATCGCCAGTTGATCAACGTGCTCGTCAACGAGGCGCTCGACTGACGGGCAGCGCTCGACGGGCGTAAGGAGGCAAGATGAAGTCCAACGTGCGTAAGCTCGCGACGTCGCCGGTCAAGGAGCGCGTTAGCGCGGACGAATGGAACGTGCGCGTCGATCTTGCCGCGTGTTACCGGCTGGCCGCGCACTATCGTATGACCGATCTTATCTACACGCATATCTCCGCGCGCGTGCCGGGGCCGGAGCACCATTTCCTGATCAACGCGTTCGGCCTGCTGTGGGACGAGATAAGCGCGTCGACGCTGGTCAAGGTCACGCTTGATGGCGAAGTCGTCGATGACCCGACCGGCAACGGCATCAATCGCGCGGGTTACGTAATACACAGCGCGGTGCATCGCGCGCGCGCCGATCTTACCTGCGTGATGCACACGCACACGGCGGCGGGCATCGGAGTTTCAGCGCAGGAGCAAGGGCTGCTGCCACTGTCGCAGCACGCGATGCGCTTTACGAACCGCATCGGCTACCACGACTACGAAGGCCTCGCGCTGGAGCTCGACGAGCAGGCGCGCCTTACGCGCGATCTCGGCAGCCACAAAGTAATGATATTGCGCAATCACGGCCTGCTCGCGTGCGGCGAGTCCGTCGCCGAGGCATTCGACCTCATGTACTACCTCGAGCGGGCGTGCCAGAGTCAGGTCAACGCAATGGCCGGTGGCGCCAGGCTGAGCGTGCCGCCGGCAGCGGTTGCCGAGAAGACCGCCGCGCAGTTCAGCAAGTTGCCGTACAAGGCGCAGAAGACCGAGTGGAAGGCGCACTTGCGCATGCTCGACAAGACCGATCCAACGTACAAGGACTAGGAGAGAAGATGACCGCGTTACGAATTGCAGGATGCGCGCTGGCATGCGCGCTGGCCGCAGGCGCGGCCCTCGCGCAAAACGTCAGGATCACGCCGCTCGGCACGCATACCGGCGAGCTGTGCGCGCGGGATCGCGCGATGATTTTCGAGGATCCGACCGGCGTGCGCGTACTCTACGACGTGGGACAGTCGGTGATGGGCGGCGGCGATCCGCGCCTCGGCACGATCCACGTCGTGCTGCTCACGCACGCGCATACCGATCATATCGGCGACCAGAAGGCCGCCGCCCTCAACGAAGGCAGTTGCGAGAACCCCAAGCTCGTGTCCGCGCTGCCGAACTCGAACACGGCCGAAGTGGCGGCGGCGAAAAATCCGTCGCTCATCATGATTCGCAACATGGCGTTCTTTCTCCAGCGCAAGATCCAGAACATCAGCGGCAAGATGCCGGGCAACTGCGCGGAACCCGGCGGCGCGATCGCCGCCGTGCAGCCCGCGCCGTGCATCGCGCCGGTCGAGCTGGGCGGTGCCAAGATCGTCAAGGCGGCGGGCGCGGCAAACGGCGTCGAAATCACGACCGTCTTCGCGTCGCACGACAGCACGCTCATCCGTGAATTGCTGACCGACGCGCAGAAGAAGGCGCTCGAAGGCGACAACATCAGTGTGAGCCTCGGCGCGCCGAGCGGTTACATCGTGAAGTTCACCAACGGGCTCAAGGTTTATCTGTCCGGCGACACCGGATTGCACGCCGAAATGAAAACCGTCATCCGCGATTTTCATCACCCGAACCTCACGGTGATGAATCTCGGCCCCAATGCGATCGACCCGGCCGCTGCAGCGTTCGCGATCAACGAGCTCGTGCAGCCGCTGGCAGTCATCGCCTCGCATCCGAACGAGGGCGTCACGGCTGGCGGCAAGCTGCAGCCGAATTCGCGCACTGCGAAATTCATCGAGATGGTCAGAGGCCGGCCTGTTTATCTGTCGTTGAGCGGCCGCACCATGGAATTCAATGGCGTGGCAGATTGCGTGGCAGGTTGCAACTGACCGCATGATCGGACGCTTGCTCATGCGACGTGTAAGCGCCGCGCTCGTTGCCGTAGCCGCTTTTGCAGCGGCGTCGTGCCTGCCTGCTTACGCAAATCACGAGCCTGCCCCGCCGGTTTTATATGAGGGTGCGCGGCTGATTCCCGGCGACGGCAGCGCCGCGGTCAACGACGCGGCATTTCTGGTCGAAGGCGGCAAGGTCACCAAGGTCGGCCGCAAAGGCGGGCTCGGTGTCGCGGGCGGCATCAAACGTGTCGACTTGTCCGGCAAGACAGTGATGCCGGCGATCATCAACACGCACGGCCACCCCGGTTTTCAAAGCGGGCTCAGTTACTCGCGCGAAAATTATAACCGGGACACCATCGTCGACGATCTGAATCGCGCTTTGTATTTCGGTGTCTCGACCATCATGTCGCAGGGCGTTGAAATCGGCGACGTAATGCACGAGATCCGCGCCTGGCAACAGGCAGGCCGCCTGGGCGGAGCGCGCCTCCTGTTTGCCGGCCGCGGCATAGGCGCGCCCAACGCCGGCCCTGGCGCGCCGGCATATGCGGGCATTGCATACGAGGTAACGACGGAAGAAGAAATCCGCCGCGCCGTGCAGGAGCAGGCGGCGCGCAAGGTAGACGCCATCAAGATTTGGGTCGATGACCGCGGCGGGCGCGCGCCGCGCTTGAGTCCCGCGCTCATGCGCGCAGCCATTGACGAAGGGCACCGTCTCGGCTTGAAAGTGACCGCGCATGTTTTCTATCACGAGGATGCGATGACGCTCGCGACCGCTCATGTCGATGCGTTCGCGCATCTGGTGCGCGATAAAGTCATGGACGATGCGCTGGTCGCGACCGTTATCAGTAACAAGGTCTATGTGATGCCCAATATCGGCACGCCCGAGCGCACGACGCACACCTCGCCGCCGCCATGGTTCGACGAGCCGTTTCTGGCGGCGATGCTGCGCGATACTGTGTCGGCAGACGTGATAGACCGCATACGCAAGTCCTTCACCTCGCGCGAAGAGGCAGTGGCGGCGCGCAATCGCCAGAGCTACGCGATCCTGCAGCGCAGCGTCGCGCGCCTCGCCGGCCAAGGTGCGCGCATTATCCTTGGCAGCGATACCGGGCTCGAAGACCATATATTCGGTTACGTCGAGCAGAAGGAACTGGAATTGATGGTCGCCGCCGGCATGACGCCGTCGCAGGTTATCGTTGCCGCAACGAGCCGCGCCGCGGAGTTTCTCGGCTTGCACGACAGCGGCACGCTCGCGCCGGGCATGCGCGCGGATTTCCTGGTACTCGACGCGAATCCGCTCGACGATATTCGAAATACCCGGCGCATCGCCCGGATTTATATCAAGGGCGCAGAGATCGACCGCGCCGCGCTGAGGGCGCGGTTACGCAAAGAGTGAGCGGGCGGCGATGCAGGTGGCCAGTCGCACACCTTTTCAGGGAAACGCCGCGCCCGAACTATTCCGGCTTTTTTCCCGGCGCTTCGCCGTCCATTTCCAGCACTGCTTTCAGCGCGGAGGCAATGCCGCCGCTGAGCCCGGCATCTTCGGGGCCGACGATGCGGTCGCTGTCGATGTCAGAATTGTCGCGAACATTCGGGTCCTTGCCGGCCGTCACGTGTTCGCCGGTGCCGTAGCGATCACTGTTATCGCTCATGCCGAGATCGCCGACGCTTGCGCCTGAGTCGGGGCTGTCGTAGGAGCCGGATTCAGTGTCCGTGGTGGTGCCGCGATCCAGCTTGAGGATGTCGTCGTTTACCAGGCCGGGACCCGCAAGATCAGAGCCGCTGTCAGAACTCTCACTGGGGCCCAGGGATCGAATGTCGTGACCCTTAATGCCCGTCTGATGCCCGGAGGGCGCCAGGTTATCCGGATCGAGCGTACTGCTCATAGTAAGCCTCCATTTTTTTCACATTCGGGGATGTGATGGAGATCATTATTGGTACAACTGACGCGCCTCACAGTCGGGAAAGATGTGAATCGAGTGTAAGACATCGTCGCATGGGAGTGAAACGGCGGCCGTCAGTACCCGCTTACCCGGCAATCAGCCTCTGCCCATTACGAAAAATTTTGCGACCGTTTAAATTGAACGTCATCGCTAATGCGGTATCTGGCGAGGGCAACACCTTTTGCACAAACGATACGGAGGCAGTATGAAGACCCAGGTTATTTCGAGTGTTGCAGCATTGGCGCTATGCACTGCGATGTCCACCGGCGTTGTTCACGCGCAAGTGGAATCAACCTATAACAGCAGCACGACGGTTGAGCGTTCTACCACCAACGTCGATGTGCCGAAAGCACGTGCCGTGGTGAAGGAAGAAGAAAGCACCACGACGACCAAGCGCGGCATTTTCGGGCGCAAGAAAGAAACCACCACCTCGAGCAGCACGCGCCTTGAGCGCGAGCCCGCCCCGGTGAGCGACGCCGAGATTCGCTCACGCACGACGGTCGAGACGCAGAAAAGCTACAAGGAGTAACCGGCCAGCACGCGCGCAACTGCAGCAGGTTGCGCCTGTGTGCGGGGGTCCCTTCCGTTGCGGATGGGGCCCCCGTTCTTTGCGTGCTGCGCTAACCGACGAGGACGCTTTTTTCGCTTTCGAGGACCTTGCGCACGGCAGGGCGCTTGAGCATGCGCTCCTTGAAAGCCGTGTAGTTGGCGAGGTCCTTCATCGGCAATTCGGCGCGCAGGCCCCAGCCGTAAAACACCAGCGCGTAGCAGTCGGCGACGGAGAAATCCGTGCCCATGATCCAGTCCTTGCCCGCCAGCAGAGCGTCGATTTCCTGCACGTTCGTCCAGAATGATTTCTTGCCGGTTTCCTTGACGATCGGCTGGGCGGCGGCGTCGGGCGCGAAACGCTCGGGCCGCATGTAGTGCGTATACGACGGATGCACGATGTTCGAGAACCACGCCATCGTCGAAATGCAGCGCGCCTGCTCGAACGCGTCCGTCGGCATCAGTTTCTTGTCCGGAAACGTTTTCGCGAGGTAAGTGAGGATCGCCGTGTTCTCGGTGAGTATTTTGCCGTCGACGTCCAGCGCGGGCACTTTGCCGCGCGGATTGATCTTGAGGTAGGTCTCGGTTTTTTGCTCGCCCTTCGGCAGCATGATCGGGTTTTCGGTGTACGCAGCACCGGTTTCTTCGAGCGCCATGTGCGAAGCGGTCGAGCAGGCGCCGGGGCAAAAATAAAGCGTCAACATGAGATGGAGCTCCTAACGGGTTGATTGGATCGGAAGGGCGGAATGGTGCGGATGCTGCGAGCATTATAAACCGTCGCGGGCGCGCGAGCGGCTTGCCAAGCGGGCGCCCGGCGTTATCATGCCTGCATAACCGGACAACCGGAGGAGTCAAGTCATGAAAGCTATCCATGCTGCGACATTGGCAGCACTGCTGTCAGCTGTCGCAGCGCAGGCCGCGGAAACGCAATATCCGATGCGGCCCGTCCGCTTGCTGGTGCCGCAGGCGGCCGGCGGCAGCAACGACATCATGGCGCGCAACGTCGCGAATTACCTCACGCAGACTTTCGGCAGGCAGATCGTCGTCGACAATCGCCCGGGAGCGGAAGGCATCATCGGGACCGAGATCGTCGCGCGCTCGGCGCCCGACGGCTATACGCTATTGCTTGCTTCGGCGGCGTTCACGATGAACCCGGCGGTGCGCAAGCTGCCGTACGATTCAATGAAAGCATTCGAGTGGGTCGCGAAGCTTGGCACCGGGCCTACGGTGCTGACCGTCGGGCCGCTGCTGCCGGTCACCACCGTCAGGGAAATTCTTGCGATCGGCAGGGACAAGCCCGGTGTGGTCACGATGGCGAGCGCGGGCGGCTTCCAACATTTCGGCACCGCGCTATTCAGGAGCATGTCAGGCGTCGACTTCACCATATTGCTGTATAAAGGCGGCTTTCCCGCCATGATAGATGTAATGGGCGGGCAGTCGCACATGACTGTCGGTTCCATCGTGCAGTCGATACCCCATATCCGCTCGGGCAAATTGAAGCCGATCGCAACGGGCGGCGACAAGCGCGCGGCCACCTTGCCGGATCTGCCGACCATCGCCGAGGCCGGTGTGCCGGGCTATGACGCCAGCAACTGGTGGGCGATTGCCGCGCCCGCGGGCACGCCGCACGCCGTCGTCGCGAAACTCAATGCCGCGATCACGGCTTACCTGCAGATGCCCGAAACGCAGAAGCGTTTCACGACGGAAGGCGCCGAGGTCGACATCAAGACGCCGGCCGAGATGAAAAAAATGATACCGCTCGACATGGCGAAGTGGGTGAAGGTCGCCAAAGAGGCGGGCATGCGCGCCGAATAGCAAGGCGGCAAAAAGCGCGCGCCGCAATTTTGTAATATTCTTCGCGGGCTCGCGGCATTCCCGCCGCAGCTTTCAATATTCCAGGAAGCCGCATGGATTTCAACCTGAAGGACCGTATTGCATTCGTCACCGGCGCGAGCCGCGGAATCGGCAAGGCCATCGCGCTCGCGCTGGCCGCCGAAGGCGTGCATCTCGCGCTGTTCGGGCGCGACACCAGGCTGTGCGAAGCGCTCGCCGGTGACTTGCGCAATAAACATCCGGGCATACGCACTTGCGTCGTGCCGCTCGATCTCGAGGGCGGGACCGCGAAGATCAAGCCGGCGGTCGCCGCCGCGGTCAAGCAACTTGGCGGCATCGACATCCTGATCAACTGCGCCGGCGGCGCCTACCGCGGCCGTCTCGAGCAGATCCCTGATGAGGCGTGGGAGCGTTACTTTGCAGTCAAGCCGCTGGGGCTCATAAGAATGACGCGCGAAGTGCTGCCGCTCCTCAAGCAATCGAAACAGGCGCGCATCATCAACATCTCGGGCACGCGCGGCCGCGAGCCCGGCGGCCCGTCGGTCATGTCCGGGCCGATCAACCTCGGCACGCTGTCCATCACCAAGGCGCTCGCCAACGAGTTCGGCCCGTTCGGCATCACCGTCAACGCGATCTGTCCCGGCTCGACCGACACCGGCCGTTGGACTGAGCTCGTCAATATCACGGCGAAAGAACGCGGCACGTCGATCGAAGAAGCGACGAAGCATCTGGTGCGTGAAGTGCCGATGGGGCGCGTAGTGGTGCCGGAAGATATAGCGGGCCTCACGGTGTTCCTCGCTTCGCGCCAGGCCGCGATGATCACCGGCACGGCGATTAACGTTGATGGCGGGCGAACGCGCGGGATTCCGTGATGCGCGGTTTGCTTGCTGCAATGCTAGTGGTTGCATCGACAGCGGTTGCTCAAAATTATCCAAACCACCCTCTGAGATTGATTGTCCCGCTGGCGCCAGGCGGCGGCAATGACGGCGCGGCGCGCATCGTCGGCCAGCGCCTTGGAGATGCGCTCGGCGAGCAGGTGATCGTCGACAACCGGCCGGGCGGCGGCGGCATTATCGCCTCCGAGCTCATGATGAAAGCGCCGCCTGACGGCCACACGCTGTATCTCGTCAGCACGGTGTTCACAGTCGCGCCAGCGCTGTACAAGAAACTTTCATTCGATGCGCTGCACGATTTTGCTCCACTCACGCGCATCACCATTGCGCCGGGCGCGCTAATCGTGCATCCGTCGCTGCCCGTGCGCGCGGTAAAAGACCTGATTGTCATCGCCAAAGCGCGGCCCGGGCAGATTACTTACGGCTCGGCAGGCCTCGGCACCGGCTCGCATCTCGGCGGCGAATTGTTCAACGTGCTGGCCGGCGTCAAGCTGCTGCATGTCCCGTACAAGGGCAGCGCATTTGCCACTGTCTCCGTGCTGAGCGGTGAGACGGCGGTTGCGTTCAACAATCCCTTCTCGTCGCTGCCGCATATCAAGGCGGGACGTCTGCGCATGGTGGCTGTGACCACGGCGGAGCGCTGGCCCCTGCTGCCCGACATGCCCACGATTGCAGAATCGGGCGTGCCCGGCTACGAAATACTCATCTGGAACGGGCTTGTGACGCATGCCGCGACGCCGCCCGCCGTCGTGGTACGCCTGCATCGCGAGCTCACGCGCATCCTCGGCGCGCCGGAACTTGCGACTGTGCTCGCGACCGACGGCTCGCGCCCGTATGCCGAATCGCCGGCGTCGTTTGCCGCGTTTCTGAAGGGCGAGATCGTAAAGTGGACGCGCGTCGTGCGCGAGGCAGGAATCACGGCGGGCTAGCCCGGCGACCTTGTGGCAGCGCGCCATCACCACTACGTTTACGTCGTCCTGCTGTCGAAGGACGTGCTGTACGAATCGAAATTCAAGAAATGCAACCCGGATTACGACCCGTTGAAGCCGTGCGTCTACGTCGGCATGACGGGGCTCGACCCTGATACGCGTTTCGACAAGCACAAAGCTGGCGTGCGCGCCAATCGCTACGTCCAGAAGTACGGCCAGCGGCTGATCCCCGACTTGTATGAGTGCTACAACCCGATGCCGTACGCCGCAGCGTGCGAGATGGAAGTCGAGCTGGCGATTGCACTGCGGGAGGCGGGTTATGGAGTCTGGCAGGCGTGAGATTCTGACGCCAAACCTGCGCTGGCAGGCGTGAGCGTCTAACGCTCATCGTGCTCCGGCAGGCATGAGATACTTGTGTTTATGTCACGCCGCGAAGATCAACGTTTAACCACGGGCCACGGCCGCTATACCGCCGATTGGAATTTGCCGGACCAATTGCACGCGGTTTTTCTGCGCGCCGATCGTGCGCATGCCGAAATCGTGCGCATCGATACTACGCGTGCGCTCGCACATCCCGGAGTAAAAGCGGTGTTCACGGGCGAAGATACACTCGCCGCGGGTTTCAAATCGCTGCCCAACGTCGTGAATTACCCGGGCAAAGACGGACAGGCCATGAAGAAGCCGCGGCATCCGGTGCTGGCGAGCGGGCGTGTGCGTTTTGTCGGCGAAGCGATCGCGATGATAGTAGCTGAATCCGCAGCGACTGCGGAGGACGCGCGTGATCTTATCGAAATCGAATACCTCGATTTGCCGGCAGTCGCGACTTTCGACGCGGCTATCGCTGCCGGCGCGCCGCAGTTGCATGCCGATGTACCCGGCAATCTCGCGTTCGAATACGAATCCGGCGACGAGCGCGCGACTGCTGCTGCCTTCGCATGCGCGAAATACGTAAGCAGGCTCACGGTCGAAAGCCAGCGTCTGGTTGGCAACATGCTGGAGCCGCGCGCGTGCCTGGCAGCGTTCGACGCGGCGAGCGGCAAATACACCCTGCATCTGCCGCTGCAGGGTATTGGCGGCATGCGCGGCCAGATGGGTGTCGTGACCGGGCTCGACAAGGAGAATCTCGACATCGTGACGCAGGACGTCGGCGGCAGTTTCGGCGTGCACGGCGCGGCGTATCCCGAGTATTTCGCGCTGATGCTTGCGGCTAAAAAACTCGCGCGCCCGGTAAAGTGGGTGGGCACGCGCAGCGAAATA
>JANYDM010000183.1 GCA_025363575.1 Betaproteobacteria bacterium | reverse complement strand
CATCGGTTCCTGCGGACTGCCTTTAACGGTGTCGCTTTTGACTTCGACGACGCGGCCGTCATTGAGCGTAACGGTCACGCGAGCCGGCTCGATTGCAGTCGGATCAATCGCGGGGTCGTCGACGGTGCGCACTTTGGCGGCCAGCGCGACGATCGCCGGATCGCTGATTGCGGCCTGCTGAAAGCTCTGTAAATCTACCCGCGCATCAGAGAGCGCACGAGCAAATGTATACGCCGCATTGAACTGCGCATGCACGATCGAATCACGCCGCACGTCATACGGCTCGCCAACTGTCAGCCAGTTGACGTTGCCCATGCCGATTTCAACGGAACGAATGTCGGACGGTTTGATGCCCTGGCCGCGCAGCTTGATACCCAACCCGATCGGCGTGTGATTGCAGCGGCAGCACGGGTACGGCTTGAAGCTGTATTCGGTGATGCGCCAGTGCGAGCCGAGGTCCTGCGTGATCAACTCGGTTTTGACTTCGCCACGCTCGTATAGCGCAAACAGACCCGCATTGCCTTCGAGCGGTCGTCGCGTGCCGGTCAATCCATCGGCCGCAAGAAATGCGCCGAGCACTGCTGAGCGCGCAGCGAAGCCGGCGCCGAGGCGCTTGGAAATTACCCCATCGCGCATGCTTTGCGCCGAGCCGCTGGTCTGATGAAAGGCCATGCCAAGCGCGTTGCGCATGCCTTCAGCGTCGAGCTTGAGCAGGCTAGCGACGCCGAGACTCGCCGCGGGCGTACCGAGCACCATCGTCGGATGCCAGCCTTTGCCAAGGCTGTTGTAGCAGGCGAGGCCGAGCCGCGCGTGCAATTCAGTGCTGATCGCATAAGCCAGCAGAAAATCTTTACCGCTGACTTTGCCGCTCATTTGGCTTATATCCTCGGCGGTTGCGAGCAACGCCGGCAGCACGACGCAATTGGTATGCACGCGCGCCGGATCGTGTTGATCGTCAAAATCCAGAGCGTGCGCGGCAGCGCCGTTGGCAAGCGCAGCAGTCGGCGGCGAATAACGGCGTTTGCCGACGAGACCGGTCGCCGACCCGCTCGTTTCCCATTTCGACAAGCGCTGATTGAGTTCGCGAATGCCCGCCGCGTTGGAGGCGCCGGCGATCACGCCGAGCGTGTCGATCAAAAAAGACTTAAGCGTGCGCACGACTGCGACTGGCAAATCCTCATAGCGCCAGCGTACGAGTTGCTCGCACAATCTCAACGTGTAATCGTCAGCGAGCGCAGGCGATGAGTCGGTTTTCTTCAAAGCAATCGGGGTAGGCATGTCAGCTTTCTTTGGAAAGTTATTCAGGAAGTGGAATGCGCCGGGAGTCGAATTTTAGTATAGGCCGGGCCGCGTGCGGTCGCGAACAGCAGCTCTACGTAAGTCGCGGCGGCCGGCGACAACGGGCGGTCGCGGCGCGTGATGATGCCGATGCTGCGCAGCGGACGTGGATCGTGGATACGGCCGGCGGCGAGGCCTTTCATATTAAGTTCGGGCAACACCATGCGCGGCATCACGGTGACACCAAGCCCGGCGCGCACCATGCTGAGCGCCGTCACCATGTTAGCGACTTCGTAATCGGGCTCGCGCGTGATTCCGGCGGCGGCGAAGCCATGCTCTGCAAGCGCGCGTACGCTTGACTGCATGGGCAGCAAAACCAGCGGCAAGGCGGCGAGGTCGCGCCAGGTGATACGGCGTTTCGAAGCGAGCGCATGGCGGACCGGGTGCACCGCCTGGAGTTCGTCCGGCAGCAGCTCGCGAAACGCGAGCTCTTCGTGCGGAATTATCAAGGTGCCAATGCCAAAATCCACTTCGCGATGCAGCACTTTTTCGACGATATTGGCGTCCTGGTCTTCGATGAGTCGCGCGGTGATCGCAGGATGCAGCGCCTTGCAGCGCGCGAGCGCCATCGTAGCGACGCCAAACGCGACTGACGGCAACGAGGCGAACACGATCCGGCCCCGCGTGCCGGCGGCGAGCTCGCGGGCAAAGCGGTAAGCGTCTTTAAGATCGTCGAGCGGGCGCTGGATCATTGCCAGAAAGCGCCGGCCGGCTTCGGTCAGCTGCACGCGGCGAGTCGTTCGCTCAAAAAGTTTTACATGCAATGAGTTTTCGAGTTCGCGCACCATTTGCGAAAACGCGGGTTGGCTGATCGCAAGTTCGCGCGCCGCGGCGCTAAAAGACGCGTGCGTCGCAGCGGCTGCGAATCCCTGCAATTGCCGCAGTTTTAGATTCATATGGAAAACCTATAAGTGGTAACAGAACAATCGAATTGTTATCTTAATCGGTGCATGCTTAAATTCCAATATCCCTTCGAGCACCTGTCAGGCGACTCTCCGTGAAAAAAATCTGGATCGGTATCGACACCGGCGGCACCTTTACCGACCTCGTGCTGTGCGAACTGACGACCGGCCGCTATACCTATCACAAGCTGCCGACGACGACTGGCGACCCGGCCAAGGCGGTGCTCGACGGCATCGCCGAAGTCATCGAACTTGCACAACTGCCGCGTGACGACGTCGAATTCCTGGTGCTTGGCACCACGCTTGGCACCAACGCGGTGCTTGAAGGCAAGTGCGCGCGCACCGGCATGCTGACGACCGCGGGCTTTCGCGACGTGATCGAGCTCGCGCGCCAGCGGCGTCCGCATTACTTCAATCTCGACATTCTGAAGCCGACCCCGCCGGCGCTGCGCGATTGCCGCATCGAGGTTGAAGAACGCATCGCGCACGACGGCAGCGAGGTCACGCCGTTGAAGGAAAATGACGTGCGCAAGGCTGTCGCGATACTGCGCGAAAAAAATGTCGAAGCGATCGCGGTCTGCATGCTGCACTCGTACGCAAATCCCGCGCACGAGCGGCGGACGCGCGATCTCGTCAAAAAACTGTGGCCGGAAGTCTATTTGTGCACGTCGTCCGATGTGCTGCCCGAATTTCGCGAGTTCGAGCGGTTCGCAACGACGACCGTCAATGCAAGCCTGATGCCGATCATGGACCGCTATCTCGAGCGCTTTGAGCGCGGCGTTGCTGATCTCGGCATCAAGGTCGCACCGCGCGTGATGCAGTCAAACGGCGGCGCGGTGACACCTGGAGCGGTGCGCAGGCTGCCAGTCAATACTTTCTTCTCCGGGCCGGCCGGCGGTGTAGTCGGCAGCGTTGGCCTCGGCGCCGAGCTTGGCATCGGCAATCTGATCACGTTCGACATGGGCGGCACGTCGACCGATGTGTGCCTGATTCGCGACGGTGAACCGGCGAAAAAAGATTTACGCGAAATGGGCGGCTTTCCGGTGCGCACGCGGACACTCGATATCCACACCATAGGCGCGGGCGGCGGCAGCATTGCGTGGGTGGACGCCGGCGGGCTGCTCAAAGTCGGGCCGCAAAGCGCGGGCGCGATTCCGGGTCCGGCCGCCTATGGCCGCGGCGGCACCAAGCCGACGGTGACCGATGCGAACGTAATGCTCGGTCGTCTCAATCCTAAATCATTGTTAGGCGGCCGCATGGCGATGCACGCGGATCGTGCGCGCAAGGTGATCGAAGACGAACTCGTGCCGACTCTGAAGGTCGATCTCATTCGCGCCGCTGCAGGTGTGGTTGAAATCATCAACGTCAACATGATGGGTGCGGTGCGCGTGATATCGGTCGAGCAGGGCGTCGATCCGCGCGATTTCACGCTGGTCGCCTTCGGCGGCGCCGGACCGCTGCACGCAGCCGATGTCGCGCGCAACATGGGCATCCGCAATGTGCTCGTGCCGCCGCGTCCGGGCTTGTTGTCCGCGCTGGGTCTGCTGCACGCCGACGTGCGCGGCGACTTCAGCCTCACGCGTCTGCTGGTGGCGGTGGGAATGAATATCAAAGCGCTCAACGACGGGTTGGCGGAATTGCGCGAGCGCGGCAATGCCTGGTTGACCGGCGAAGCGGGCGCGAACGCGAAGGCGCAATACGTGTGGCTCATGGATATGCGCTACCTCGGTCAGAATTACGAGTTGTCGCTGCCGGTCAAGGATGGCAGGCTCGTCGCAAAATCGCTCACGCGCCTGATTGCCGAATATCACCGGCGGCATCGCGCGATTTACGGCTATGACATGCCGGCGCAGAAGGTAGAAGTCGTCAACCTGCGGCTCGTCGTGACGGTCGAGCGGCGCGCGCCGACGCATGAAAAACACCGAGCGGCGCGCACGACGGTCAAACAAGCGGTCATCGAAACGCGCAAAGTGTGGTTTCCGGAAACGGGCTTTGTCAGCACGCCGGTATACGACCGCGACAAACTGCCGATCAATGCGCGCATCAACGGGCCCGCGATCGTCGAACAGATGGACACGACAACCGTGGTGCCGCCGCGCGCCAAAATGCGCAATGACAAGCTCGGCTATCTGCATATGCAGGTCGAGCCGCTGCACATTAAAGGAGTGTCCTGAGCATGGCGGCTAAGAAACGCAAAATCGTCAAACGCGCGAAAGCCGTCGACCCGATCAAGGCCGAGGTTGTTGCACGCTATTTGCTGGCCACTTCCGAGGAAATGGGCGCGACTTTAATGCGTACCGCGTTCTCGCCGAACATCAAAGAGCGCGCCGATTGCTCGACTGCAATTTTTGACGCGCAAGGCGAGGTGATCGCGCTGGCGCAGCGCGTGCCGATCCACCTGGGCTCGATGGTTGGCGCGGTAGCCGAGATACTCAAGCGTTATCCGCTGAGCGAAATTGTACCGGGCGACCAGTTCGTCGCCAACGATCCGTACAACGGCGGCGGTACCCATCTGCCGGATATCAATATCATCGCGCCGGTATTCATCGGTAAAAAAATTGTCGCGTTCGTTGCCAACATTGCGCACCACGCCGACGTCGGCGGCATGGTGCCGGGCTCGGAAGCTGCGGTGTGCAAAAGCATTTATCAGGAAGGCCTCCGGATTCCGCCGGTGCGCATCATGCGCGCAGGCGTGCTCAACCGCGACGTCGTCGACATCATTCTGCTCAATTCGCGCACGCCGGACGAGCGCATCGGCGACTTGAACGCGCAGTTCGCGGCGAACAACATCGGTATGAAAAGCGTGCTGCAATTGTTTGAGCGCTACGGCGAGCACGACACTGCGGCCACCATCGCGGCGTATCTCGACTTTACTGAAAAACGCTTTCGCGCCGCGATCAACCGCTTGCCGGCGGGCCGCTATGAGGCCGAGGATTTTCTCGACGGTAACACCGAGACCGAGCGCTGCCGGATCCGGCTTGCGATGACGGTTGGCCGCGGCCGCATCGATTTCGATTTCACCGGCTCCGACAAGCAGCTTGAAAACGCGCGCAATATTCCGTATCGCGCACTGCTTGCGACGGTCTATACGGTGGCGAAAAGCCTGCTCGATCCGGAAGTGCCGGCCAATGCAGGTTATTACCGCACGCTCAACATCACAGCACCCGCCGGCTGCGTAGTGGGTCCGGTGCCACCGGCGGCGATTGGCTGCCGCTCGATTTCAGCGAGCGTGCTTGGCGACGTGATCGCGAATGCGTTGTCGCAGGCAATGCCCGCGAAAGCTCTTGCCGGCAGCGGGCCGCACCATTTGTACGTGCTCGCGGGCTCCGATCCGCGCACCGGCGCTTACTTCGTCAATTACGAAACGCTCGCCGGTGGCATGGGCGCGCGCGCGAATCGCGACGGCGTCGACGGCGTGCGCGTGCATGCGTCGGGCTCATCGAATCTGCCGGTCGAAGCGCTTGAGCATGCGTATCCGTTTCGCGTCGAACGCTATGCGCTGTGGGAAGGTTCTGCCGGTGAGGGCGAATTCCGCGGCGGCATGGGCGTCGTGCGCGATTACCGCGTGCTCGGCGACGACATCGTCGTGAGCCTGTCGTCCGAACGCCAGAACGTCGCGGCGCGCGGGTTGCACGGCGGCGGCGAAGGCGCGCGCGGCGCGTTCATTCTGAATCCCGACACGCCTGAAGAGCGCAAGCTGCCGGCGGCGGCGGGCGAGCTCGCGTTGCCGCGCGGCAGTGTGTTGCGGATTGCGACGCCCGCGGGCGGCGGCTACGGCCAAGCGGCTGCGCGTGCGGACGCCGCGTGCGAGCGGGATGTGCGCGAAGAACGTCTCGGCCGCTGAGCGAGGCGGGCGCGCTGCGGTGCGGTTTTTAAATGGTGCATAGACCGGAGGGGCGCATGGGATTCACGAAGACGCTTGCACGCTGGATCGTCGATCTGCGTTACGCAGACCTGCCCCGCGAGGTATTGCCGTGGGTGAAGGCCGCGGTCACCGATTATTTCGCGGTGGCGCTGGCCGGTTGTCCGGCTGAGGGCCTGAAGCTCGTCAAAAAGCACGTGTGGTCGCAGTACGCGACCGGCGCCGCCACCATCATCGGCGACACTGCGCGCATGTCCGCCGAGGCGGCGGCGCTCTATAACGGCACGATGGCGCACTGGGAAGAATACGACGATGCGACGTTCGGCATGGCCGGCCATCCGAGCGTTGTCACGATGCCCGCGCTGTTCGTGGCGTGCGAGCTTGCGGCGGTAACCGGCAAGGATTTCATCACCGCCTACGTCGCGGCGGTGGAAGTGTGCGCGAAGCTGGGCCGTCTGATCACGCCGCAAACCATCGTGCTCGGTTACCATCCGACCGCCATCATCGGCACGCTCGGGGCGGCGGCGGCCGTCGGCAAGGTGTGGAAGTTCGACGCGGCGACGATGGAAAACGCGCTGGGTCTCGCGGCGACGCACTCCTGCGGATTGCGCCCCCACCTGGGCCGCATGGCGAAGCCTTTGCATGCGGGACTGGCGGCGCGCGGCGGCATCACGGCGGCCATGCTCGCGCGCGACGGCTTTGTCGGCGCGCCCGACTTGATCGAAGATCCGCACGGTTATGCCCACGCGTTTTCGGGCGGCAAGCCGGGCGACTATACCGCGCTCGCCGCGAAAATCGGCAAGCCGCTCGAAGTGCTCGATCCCGGCCTCGCGTTCAAGATTTTTCCATCGAATTTTCACACCCAGGCGGGCGTGGTCGCGGTGCTGCAGATGATGCGCGAAGACGGCGTCAAGGGCGACGACGTCGAGAGCGTGCGCTGCCTGACCAATCACATGACGCAGCATTCGCTGTGGAACAGCGATCCGCAGACCGGGCTCGAAGGCAAGCTGAGCCTGCACTACTGCGTGGCGGCGGCACTGGTCGACGGGCAGCTCGAAGTCGAGCAGTTTCACGACAGCCGCGCGCACGATCCGAAAATCCGCGCGCTGATCAAGCGCGTGAGCATCGAGCCGCATCCCGCGATGGCGAATCTGGATTTCACCAAGGGCAAGGATTTTCTCGGCATGGAGGTCGTGATCAAATTGAAAAACGGCACCACCGTGTCGCGCCATATCAAGACCGGCTTTTCCGTGCCGGCGGTCGACGGCGATCGCGTGCACGCCGAGCTCATCGATAAATTCGTGCGCAATGCGAAGCGCGTGCTGCCGCAATCGAATATCGACGACTGCCTGGCGCGCATCGCGCGGCTGGAAACCTTCGGCGCGCTCGACGATTTCCAGGCGCCGCTGCGCCGGCCGTCTGCCTGACGAGGCGGCCATGCAGAGCGCAAAAAAAATAGCGGGCGCGTGGTTTGCGATGGTCGCCGCGGCGGGCGTGCTGCCCGTTGCCGGCGCAGTCGCACAAGGTTATCCGACCAAGCCGATCAGGATGATCGTCACGTTCCCCGCCGGCAGCGGCTCCGACATCGTCGCGCGCACGATCGGCCAGAAGATGGCGGAAGCGCTGAACCAGCAAGTCGTGGTCGACAACCGCGCCGGCGCCGGCGGCATCATCGGCTCGGATATCGCATCCAAAGCCGTGCCCGACGGCTACACGCTCGTGATGGTGTCTTCCGCGCACACCATCAACGCGAGCGTCTATAGCAAGCTGCCTTACGATCCCGACCGGGATTTCGCGCCGATCACCATGCTGGCGTCGACGCCCTATCTGCTGGTCGCGCATCCGTCGTTGCCGGTCAAAAATCTCGCCGAGCTTATCGCGCTGGCGAAGACCAAGCCCGGACAGATCAATTACGCGTCCGGCGGCATCGGCGTGGGATCGCATCTGGCGGGTGAGTTATTGAAGTCGATGGCCGGCATCGATATCGTGAACGTTCCGTACAAAGGCGCGCCGCAGGCGACCGCCGATGTGGTCGGCGGCCAGGTGCAGCTCGCGTTCAGCACGCTGCCGATCGCCTTGCCGCTGGTGCGTGCGGGCAAGTTGCGCGCGCTCGCCTTGACCAGCCTGCAGCGGGTGGCGGTGACCCCGGACTTTCCGACCGTCGCCGAAACGGTGCCGGGTTTCGACGTGCGCACCTGGCAGGGTCTGCTCGCGCCGCGCGGTACTTCGCCCGCTATCGTGGCGAAATTGCGCGAGCACGCGGTGCGTGCGTTGGGCGTGCGCGAGGTGAACGAGCGGCTGTCGGTGCAGGGTTATCAGACCGTCGGCAACACCCCGCAGGAATTTGCGAAAATCATCACCAGCGAAATCGCGCGCTGGAAAGTGGTGGCGAAAACGGCCGGCATCAAGCCGATGGAAAACATTCCGTAGCGGCCACGGTGCGCGGGCAGGCATTTTCAACGGGGAGGAATTTATGACACGCATCTTGATGTTGATTGCAGCCTGCTGGGGCGGCGCGGCGTTCGCAGCGGCACCGGCATTTCCCGAGCGGCCGATACGTCTCGTCGTGCCATTCGCGCCTGGCGGCGGCTCCGATTTTGTCGCGCGCGTGCTCGCGTCGCGCCTGCCGGAGGTCACCGGGCAGAACGGCGTCGTCGACAACCGGCCGGGCGCGGCGTCATTGGTCGGCACCCAGCTCGTCGCCAATTCTCCCAACGACGGCTACACGCTGTTGCTGGCCGATACGCCATTCGCCGTCAACAATTCGATCTACAGCAAACCCGGCTACGATCCGGTGAAAAGTTTTTCGCCCGTGACGCAAGTCGCCACGACGCCGCTGATGTTCGTCGTGCACACGGGGGTGGCCGCGGCGACCGTGCAGGAATTCGTTGCGCTCGCCAAAGCGCAACCCGGCAGGCTCGCGATGGCGAATTCGGGCAGCGGCAGCATTACGCACCTGGCGGGCACGTTGTTCGTGGTTACCAGCGGGATCGCGGTGACCACAGTGCCTTACAAAGGCACGGGCCCCGCGCTGACCGATCTCATGGGCGGGCAGGTCCAAGGCATCGTCGCGACGGCACCGAGCGTGATGCCGCTCATCAAGAGCGGCAAGCTGCGCGTGCTGGCCGTGACGTCGGCGAAACGCTCGCCGCTCGCGCCCGAGGTGCCGACCATGCAGGAAGCGGGCGTGAAAAATTACGTCGTCACCAACTGGTACATCCTGGTCGGCGCGGCGAATACCCCGGCGCCGGTGTTGGCGAAATTGCATCGCGCTTTCACGCAGATACTCGCGCAGCGCGAAGTGGTCGATCGTTTTGCGGCAGCGATCATCGAGGTGACGCCGAGCGCGAACCCGCAGGAGCTGGGTGCGATGATCGCGGCGGAAGTCGCGCGCTGGGGTCGCGTCGCGAAGGACGCCGGCATCCGGCTCGAGTAGCGCCGGGGGATATAATTCGCGGACCGATCCAGGGACGGCAAATCATGATGACGAAAATTCCCGCGTATCTGTACCGCGGCGGCACCTCCAAGGGTCCGCTCATACTCGCGAGCGAGCTGCCGGCCGATCGGGCCACGCTCGATCGCGCGCTGCTGGCGGCGATGGGCTCGCCGCACAGGCGCCAGATCGACGGCATCGGCGGCGCGGAAACGCTGACGAGCAAGATTGCCGTGGTGTCGAAATCCGCGCGGCAGGGTATCGACGTCGATTACCTGTTCGTGCAGGTGAATCCGGAATCGGACATCGTCGACTACTCGTCCAACTGCGGCAACATGTTGTCAGCGGTTGGCCCGTTTGCGCTGGAGATGGGGTTGGTCGAGGCGCGCGATCCGGAGACACGCATCAGCATTTTCAACATCAACACGAATTCGAAAATTGAAGTGCTAATACAAACGCCGGGCGGCGAGGTGACGTATGAGGGCGATGCCGCGATCGACGGCGTGCCGGGCACCGGAGCGCCGGTGAAGCAGAATTTTGCGGGCACGGTCGGCAGCAAGACGGGCAAACTGCTCCCAACCGGCAAACTTACCGAAATGATAGACGGCATCGAAGTCACCTGCATCGACGTGGCCGTGCCGATGGTGATCGTGCCGGCCGCCGCAGTCGGCAAGACCGGTTACGAGAGCAAGGCCGAACTCGATCTGGACGCCGGGCTCATCGCGCGGCTGGAAAAAATCCGTATCGAAGCCGGTTATCGCATGGGCTTGGGCGATTGCAGCAAGCTCGTGATTCCGAAGCCGGTGCTGGTTGCGCCGCCGCGTGCCGGCGGCTCAATCGCCTCGCGCGATTTTGTGCCTTTCAATTGCCATGCGACTTATTCGGTGACCGGCTCGATGGCGCTGTCAACCGCCTGCATATTGCCCGGCACGGTCGCGCATCGTCTGGCGAAGCTTGCCGGTACGGGCCGCCAGGTGATCGCCATCGAGCATCCCGGCGGCGCGCTCGAAGTCGAGTCGTTCGCGCGCCAAGTCGGCGCCAAGTTTTCGCTGGAAGAGGCGACGCTGCTGCGCACCTGCCGCAAGCTGTTCGAGGGCCGGATTTGCATCCCGGCGCGCGTGTGGGATGGCCGCAACAAGGCGCGCGACGCCGCGCAGCTGGCGCTGGCAGCATGACCGGCACGCGCCGGTCGCGGGCCGCATGAGTTTTTCCGAAGCCGACGCAATCGCGGTAGCCGAGCAGGTCGACCGCCTCGTCACCACCGAGGTTGGCGGCAAGTTCCGGACCGTCACCACCCGGCCCATCATCCGCGAACTTTACGATGCCGCGCGGGCGCAGGGCGGCGGCGCGCCCATTTCGTACGAGATCGCCAAAACGCTGATGCGCGCATGCCGGCCGGGCATGCACGTGCTTATCACGACCGGGTTCATGCTCGACCTGTGGATGCAGGGCGAGGCGGATGGTCCGCCGGGTGCGGCCGTGCTCGCGCGCACGCTGGAACGCGCGTTCGACGTGAAGCCGCTGCTGTTGACTGAGCAAGCACATCGCGATCTGGTGGCCGCGACGGTGCGTGCAACCGGCCTGCGCGAATACGAGCCGGCGGCAGCGGCGCTGCATCCACGCCGTTTCTCCATGGTCGATCTGTCGCTGGACGTTGAAGCGGCGCGCATGGCGGTAGCTGGCTTATTCGATAAATTCCGCATCGCCGCGGTACTCGCGGTAGAAAAGCCGGGCGCGAATGACTGCGGCGTGTACCACAACTCCGCGGGGCGCGACATTTCGCACCTCTGCGGAAAGATCGAGCCATATCTGGATGAGGCGACGCGACGCGGGATTCCGGCGATCTCGCTGCTCGATCTCGGCAACGAGATCGGGGCGGGTGCGATTGCGGCAGTTGCGCGCAAGATGCCGAATGGCAAGCTCTGCGCTTGCCCCTGCGGCGGCGGCAACGTCGCGACTTCCGTCGTGACGCATGTATTCCCCACATTCGTCAGCAATTGGGGCGCTTACGCGATTGCGGCGACGCTCGCATTCATGCGCGATCAGCCCGCGTTATTGCATACACCGGAACTGGCGGCGGAAGTGTTGCAGGCATGCGGCCGCGCCGGCGGCATTTCCGCGAAGGAGGGTTATTCGTCGGGCACTGTGGATCGCGTGCCCGCGTCCATCCATGTGCAAATCGCAGAGTTGTTGCAATATATGATATTGGCCGCACGAGACGAATTGACCAGCCGCTAGAAAATAAGGAGCCTCAAGATGAACCAGCCCGTCACCGAATTCAGCACGATCGCCGCCGCGCGCGCCAACTACCCCGCGCTCGAGCGCTGGACTTACATGGATCTGGCCGGCCGCGGCGTGCTGTCGCGCGGCGTGCGCGCTGCGATCGATGCGCAGCTCGACGAGCGCATGTTTAACGGCGGCGACAAGGAACAGTTTTTCGCACTGATCGAACGCACGCGCGCGAAGTTCGCGCAGTTGATCAACGCTGAGCCCGACGAGATCGCGTACACGAAGAATATCTCCGACGGCCTCAACATGATCGCGACGGGAATTGACTGGAAAGCCGGTGACAACGTCATCGTGTGTGCCGATCTCGAGCATCCGAACAATGTTTACGTGTGGCTTAATCTGCGTTCGCGCGGCCTCGAAGTGCGGGACATCAAGCCGCGCGCGGGTCATATACCGGCCGATGAAATCATCGCGCGCATGGACGCGAGCACGCGTGTCGTCACGGTGTCGACAGTCACGTTTGCGCCGGGATTTCGCACTGACGTCGACAAACTCGGGCGCGCGTGTCGTGAGCGCGGCGTGTTGTTTCTGGTCGATGGCGCGCAGTCAGTCGGCGTGCTGCATACCGACGTCAAGCAATCGAATATCGATGCGCTCGCCGTCTCGACGCAAAAGGGTCTGCTCGGTCTATACGGGATGGGTTTCTTGTACTGCCGGCGCGAATGGGCGGAAAAAATGCGGCCGGCGTACCTCGCGCGCTTTGGCGTAGACCTCGGCGAAGCGCACGAAGCGTCGATGGGCCAAGAAGAATTCAAGCTGATGCCGGCGGCGCGCCGCTTCGATCTCGGCAATTACAATTATGTCGGCGCCGCAGCCGTCGATGCGGCTATGTCGGAAATCCTGAGCCACGGTACGCGTGACGTCGAACGTTACGTGACGCAACTCGGGCATGCGCTCGCGCAGGGATTTCTCGATTTGGGCCTGCCGGTTTCGGGCGGCAAACCCGGCCCGCATCTCGCGCATATCGTCACGGTCGGCACGATGGATGACAACCATTACGGTAGTAAGGACGACAAATTCAACCGGCTTTATGCGTGGCTGGGCGAAAACCGCGTCAAGCTGTCGATCCGGCGCGGCGTGCTGCGGTTCTCGCTGCATCTGTACAACAACATGGACGATGTGGCGCGCGTGCATGAACTGACGCGCGCTTTCCTCAAAAAATGAATTACATCGACTCCGCGACCGGCGCCACCTATCCGCTCGACAAGCCGCGCTGGTGCGGCGACGGCGGCGCCTATTTGAACCTGGGCGATGCACCGGGGCTCACCCGCAGCGAGATCGACACGTCGCGCCGCTCGGTATGGCGCTATGCGAAAGCGCTGCTCGTCGACGCGAGCGACGCGGTCACGCTCGGCGAAGGCTGGACGCCGCTTATCTGCGGCAAGCTCGACGGCGTCCCGGTCACCATGAAACTCGAGTTCATGATGCCGACCGGCTCGTTCAAAGACCGCGGCATGACCACTCTGATCACGTATTTAAAAGGCCGCGGCATCACGAGCGTGCTCGAAGATTCATCCGGCAATGCGGGTGCATCGCTTGCCGCTTACTCGGCGGCTGCCGGCATAAAAAGCCGCATCCTCGTGCCGGAAACCGCGTCGTATCCGAAGATCGCGCAGATGGCCGCGACCGGCGCGGATGTGGTTACGATTAAAGGGACACGCCAGGATGTGGCGGAAGCTGCACTGCGCTATTCGACGCAGATGTTTTATGCGAGCCATAACTGGCAGCCGTTTTTTCTGGAAGGCACCAAGACGCTTGCATACGAACTGTGGGAGCAGCTCGGCTTTAAAATTCCTGACAACATCGTCATTCCAGTCGGCTATGGCAGCAATGTCTGCGGCTGTGAGCGCGGGTTCGCGGAACTCAAGCGAAACGGCGAAATCGATCGCGTGCCGCGTTTGTTCGGCGTGCAGGCCGCCAATTGCGCACCGTACTTCGCGGCTTTCCAGGCGGGCGCCGAGCAGCTCGTGCCGACCGAAATCACGGCAACGGTCGCCGAAGGCATCGCGTCATCAAAGCCGACGCGCGTGCGCGAAGTATTGCGCGCGGTGCGCAACTCCGGCGGCAGCATACTCGCGGTGACCGAAGATGAAATCGTGTCGGCGCTAGGAGCGCTCGCACGTCAGGGCTTATATGTCGAGCCCACCAGCGCGGCGGCCGCCGCAGGTCTGCGCCAGTTGCTCAAGTCGGGCGTGATAGCGGCGAGCGAAACAACGGTGCTGGTGCTGACCGGCTCGGGATTGAAAGCGTCCGAAAAAATCGGCCAGTTACTGAATGTCGGTGCGCGTGGCGAGTAGCCGGCGGCGAGTTCTTGAACGTCGTTCCGGCGCAGGCCTGGATCGAGAAAAACCTAAACCGGCGTAACGCTGAATTCGGACGTACGCCGGAACGACAGCATTACTCGAGCTTAAGTCCAGCCGCCTTGACGACCTTCGCCCAC
>JANYDM010000083.1 GCA_025363575.1 Betaproteobacteria bacterium | reverse complement strand
GAAGTGGATGCTGGTGCTGCACGCAGCGCAGCGCCTGGCGCGCCAGCTGTCGCCTGCGCAACTCGCCGAGAACGTCATCGCCAACCGCGAGCGCTCAATCCGTATGCTCGCCCACCACGTGTTCCGCGTCGGCGGCGCCTTTCTCGACACGGTCGAGCGCAACGACGAATACACCAATGCGCTCGCCACGGTAGCGCCGCCGAACGGCGGCTGCCTCAGCGGCGACGATCTCGCCGCCTACGGCGACGAGGTCATCAGCGAGATTCAAAAATGGTGGGACGGGCTTGCCGACCGCGCATGCAGCCGCAAGGTGCCGACTTTCGTCGGCGCGCTGCCGATACACCTGCTGCTCGAACGCTCGGCCTGGCACTCGGCGCAGCACACGCGCCAGCTCGCCGCAGTGGTCGAACGCTTCGACATCAAGCCCGACCGGCCGCTGACGGCAGAAGATCTGGCCGGACTGCCGATGCCCGAGAGACTCTGGGAATAAAAAAGCCCCGCGCCGCGGGGCTTTTTTATTGCTCGCCGCCGTTATTCGATCTTGATACCCGCCTCCTTGACCAGCTTCGCATATTTCGCCAGATCGCCCTTGATGACCTGAGCGAACTGCTCGGGCGTGTTGCCGACGAGTTCGTTGCCGCCCTGCGTCGCCAGTCGCTCGATCACGTCCGGCAGCTTCAGCGCCTTGACGACTTCACGGTTCAGGCGCTCGACGATAGCCTTCGTCGTGCCCGCCGGCAGCACTACCGCCTGCCATTGCGTGATCTCGAAGCCCTTCAAACCGAGCTCGTCCATGGTCGGCACGTCGGGCAGCGAGCTCGAGCGCTTCAACGCGGTCACGCCGATCGCCCTGAGCTTGCCCGCCTTCAACTGCGGCACCGAAGTGATCGTCGTGTCGAACATGTAATTCAGCTGACCACCGAGCAGGTCGGCAAGTGCGAGCGCACTGCCCTTGTATGGCACGTGTATCGACTTGGTCTGCGTCATCAGGTTGAACAGTTCGCCGGCGAGGTGATTGCCGCCGCCGATGCCGGTCGAGCCGTAGGTCAAGGCGCCCGGTTTCGACTTCACCCAAGCGATCATGTCCTTGATGTTCGACGCCGGGTTCGACGCCTGCACCACCAGCACGTACATGTAGAGCGTGCCCTGCGTCACCGGTGCGAAGTCCTTCAGCGTGTCATAGCCGAGCTTCTTGTAGAACGCGGGATTGGTGGTCAACGGCCCGCTCTGCCCCATCAGTATGGTGTAACCATCAGGCTGGGCACGCGCCGCCAGTTCGGTGCCTATGCTGCCGTTGGCGCCGGCACGGTTATCGATGATGACCGTTTGCCCGAAGACCTCGCCGAGTTTCTGGCCGATGGTGCGCGAAAAAATGTCCGCCGCGCCGCCTGCAACATAAGGACAGACCCAACGGATCGGTTTGTTCGGCCACTCGTCAGCGGCATGGACTCCTGACGACAACAATGCGCACACCGCCATTGCAACCGACCATCGTTGTTTCATCCTCGCCTCCTTAGCCATCATTTCAGACAAGCATTGATTACCCGAACCGTCATTCCCGCGAAAGCGGGAATCCAGATTTCGTGCCCGGCTCGGCGCTTCTTCTGGACTCCCGCTTTCGCGGGAGTGACGAATATTCTCAGCAGCGCGTATCTTGGCGCAGCGTATCCCAGTTCCGCGGCAGTCGCACCGCCTTGCTCACCGGCGGGCCCTGGATATGATTGCTGACATAACCCTTCGACTGGTTGCGGCCCCAGTCGCCCGCCACCATGATGCCGATCCATTCGGGATGATGAAACACCGGTATCAAGCGGTCCGGATCTGCCGATTCGCCATACACCGGCGGCAGCAGCCCCTGCTTGACGTAATTGTTGACGCGAAATCCGGTCTGCCCGCAGTTATAGGCGTAACGCTCGGCGAGTGAGGCTTTCATTTTCACGTTTTCGTACAGATAACGCCGCAGATCGTCCTTGCTCCAACCGTCCTGCGCGAACACTTTGGCAATGCTCGGCCCCAGCATGATCAGCGGATGCCAGTTGCTGTAGACCATGCCGATCGCCGTCCAGTAGCCGCAGGCGCGCTGACCGATCACGTCGGCAATCAGTTCGGCGTGCTCGACGGCTTTTTCGCTGCCGGTATAAGTCGGCGCGCTGATGGCGACGACGCTTTGCACGGTAACGATGTTGTCGCCCGCTTTGAAACCGCGATCGACG
>JANYDM010000160.1 GCA_025363575.1 Betaproteobacteria bacterium | reverse complement strand
CCGCTGTCGCTTCGTTGAATTGGCCATCCACACATGATGCCCATTTCAAAGCCCTTACGAAACCCCTGCAAGCCAGTGTTCATAAGGCTTTCAGGCGTTTTTAATGCTCTTTTTACCCACTCGATTTCCTGAAGAGCCCTTTTTAATACCCCCTTGAGGGGTGCAAAGGACACCGAGAAATATAAAAACAGAAGCTCATCGAATCGTTGTGCTTTTGCTTATCGTCTGTGATCTCTGTGATCTCTGTGATCTCTGTGTCCTCGGTGGCCGCCCTTTTTAATCAATCTTGATCTTCGCGACCTTCACCACTTCGGCCCAGCGCGCGGTATCGCGCCTGATCATGTCACCGAATTCGCGCGGCCCGCTGCCGACGATGTCGGCGCTTTGCGTTGCCAGGCGCTCTTTCACGTCCTGCGCCGCGAGGGCTTTGGTGAACTCCGCATGCAAGCGGGAGACGACATTCGGCGGCGTGCCTTTCGGCGCCATCATGCCTATCCACAGCGGCGCATCCATGCCGGCGTAGCCGAGTTCGGCGAATGTCGGCAGGTTCGGCAAGCCGCCGGTGCGCCGGGCCGAAGCGACGCCGAGCGCGCGTATGCGGCCGCCGTCGAGCAGCGGCTTCGCCGCGGCCAGCGTGGAGAAAATCGCCGGCACGGTGCCGCCGGCGACGTCGGCAAGCCCGATCGCCGCGCCGCGATACGGCACCGGCAGCAGGTTCACGTTCGCGCGCAATTTGAAGAGCTCCAGCGTCAGATGCGAGACGCCGCCGACGCCGGACAGCGCGCAGCCAATGGCGCCGGGTTTCGCCTTCGCCGCCGCGATCAGCTCGGCGACCGACTGCACGGGATACTGAGCGTTGACGAACAGCACCATCGGCGTATCGACGAAATGCGTGATTGGGACCAAATCATTGACCGGATCGTAGGGCAGCTTCGGGTACAGTGCGGGCGCAATTGAAATCTGGCCGTTGCTCGCCAGGAACAGCGTGTAGCCATCGGGCGTCGCCTTGGCGACGATATCGCCCGCGATCAGCCCGCCCGCCCCGCCGCGGTTGTCGATCACCATCTGCTGGCCCGTGGCTTCGAGGAATTTTTGCGCGACGGCGCGTCCGGGCAAGTCAAGGCCGCCGCCGGCCGGATACGGAATCAGCATGCGCACCGGCCGCACGGGATACTGCGCTTCCGCCGCCATCGACGGCAACGCGGACATCGCCATCACTGCCAGTGTCACTACGATAGTCCAGCGGCGCATCTTGTTCGCTCCCCGTGTGTCATCGGATATTCAATCCATTTTCGCGCCGGACCGCTTCACCACATCCGCCCACTTCGCGTTTTCCTTGCGTATGAATTCGCCGAACTGCGCCGGTGTGCTGATCACCGGCTCGGAACCTATCACCAGCAGTTTTTCGCGCAACGCGGGAGTCGCCAGGGCAATGTTGATCTCGGTGTTGAGTCTCGCGACTATGGCTTTGGGCGCGCCCGCGGGAGCGACTATGCCGGTCCACGTCGTCGCATCATAGCCCGGCACGCCGGCCTCGGCGATCGTTGGCAGCTCGGGAAGCGCCGGCGAACGTTGCGGACTGCTGACGGCCAGGCCGCGCACCTTGCCTGACTTCACGTGCGGCGTCATCGAGTTCGAGCTTTCCATCATCAACTGCACCTGGCCCGCGATGAGGTCTATCGTTCCCGCGGCACCGCCTTTGTACGGCACATGCACGATGCGCGTACCGGTCATGACTTTAAAAAGTTCGAAGCCGACGTGTCCCGGCGTGCCGTTGCCCGACGAAGCGTTGGAGAGCTTGTCCGGATACTGCTTTGCATAGTCAATTACGTCGCGCACCGACTTGAACGGGGTCGCAGGCGACGCCGCGAGCAGCATGCTGCCGGTCGTCGTCTGGGCAACGGGCTGCAGGTCTTTCAATACGCTGAAGCTGAGCCCGCGCACGATGTTGGGCGCGATCGCGAGCGCGCCGATCGGGCCGTAACCTATGGTGTATCCGTCGGGCGGCGCGTGCGCGACCAGCTCCATGCCTATCATCAGGGCGCCGCCGGGGCGATTGTCGACCACGATCTGCTGTTTCATCTGCGCTACAAGCGTTGCTGCAACCAGCCGCGCCACGGTATCCGATGCGCTGCCCGGCGCCTGCGGCACGATCAGTCTGATCGGCCGGTCCGGATAGTCGGCCGCGGCCGCCGTCGCAACCACGGCCGCGCCCAGCATCGCGATAGCAGTCTTCACCAAGTCACTCCGGCTTCGCGCCCGACAGCTTTACGATCTTCGCGTACTTGTCGATTTCGCTCGCGAAGAACGCGGCGAATTCCGCCGGCGAGCTGCCGACCGGCTCGGCCCCCTCGTTAACCATGAACTGTTTGGACTCCGGGTTCTGCAGGCCTTTCACGACTTCGGCTTGGATACGGTTGACGATAGTCAGGGGCGTTCCGGCCGGCGCGAACAAAGAAAACCAGTTGTCGATATCGAACCCCGGATAGACGGCATCGAGCGTCGGCACATCCGGCAGCGCCGACGACTTGCGTTTGGTTGTTACCGCGAGCGCGCGCAGTTTTCCCGACCGCAAGTGCGCCTGCACGCTGATCACCGCCGGAAATCCCACCTCGACTTCGCCGGACAGCAGCGCCGTCATCAATGCGCCCGCGCCTTTGTAGGGAATGTGCGTAAGCTTGATCCCGGCCGCTTGATTGAGCGTGGCCATCGCGAGCTGACTGGTGGTGCCGGTGCCGTTCGAGCCGAAATTGAGTCCGCCTTGCGTCCTTTTCGCGAGCTCGACGAATGCCTTCACGGTCTTTGCCGGCACCGAAGGGTGCACGGTCACTACGAGCGGCGCCGACGCGACCTGCGTGATGGGTATGAAGTCCTTGCGCGAATCAAACGGCAGTTTCGAATAAAGCGAGACATTCACTGCGACTGATGCAGTCGACATCATCAACGTGTAGCCGTCGGGTGCGCTTTTCGCGACGATTTCCGCGCCGAGGTTGCCGCCCGCGCCCGGCCGGTTGTCGACCGTCGCCGTCTGTCCCCACGCTTCGTAAAAGCGCTTGCTTAGAAGTCGCGCAAGCAGATCGGTGCCCCCGCCCGGGGAAAAAGGCAGCACGATACGGATAGGGCGCGACGGATATTCCTGAGCGTTGCCCGGCATCGCGGCGGCAGTCAAAGTCATGGCCGCGGCCGTGCAAAACATGCGTGCGGGAATCATGGGGCATTGTTTCGCGCTTCGCGCGCTGGCGTCAAGCACGGGCCATCGCGCGCTCTTTACAATGCCCGCCGCTGACCGTATGTTCTCGGCTGGCCAGCGCGCGGCATCTCGTGGGCGGCGTCAATTGATCATATAAGCGGGGAAACAATAAATGGCCATCAATAACAAAGCTGAAATGCTGGCAAAGCTGCCGGTGCGTCCGGACGAAGATCCGTTCGTCGTTGCAATCGGCGGCTTTTACCGGCGCTGGTTCAATCTCGTCGACGATCTGCAGCCGATGCTCGACACGGTGGCCACGCTGAAAGGCACCGAAGACGAAGACTGGGTGCCCGCATGGAGCGCGGTCGCGGCGCGCTACGAAAAAGACGCTGAAGCTGCATTGAAGTGTGGTGACAAGGCGGCAGCACGCAATGGCTTCGTCCAGGCAAAAACGTACTACAGCCTTGCACGCTTTCCCGCGCCCTACCATTCGGGCTCGCCGATCTGCCCGCCGACCATGAGCAAAATCAAGGAAGAGTCTTACAACAAGTATTTGGACTGCTTCCACCGCGCCACCGAATTGCGCGATGGCTCGCACGAAGTCGTGCGCGTTGCACGCGACGGCAAGGAAGCCGTCGGCTATCTGCGCGTGCCCAAAGGCGCGTCTGCCTCGAACAAGGTGCCGGCGATACTCGTGATGTGCGGCGGCGACATGTACAAAGAAGACCGCGAGAAATACGCCGACGGCGCAATGAAGGAAGGCATGGCTGCCCTCGTCGTCGATGCGCCGGGCACCGGCCAGACGTCGTTCGCGCACGCGCCCGAATCGGTGGTCGCGTGGCAATCTGCGCTGGACGCACTGCAAAAACGCCCGGAAATCGACGGCGACCGACTCGGCGCCTTCGGCGTGAGCCGCGGAGGCTTGTGGGTAATGCGCCTGGCAGCGCTCGACCATCGCATCAAAGGCCTCATCTCATGCGCGCCCGGCGGCGTCGGCTACTGGGGGACGGCGGAAGAGCGGGCGGAATGGCGCAAAGCGGCCGAAGCGCGCGCGCGCACCAATTGGTTCGGTCCGCGCGGTACCAAACCATCCACCTATACGATCAGTGAAGAAGAACAGCGCAAGGAGTTTCTGCGCTGGTCGCTGAAAGACAACGGACTTCTCGATAAGCTCACCATGCCGATGTACATGGTTAACGGCAAGATCGATCACCTGACGCCTATCGGCAATCTCTACCTCGCGCTCGAAAGCGGCCCGCCCGCCGGCCGCGTTGCGCGCGTGTATCCCGACGATGGGCATATCGCCGCGAAGAACGAGCGCGAATGGGGGCCGGCGGCGTGGAAGTGGCTGCGCGAGACGTTGACGCAGTAGCAAACTATTCCTCCCCCTTGTAGGGGAGGGAATCAAAAAATAAACGGGCAAGCGGATATCTCCGCTTGCCCGTTTTATTCAAGTCGTCACTCCTGCGCAAACAGGAGCCACGCAAAGTTTTATATTAACTTTTGGTTCTTCAACGGCAACGAACGCACCGGCTTGCCGGTCGCCGCGTAGATCGCGTTCAGCACCGAAGGCGAGACTACGCAGATGGTCGGCTCGCCGACGCCGCCCCAGAAGTCGAACGTCGGCACGATGACCGTTTCGACTTTGGGCATTTCAGCGAGGCGCATGATCTTGTAGTTGTGGAAGTTGTCTTCGACGATGCGGCCTTTGTCGACGTTCAGCTCGCCGTAAAGTGCGGCGGTAAGACCGTACGCGACCGAGCCTTCGACCTGTGCCGCAATCTGGTCGGGGTTCACGGCGTGGCCGCAGTTCAGCGCCAGCACGAGACGATGCACTTTCAGCTCCCCCGCGGCGCTCACCGAGACTTCGGCAACCGCCGCCGAGTAACTGCCGTAGCCCATGAACTGCGCGATGCCCCTATGCACGCCCGGCGGCAACGGCTTGCCCCAATCGCCTTTTTCAGCGGCGGCATTGAGCACCGCGAGATGCTTGGGAAACTTGCTCATCATCGCGCGCCGGAACTCGAGCGAATCCTTGCCGGCCGCGCGCGCGAGCTCCTCGACGAAGCATTCCATATAGACGCCGTTCTGATTCGTGTTCACGCCGCGCCACGGGCCGACCGGCACGTGCGTGTTGCGCATCGAATACTCGATCAGCAGATTCGGGAAGTCGTAGCCAAGCTGCGCGTCGCCCGGCTCTTTGGCATAGCCCTGCAGCTGCCGCGCGTCGGCGCCGTTTTTGATTGAAGCCGGGTTGACCTGCGCGTTGATCGACTGGCCCGACACGCGCACGTGCATGCCGACGACATTGCCTTTGTCATCGAGGCCGGCCGACAGCTTGCACATCGAGATCGGGCGATAGAAGTCGTGCGTCATGTCTTCTTCGCGGCTCCAGATGAGCTTCACCGGCACGCCGGGGAAATTCTTGGCGATCGCCGTCGCCTGGCGCGTGTAGTCCTGGTTGCCGCCGCGCCGGCCGAAGCCGCCGCCCAGCATGTGCCGGTATACATCGCACTTCTCAAGCGGCAGGCCTGCCTCTTCGGACAACGCCGCCAGCGAGGCCTCCGCATTTTGCGTGGAGGTCCATGCTTCGGCTTTGTCAGCCGTAAGCCTGACGGTGCAGTTCATGGGCTCCATCGTGGCGTGCGCGAGGAAAGGCGTGCTGTACAACGCCTCGACTTTCTTCGCAGCGCCCGCGATTGCCTTCGGTGCGTCGCCTTCGCTGCGGAACGCATACGCCGTCGGCGAATTAATGCCGTCCATCATCTGCTCGGCAATCGTTGCGGTCGAGCGGGAGCCGTTCTCCTTCTCGTCCCACACGATGGGCAGCGCATCGAGCGCTTTCTTTGCATGCCACCACGTGTCGGCAACAACCGCGACCGCATAGTCGTTGACCTTGACCGCGCGTTTGACGCCGCTCATGCCCGCGATTTTGGTTTCGTCGTAGCTGACGAGCTTGCTGCCGAACACGGGCGCCTGCTTGATCGCGGCATTGAGCATGCCGGGCAATTGCAAATCGATGGCATAGACGACGCTGCCGTTGATCTTGCCCGGGGTGTCGAGCCGCTTCATCGGCTTGCCGGCGACCTTCCAGTCGCGCGCGTCCTTCAGCTTGATGCTCTTCTGGTCCGGCGGTGTCAGCTTGGCCGCGGCCGACGCGACTTTGCCGTAGGTGATCTTGCGATTGGACGCCGCATGCGTGATCACGCCGTCGGAAACAGTCAGTTCGCCAACCGGCACTTTCCACTGATCTGCAGCCGCCTGCAGCAGCATGATGCGTGCCGCCGCTGCGCCGCGCCGCACGTAGTCTTCGGACGTGCGGATGCCGCGGCTACCGCCGGTGCCCATTTCGCCCCACACGCGCTTGCGCGAGAGGTTCTGGCCGGGCGTGATGAAATCGGTCGTCACGTTCTTCCAGCCGCATTCGAGCTCTTCAGCGACGAGTTGCGCCAGACCGGTTTCCGTGCCCTGGCCCATTTCGGAGCGCGCGATACGCACGACGCAGGTATTGTCGGGATTGATGACAACCCATGCGTTGACTTCGGTGCCCGCTGCGGTGCGTTTCGCCTCTGCAGCGCCGATGCCGAACGGCAGGTTGAACCCGAGCGCCAGGCCCGAACCCGCGGCGGCGGTCGTGACAAGAAATTTGCGGCGCGAAAGATCTGTCGCTTTGGCTTTGATGGTATTTTTCATGGTCATCTCCCCTTACGCCTGAACTTTGGCTTTGCGTCCGGCGGGAGCTGCCGAAGCCATCTTCTGCGCCGCCATATGCACGCCGGCGCGCACCCGCTGGTAGGTGCCGCAGCGGCAGATGTTGGTCATCGCTTCATCGATGTCCTTGTCGCTCGGGTTCGGGTTCTGCTTGAGCAGCGCGGCGGCCGCCATGATCTGGCCCGACTGGCAGTAGCCGCATTGCGGCACGTCGAGCGCGAGCCATGCCTGCTGGACGGGATGCGTGCTCTTTGCCGACAGCCCTTCGATGGTGACAATCTTGTCGGTGGATTTGACACTGCTGACGGGTGTCGTGCACGAGCGGCGCACTTCGCCGTTGATGTGCACGGAGCACGCGCCGCACTGCGCGACCCCGCAGCCGTATTTGGTGCCGGTGAGGCCAACCTGCTCGCGCAGCGCCCATAGCAGCGGCGTGTCCGCCTCCACTTTCACGTCATGCACCTTGCCATTGATATTGAGCTTTGCCATTTTTCTTTCCTCCACACGACTTTTGCCTGGACGGCGAATTGACCTACGAATAGTTGTCGCTGAATGCGGGCAGGCTGCGAGCGCAGCGCGGACGGGCCTCCCCCAGCCGAATTTCAGGATAGCGCATTTGCCTGCGCGAGGCTATTTTGGCGCCGCTTTTTCCGGAATCAACGGGAGCAGGACGGCGGCGGGCCGTTTTGCCCCGAAATGGAGCGTTACGCGGGTGTCGAATACCGCGGGCGGCCGGTCGTCGGGATCGTCGTGCTCGAACGGACCGCAGCCGCGCATCGGGTTTTTCATGTTCGAGAGCGTGGCGGCTTCGCCCGCGTATACGTAATCCTTGCCGCGGACTGTCAGCACGATGCGATAGCCTTTGGGCACGACGATGCACGTCGGCCATATCTCGATATCGAGCTCGTAGACTTCGCCCGGCTTCAACGGCAGGCTTTCATCGTGCGTATGGTAGGGCCTGAACGGCAGCGAGAGTT
This sequence comes from Betaproteobacteria bacterium, assembly GCA_025363575.1. Next base: position 8,782 of record JANYDM010000160.1, on the reverse strand, counting down.
TTTTGTCGAGCTTGCGCTGCGACGCACGCAGCCAGCCCTGCGCGACCGGCGTATGCGGATCGAGCGCGCCCTGGAAAACGACTTCCTTGCCCTGTGGGTCATAGATGCCGAGCACCGCGAAAATGTCCGCATTCGACGTCTCTGAAGAAACAAACAGCTTTAGCGCCAGCGGCCCGGTGATTTCGGTGTCCGCCTCCAGCGGCGGCGTAGAGAATGCCACGCCGTCACCCATCGTCGCGTACGTGAGAGTCGCGGCGGCCGTCACCGGCGTGAGCGAGAGCGCTTTGTTCTCCGGATCGAGATAAAAGTTCGTCCACCGCGTACGCGCGAGCGGCCATTCGTTCTCGGCGCGCTCGACGAATTTCTCGCCGGGATGGCGCACCTGCAGGAGCACTTTCGGCTGCTTGTCCCAGCCGTTCGCTTCACCCTTCAGGAAGAAATCGAAAAAACGTTTCTGCAGTTTTACGCCGTAGTCCGTGTAGAACGGGGCCCAGTGCGAACCGCCATGGGCCTCGAGCCATTTTTGCTGCGAGGCGGCTCGCGTATAACCTTCGAAATTACCGCGCGGGTGCAAGCCCTGCCCGCCCCAGTTCGCCGCAGACAACAATGGCACGGTGACTTTCGAAAGATCGGCAGTGCGTTCGTGATAGTAGTCGGCGATCAGCGGGTATTCGAGCACGCCCGTCCACATGTCGGCGCGATTCTTCGCGAGCTCTTCCTCGCTCACCGTCTCGGGCCCGCACACAAGTTCGCCAGTGACGCGGCTCTTCGGTCCGCGTTCGCCGCGGCCGTGCTGCACCGTTTTCACCTGCATCTCCTGCCAGTTCTTGCGGAACACGCAGGCGATGCCGCCGTGTCGCACGGAATCTCGGTAGTAGTCGACCCAGCCTTCCCAGACGCAGATGGCAGCAAGATGCGGGGGCTGCAGCGCCGCGGCGCGCCACTGGCTCGACGCGTAATACGAAATGCCGTTCAGGCCGACCTTGCCGCTGCACCACGGCTGCGTGCCGGTCCATTCGATGCAGTCGTGAAAATCCTTGTTCTCGCGCCCGTTGTTGTGATCGAGATAGCCGGGCGAGCGGCCGGCACCGCGCGAGTCGACTCGCACGCAGATATAGCCGTCGGGCACCCACTTCTCCGGGTCGACGACTTCCCAGCTCTGATACTGGTTGGTCGAGCCCGCCACCGCGTCGGGATTCTCGCGGCACATGATGTCCCACGCTGTCTTGTAGCCTTCCTGAAACGCGAGGCCTTTCCCGTACGGTCCGTAACTCACCAGCGCGGGATATTTGCCCGGCGCGTTCGGGCGAAACACGTCGGCACGCAGAACTATGCCGTCGTCCATGGTGATCGGCACGTCCCAATCGATGCGCATACCGTCGCGGACTTCGCTTTTGATTTCGTTCATTTGGGTAGGTAGTTGGGGATGGAGGATGGGGGATGGGGGATGGGGGATTAAGTGATCGAAGACTAAATCACCTTATCACTTAATCACCCAATCACCGGTTTTTAAGTACACCGGGATTTACCACGTTAGCCTCGTCACACTTGCCGCTCTGGACATAACCGACGATATTGGTCGCCGCCGCTGTGCCCATGCGCGTCATCGCCTCGGCGGTCAGCGCGGAGCAATGCGGCGTGCAGATGACATTGTCGAGAAAGATCAGCGGATTTTTCGGGTCGGTCGGCTCCTCCGCGAAGGTTTCGAGTCCCGCGCCCGCGAGGCGCCCGTTCTTCAATGCATCGACCAGCGCTGCCTCGTCGACCATCTGGCCGCGCGCCGTGTTGATCAGCAGCGCGGTCGGCTTCATCATGCGCAACTGCTTGTCGCCGAGCATGCCGCGCGTCTTGTCGTTGAGAGGGCAATGCAGGCTCAGGATGTCGACGCGGCCCAGCAGCCGCTCGAAATTCTCCTCGACTTCCATGCCTTCGGCGTCCTGGATTTTCGAGCGCGAATGCAGCACAACGTTCGCGCCCAGCGCGCGCGCGAGCCGGGCCGTGCGCCGGCCGATGGCGCCGAAGCCGACGATGCCGACGGTGCGCCCGCGAAATTCGCGCCCGAGGAACTTGTCCTTCTCCCATCTTCCCTCGCGCAGCCCGCGATTGAGACGCGGCAAATCGCGCGCGAGCGTCAGCATAAACATGATCGCCTGCTCGGCGACAGGGTCGGAGTTGGCATCGCCGGCCGTCACGACCGCGATGCCGCATGCAGTAGCGGCGTCGATATCGACGCTGTCGACGCCGGCGCCATGCTTGGCAATGATCTTCAGATGCTTCGCTGACTTCAGCACGCGCCGCGTGAACGGCGGCGAGGTGCGCAGCAGCACGGCGTTGATCTCAGCGGCCGCGAATTGCGCAACCAGGGCGTCCTCATCGACCGGACCGGACATGTAAATGACCTCGGCGTCCGCATCGCGCAGGATTTTTTTGGCGGAATCGGACAACGAGGTTGAGGTTACGAGGACGACGGGTTTGGTCATAATTAAGTGATTGGTGATTGGGTGATTGGGTGATTGGGTGATGGAGTTACTTAATTACCCAATCACTGAATTGCGTGATCACAGAGTGTTAATCCACTTTGGCGCCGGAAAGTTTGACGACTTTGGCATATTTTTCCGATTCAGCGCGGATAAAGGCCGCGAATTCCGCCGGGCTGCCGCCGACGGCGTCGTAGCCCTGCACTTCCAGTTGCGCTTTCATTTCCGGTGCGCGCACTACTTTGATGATTTCACGTTGCAGCCGGAGCTGAATCGCCGGCGGTGTTCTCGCGGGCGCCAGCAGGCCGAACCAGGTGATGGATTCGTAGCCCGGCACGCCTGCCTCGCTGACAGTCGGAACATCGGGCAGTTGAGGCGAGCGTTTTGCCGTCGATACGCCGAGCAGGCGCAAGCGCCCGGACTTGATGTGCTGCAGCACGGGCGGGATCGAATTGAACATCAGGTTCACGCTGCCGCCAATCAGGTCAGTGACGGCCTGCGGCGCGCCTTTATACGGCACGTGCGTGATATTGATTCCGGCCATGCTCTTGAATAACTCCATCGCCAGATGGTTCGCGGCCCCGTTGCCGGCGGATGCATAGTTGAGTTTGCCCGGCTCAGCTTTCGCGAGAGCCAGCAACTCCTTCACCGTCTTCGCGGGCACCGACGGATGCGTGATCAGCAGGAAAGGCCCGATCGCCACGAGGCTTACCGGCGAGAAATCGCGCAGCGTGTCGTAATTAACGTGCTTCTGCAGGTGCGGCAGTATCGTCAGCGCGCCGGGGCTGCTGAAAAACAGGGTGTAGCCGTCAGGCACCGCCTTGGCCGCCATCTCGCCGCCGATAAGACCGCCGGCGCCGCCGCGATTGTCGATTACGAGCTGCTGTCCGAGCAGGTTCGACTGACCGGGCGCGACCATGCGCGCGACGACATCGGGAGTCCCGCCCGCGGGCACCGGCACGATCACGCGGATGGGTTTGTCGGGATAAGCCTCGGCCAATACGAACGACGGCGCGAACGATGGCGACAATGCTGCTGCGAGCAGCGCGATTGCGCCGCGCAATTCTTTTCTCAACTAAGGTTCTCCGGCAGATTTTGTTTTTCCGCATGGTAACTCAAAAAATGCCGGCGCCGTTCACGCCCGCCGCGACTATCGGCTATCCTACGAAAACCATCGCATCACAATCCACGGAGACTCTGAGCATGACAACGACAGTCGGCGCTTACGCGCCCGGAACTGAACTCGCAGGCAAGGTCGCGCTCGTCACGGGCGCCGCGAAAAATATCGGCCGTGCCACCGCGCTGGCGCTCGCCGCGGGCGGCGCCGCCGTTGCGATCAACACGCGCAGCTCGAAAGACGATGCGGAAAAAGTCGCGCAGGAAATTCGTGCGGCCGGCGGCCAGGCGGAAGTCTACGTCGCCGACATAGCCAGCGCCGACGACGTGAAAGGCATGACCGACGCGATACTCAAGCGCTTCGGCCGCATCGATGTCCTCGTGCTCAATGCATCGGTGCGCAGCGAGAAACCTTTTCTCGATCTGACCTACGATGAATGGCGGCTGCCCCTCGGCATCACGCTCGACGGCGCGTTCTATTGCGCACAAGCTTGCATTCCGTCGATGCTGAAGAACGGCGGCGGCGCCATCATAACGCTGGGCGGGATGCAGTCGCTGTCAGGCGCCGCACAAAGAATCAACGGCTCGGTTGCCAAGCACGGTCTTATCGGCTTCACCCGCGGCATCGCGCGCGAATTCGGCGGCCGCAACATCCGCGCGAACTGCATAGCGCCCGGCACCATGAATACCACGCGCGCTCCCGGACGCGAGCCGCGGCCCGCACCGGCCAATATTCCGCTCGGCCGTTACGGCGAAGCGGAAGAAATCGCGAGCACTGTGCGTTTTCTCGCCGGCCCGGGTGCGGGGTTCCTCACTGGACAGACGATACAGGTCAACGGCGGACAGATGATGTTCTGATCGCCCCGATCGGGGGAGCCGCGCGCAAACGCATTACTTCGCTTTTTCTTCGCCTTTCGCAGGCGCGCTCGGCCGCGGCCCCGGGACGACCGTCACGTTGCCCTCGCTGATCGGGGCTTCGCGGCTGCCGGCCGGGCATTTCTCATCGGTGTACACCGTGCGCGTGTCCGAGACGCATTTGCGCAACGAATGCGGAGCGCCCGGCTCGCTCGATTTTACGGCGTCGTTTTTGGCGACCGTATAACTGTTGTCGGGCAAAATGCTGGTCGCGAATCCCGCCACGCTGTCTCCGGCCTCGCGCACGGGTCCCGAATCGCGAAAATACCAGCCGGCGGCGGCGAGAATAACTGCTCCGGCGATCAAGGCGATGGTTTTGATTGACACGGCTGGATGCGCTTTCGATAATCGCCGCAACAATAATAAAATTTAATTGCGCGGTGCTGGCTGCCGCGCGACTCGATATCACGGCACTAGTGTGCGCCCGCAATCAGTCCCAGGCAATCCCGCTCCATCTCATTTCACATTCAATCCAAGAGGATGCAATGAAGATCACCCACGCCAATGTCCTGACTGTACGCCTGCCCGCCGTCGAGCCGCTCGCCGGCGGCCCTGTCGCGCACGGCGCATCACGCGACATCGTGACGCTCACGCTCGGCACCGACGACGGCATCGAGGGAATCGGCCTCACGTACTACGGCGGCTTTTACGGCGGGCCGGTGATCGCATCGCTAACGAGCATGGTCGGGCAGCTCGCCGCGCTCGTCATCGGCATGGACCCGCTGCGCATTGAATCCGTGATCGGCAGGCTGCGCGCGCTAAGCGGCAATCTCGGCCCGGGCGGCGTATTCGCTCATGCGATCGCGGCCATCGATATCGCGCTGTGGGACATCAAGGGCAAGGCGACGAATCTGTCGCTGGCAAAACTGGTCGGCGGGCATCGCGACCGCGTCGTCACCTATGCGAGCGGCGCGCTCATGCGCGGCTATACCAACGAGCATTGCGTGAAAGCAGCGCCCAAGCTGGTCGAAAAAGGTTTCCGCCAGATGAAAATGCAGCTGGCGATTCCGGGCAATACGAATCCGTTGCGTGAAGTCGAACGCGCGCGCCTGATCCGCGAGTCTATCGGGCCGGATATCGACCTGATGTGCGACATCAACCAGAACTGGAGCGTGCACCAGGCGATCGACATCGGCCGGCGCATCGAGGATGTCCACCTCTACTGGATCGAGGACGTCACCGCGCACGACGACTATGCCGGGCTCGCGCGCGTCGCGGACGCGCTCGCCACGCCGGTGGCCGGCGGCGAATACGGCTACGGCACCGTGCCCTTCCGCCATATGCTCGAAGCGCGCTCCGTCGACATCGCAATGATCGACCTCATGCGCGCGGGCGGCATCACGCCGTGGCTGAAAATCGCCGGCATGTGCGAGGCGTTTAATGTACCGGTCGTCAGCCACGTGCTGCCTGAACTGCACGTGCACCTCATCGCCGGCATCCCCAATGGCCTCACCGTCGAATACATCGCATGGTCGATTCCGCTATGGGAAGAAATTCCACGGATGGAAAAAGGCGATCTGGTCGTGCCCGACAAGCCGGGCCTTGGCTTGAAATTCAATCAGGACATCATCAAGAAGTACGGCGTCGCTGCGTAACGCGCCGCAGTGCGGTTATTTGAAACCGAACAACCGTGCAGGCGTTTCCCACAAAATTTTCCGCCGATCCGCTTCATCGGGCACCCAGCGCGTCAGGCAGGTCGCCGGCGGGCCGTAGTCCATGCGCTCGTCCATGCGCACGAACGGCCAGTCGGAACCCCACACGCAGCGGTCGAGCGTATAAGCGTCGATCGCCGCGGCGACGAATGGATCAGTGTCGGTGTACGGATAGCCCTGCACCGACGAGCGGAACGGGCCGGAAATTTTAATCACGCCCAGACCGTTCTTGCCGAACTCGAGGACGGTCTGATAGCCCTTGCTCGTGACGCCCGCCTTGATGTCCGGGCGGCCGAAGTGATCGATCATCACTTTCACGCCAGACTTGATCAGTATCGGCGCGGCTTCGACGAGCTCGTCTTTCTGAAAGTGCAGCTGCAAGTACATGTTAAGCGCTTTCAGATGCTGCAGCAGGCGGTCAGCACCCTCCTCGATCAGCGGACGCAACCCGTGACCCATCAGGTTCATGCGTATGCCGACAACGCCCTGCTCTTTCAGTTTCGCAAGCTCTGCCTCGCCCGCGGTCGCCTTGACGACGCCGACGCCCTTGAAGCGGCCATCAGACTCGGCGATTGCCTTCAGCATCACGCGATTGTCGTACTCATAGGGGCCTGCGCCGACCAGCAGGCCATGCGTTCTGCCATGCGCGGCGAGCACCGCGAGAAATTTCTCCGGGGTGCCCATCTGGCTCGGATGCGGCTGATAAAGCGTGTGGGGCGAGAACGGAAATTCGGGGCCGCCGAAAACATGCGCGTGCGCGTCGACGGCGCGGTCGTTGCTGGTCATGAACACTGCACTCCTCACGGGATTTTCTTGAAGTGCGGGAGTGTATGCGCGCGCGGTTGCGCCGACAAGCGCCGCTTGCTATTGTGCTCCGGCGTCATCATTGGGGAGAGCGCTGCATGCGTAACGATTTTGCAGGCATTGGTGTCGACGTGTTTGCCAGTACTCTCTTGTCGGTCGCAACCATCATCGCCGTGCCTTCCGCATTTGCGCAGGACCGCTACCCCGATCGTCCGCTGCGCCTGCTGATCCCGATGGCCGCCGGCGGCTCGAGCGACATACTGATGCGCACGTTGTCGCCGAAGATGTCCGACATGCTGGGCCAGCAGATCGTGATCGACAACCGCCCGGGCGCCAACGGCGTGATCGGCGAAGAGATGGTCGCGCGCGCCGCACCCGACGGCTATACGTGGCTCGTGACGTCAATTGCGATCGCCATCAACCCGAGCCTCTACAAACCGAAGTACGACGTCGTCACTGATTTCGCGCCGGTGTCCAACCTCGCCGACGTCGACTTGCTGCTCGGCATCAATCCCGGTGTGCCGGCCAAAAGCGTGGTTGAGCTGATCGCGTATGCGCGAGCGAACCCGCGCAAGCTCAACTACGCATCGTTCGGCATCGGCAGCATCGCGCACATGGCGGGCGAGCTCTTCAAGCAGGCGAGCAAGACCGACATCGTGCACGTCGCATACAAGGTGACGCCGCAGGCTGTGCAGGAAACCATCGCCGGCCAGACGCAACTGGTGTTCGGCGGCACGCCGTACATGCTGCCGCACGCGCGCGCCGGCAGATTGCGCGGTATCGCTGTCAGCTCGTTGCACCGCTCGCCGCTCGCCATGGAGATACCGACACTCGATGAGTCAGGCCTGCCCGGCTTCGATATCACCGCCTGGTTCGCGATGTTCGTGCCGGTGAAAACGCCGCCGCGGATTGTCGCGCGCATGAATGCGGTGCTGGCAGAAGCGCTGCACGACGCGCAAATACGCGGCATCATCGAAAAGCAGGGCTTCAGGCCGCGCGGCAATTCGGCCGCCGAATTCGCGCCGTTCTTCCGCGCCGAAGTGGAGAAATTCGGCGCGCTCGTCAAGAGCGCCGGCATCAAGCCGGAGAACTGAACCCGCGTTACTTCGCTGCTTCGCGCAGGTATTCGATCAGGTCCGCGCGGTCTTTCGCGTCCGCCAGGCCCGAATACGGCATGCGATTCCCTTTGATCTCCTGCTGCGGGTCGGTCAGGAAAAAATCGAGCGTGCGCGGGCTCCACGCCAGCCCGCTGCGCTTCATCGCGGGGGAAAAGCGGAAATCCGCGAGCTCGCCTGCCTTGCGCTCGAACACGCCTTTCAGCGAGGGGCCGACCCCGTGCGCGCCTTTCTCGAGCGAATGGCACGCGGCGCACTCTTCGAAGACTTTCTTGCCGCGCGCCGCATCGCCGGCGGCGTGCGCCCCGAACACCGCGAGCGCTCCGCCCAGCACCATGCACTGCAGTACCGCGTTCGTCATGCCGACACCAGCGGGCCGGGATTTTTGAGGTACACGTTTTTCAGCGTGTCGGCCGCGCGGTATGCGAGCGCGCCGACCGGGCCGGTCGGGTTGTACGCGGCGTTATGCGGAAACAGGCTCGCGCCCATGACGAAGAGATTGTGGCAGTCCCAGCTCTGGCAGTACTTGTTCACCGCCGACGTCGCGGGGCTCGCGCCCATGATGGTGCCGCCCGTGTTGTGCGTGCTCTGATAAGGCACGACCGACCACGAGCCGCTGCGCGCGGCGGCGGGGTTCAAATGCCGCGGGTTCATCGCCTTCGCAATGTCGTTGATGACGCTGGCAATATGCCGCCCCATCTTG
>JANYDM010000156.1 GCA_025363575.1 Betaproteobacteria bacterium | reverse complement strand
AAAATTCGCCGGCGGCGAGTTGCGACAGCTCGTCGCTGACACGCTGCATGTTTTTCGCATCGTCGAGCATACGGCGCGCGATGGTCACCACCTCGCGGCCCTGCGGCGTCACGTCGAGTATCTTGTTGCGCTTGCGCAAGAACAGCTCGATACCGAGCTCCTTCTCGAGCTCCTGGATCTGGCGCGTGATGCTGGGTTGAGTGCGAAACAGCGAGTGCGCGGCGCCGGAGATCGTATAGCCGCGGTCGACGACTTCGCACAACGCCTTCAGTTGCTTGAGATTCATGCTTCCCTTCGACACGAAGCCGCGGCGTTCCCCGCACTCTTACTGCTTGAACACCACCGGCGCCAGCGTGTTCTGATCGATCATGACGTCGACGATGGCCGGCTTGCCGCTGGCGAACGAACGCTGCAGCGCGCCTTCCAGATCGCCCGGTCGCGTGACGTGCTCGCCGTGCGCGCCGAATACTTTCGCCAGCGCGCCGAAATCGGGGTTCTTGTAGTCGACGGCATAGAAGCGCCCGCCATAGTGCTCGTTCTGGAACGCTCGCTCGTTGCCCAGGCCCTGGTCATTGAACACGACGTAGACGACCGGAATTTTCTCGCGCATCGCGGTCTCGAGCTCGCCGATGTTGCACATCGCCCCCATGTCGCCCGACGCGCACAGCACCGGCCGGTCCGGCCGCGCGAGTTTGGCGCCCAGCGCGATCGGAAACGAGCCGCCGACGGACGCCCAATCGTCGATGCAGAAGAACGTGCCCGGCTCCCAGCTCTTGAAGTAGCTGCGCACGTGCTTGCCGCCGTTGCCCGCGTCGACGACCAGCAGCCCATTCTGCGGCAGCACCTTGCGGATCATGTGCGCGACGAACTGCGACTGTATCGGCTCGGCCGTGTGTTTCACCAGGCCCTGCAGTTCCGTCTCCCATTCGGCGCGCGCTTTCGGCACGTCGACCCAGGCCTTGCGCAGCTTCGATTTCGCCGCGCGCTCGGTCAGCCCCGCGATGAAACTTTGCGTCGAGCCGGTCACGCCCAGCGTGACGGGAAACACGATGCCGATCTGGCCCGGCGCCGCGCTGTGATGCACGAGCTTTGCATTGGCATTGAAAATGCCGTACTTGTGCATCGTCGAGAACACATCGATATGCGCGCCGATCGCGACGATCAGGTCGGCTTTCGGCACGATGCGGTTGGCGCTGCCGAAGCCGCTGCGGCCGAGCGCACCGAGCGCCAGCGGATGCGTGGTCGGCAGCGCGTCCGGCGAATACTGCAGGGCGCCGACGGGAATGCCGGTCAATTCCGCCAGCCTGCCCATTTGTTCGCTCATCTTTTCGCTGATGACGCCGCGGCCGACGACGAACACGGGCTGCTTCGCGACGGCGAGCATTTCATGCACGCGATCGAGCTGTTCGCTCGTGCAGGCAGGCAATACGGTATTGCGGTAAGCGGCCGGTGCAGTGGGCTCCGGCGTGCAGTACTCAAGCAGCACTTCGCTCGCGGCCTCGATATGCGTCGGCCCCTGCGGCTCGGTCAGCGCGACGCGAAACGCTCGACGCACGCATTCCTGCACCTTGTCGACGTTCGGTATGCTGTATGCCCATTTGGTGATCGGCCGCATGAACGCGACCTGGTCCATGTCCTGCGTCGCATCGCGTTCGCGCATGACGCTTTCCTGCACGCCGCAGATGCTGATCACCGGCACGAGCCCGCGATGCGCAGCGCCGATACCGGTCGCGAGGTTCGTGACGCCCGGCCCTTCCGTCGCCGTCACCACCGCGGGACGCATGCCCGCGCGCGCGTAGCCGTAAGCCATGAAAGCGGCGCCCTGCTCGTGGCGCGTCAATATGAAGCGAATCTGCGGCGTATCGCGCAGCGCGTCTATGATCGCAAGGTTTTGCGTGCCCGGTATGCCGAACACGTGATCGACCCCCTCGCGCAGCAGCGCATCGACCAGCGCGCGTGCGCCGGTCACAGTAGTCGCCGTTTTTTTCTCCATGGAATCCATTGCGATGCATCTCCTCTCCTGGCGCGCTGCGGATGCGCGCGACCCGCAATGGTATTCCGATTTTTTTCCGGCTGCCATTGCAGGCCAGCTCTGCGCGCGAAAAATGCAGCGGTGCGCATAAATGGGTAGCATAGGGCCTGCATAGCCTCCAAGCCCACACGTGAAATCCCCCGCTACCGCAATCGCGATCTCTATCGCCTCCTTCCTGACTTGCGCCGCGGACGACGTCCGCGCGCAGGACAAGCCTGTGGGCTACCCGGCGCACCCGATCAGACTCATCGTCGGCGTGCCACCCGGCGCCGGCAACGACACCATCACGCGCGTCGGCGCGCAGTTGCTGAGCGATCGCTGGGGACAGACCGTCGTCGTCGACAACCGCTCCGGCGGCGGCACGGTCATCGCCGCCGAGCTCGGCGCGCAGGCGCCGGCCGATGGCTACACGATACTCAGCGCGACCGATACGCTGATGCTGCTCGGCGCGCTGAAGCGCGTCAGCTTCGATATACGCACCGCGTTCGAACCCATCGTTGTGATGACGACCCAGCCATACATCCTCGTGGTCGAGCCGTCGCTGCCGGCGAGGTCGGTCAGGGAGCTTATTGCTTATTCCAAAACCAAACAGCTCAGCTACGGCAGTTCCGGCATAGGCACTACCGTTCATCTCGGCATGGAGCGGCTTGCAGTATTGTCCGGCGGCAAATTCGTGCACGTGCCTTATAAAGGCACGGCACCCGCATTGGTCGGCGTGATGTCCGGTGAGATCAACATGGTGCCGGCCAGCGCCATTTCCGGCGCCGCCGCCATGAAAACAGGCAAGGTGCGTGCACTCGCCGTCATGGGACTCAAACGCGTGAACGCCTTCCCCGATCTGCCGACGGTCGCGGAGTCTGGCTTTCCCGGTTTCAAGATAGTCAACAGCTACAACCTGTTCGCACCGGTCGGCACGCCGCGGCCTGTCATCGCGGCCATCAATCGCGTCATCACCGACGGCATGAACACGCCGCAGATGGTGCAGAAGCTTGCCGCGGACGGCAGCGAGCCGGGCGAGCGCATGACGCCGGGAGAGTTCAAAGCGCAGTTCGCGAAAGAGTACGCCGAGGCCGAAAAACAGGCACAGGCGTTGAAGATCAAGCTGTACTAATCCGCGGCCGGCCCGACGCCGGCGCGATCCATCGCTGTTCAGGAGGTAACAACGGATGAGCGGCCCTGCTTCTGCCCTCGATATCAACGAAGTGTTCCGCAACGGCGGGCGCTCCGTCGAATTTCTCGACGAAATCAACAAAGCCTCGGTCGTCATGCTCGACAAGACGCGCATCCTGCCGCATGCGCTCGCGTGCACGATCGCCAAAGGCATCGCCGAAGTGACCCGGCAGCGCGCATCGTCGCCGCAGCGGTCCGCCGACTACCTTGACTACGAGCCGCGCCTGCTCGCTGCCGCCGGGGCCGATGCCTCGCGCCTGCATACGGGGCGCAGCCGGCAGGACATCGCATCGACGATAGCGCGCATGAATCTGCGCGACGGCCTCGCGCAGGAAACTGAAGCGCTGATCGTCGCGCGCGAGAAACTGCTCAAAGTGGCGGCGCAGCACAAGGAAACCATCATTCCCGCGTATACGCACGGCGTGCAAGCCCAGCCGACGACGTTCGCGCACTATCTGCTGGCGCTCACAGCCATGCTGACGCGGCAGACCGCTCGTCTGCTGCAGGCCTATGAGCGCGTGAACCAAAATCCGCTCGGCGCCGCCGCGCTCGCGACGTCGAGCTTTCCGCTCGATCGCCAGCATCTGGGCGTGCTGCTGGGTTTCCAAGGGCTGGTCGAAAACGCGTACGACGCCAATCATCTGGCGCCCGTCGACAGCGCCCTCGAAGTCGCCGGCGCACTGAGCATAGCCGCCGTCCAGCTCGGCCAGTTCGCGCAAGACATCCACGCGCAGTATGCCGAAGCCGTGCCATGGTTCGTGCTCGCGGCCGGCGAGCTGACCGGCGTCAGCAGCATCATGCCGCAGAAGCGCAATCCGGCGGCACTCGAGCAGCTACGCGCGCAGGCGAGCCTCATGGTCGCGGACATGCACGGCGTATTCCTCATCGCGCACAACACGCGTATCGGCATGTTCGATTACCGCATGTACGACCCGGTGCCGTGCGCGCGCCCGCTGCAGGTGTTCAAGCTGTTCCAGCAAATAGTCGACGGCATTGTCGTCAACAAGGAGCGCGCGCTCGCCGAGGTCAGGGCCGATTACTCGACCACCACCGAAATCGCGGACGCCCTGCTGCAGCGCGCCGACGTGCCCTTCCGCATCGGCCATCACTTCGCTTCGCAATTGACCGATTACGGCCGCGGTCACGGCCTCAAGCTCCATGAGATACCGTACGCGGAAGCCGCGCACATCTACACCGCCGGCACGCAGCAGAAATTTCCGTTGAGCGAAAGCGATTTCAAAGAAATCATCAGCGCCGAATACATGGTGTTCGGGCGCCAGGGCATAGGCGGGCCGCAATTGACCGAAGTCAATCGCATGCTCGAAGCAGAGCGCGCCGGGGCCGCAACAGACCGCGCCCGGTTGCAAGACAATAACGATCACCTTGCGCGCACGCAATCGGCGCTCGGCAAGGCGTTCACCGCGCTCGCGCAACAATCGGCATGAACTGCGCGCGCTTTATTTTAATTTTGCTGGCGCTGCCGGTTGCAGCACTTGCCGGCGCTTATCCCGAGAAGCCGGTGCGGCTCGTGCTGCCGTACGGCCCCGGCGGCGGCAGCGACGTCGTCGCGCGCCCGCTCGCGCACCACCTGACCGAGCGAACCGGCGTGCAGTTCATCGCCGACAATCGCGGCGGCGCGAACGGCAACATCGCGATGGATATCCTCGCGCACGCGCCGGCCGACGGCTACACGCTCGGACTCACGTTGACCGCGCAGCTCGCTATCAACCCGAGCCTCTACCGGAAAATTCCGTACGATCCGGTGAAAGACTTCGCGCCGATCACGCTGCTCGGTGCGGCACCCTATTTCCTCTCGGTGAATCGCACGGTGCAAGCCAATAACTTGGCCGAGTTCATCAAGCTCGCGCGCGACAAGCCCGGTGCGCTGACCTACGCATCGACCGGCAACGGCAGCGGCCTGCACCTGTCGATGGAGCTCTTGAAGTCGATGGCGAAAATTGATCTCGTGCACGTGCCGTACAAAAGCGCGGGTATCGCAATCACCGATCTGCTTGCGGGCCAGGTGCAGGCGCAGTTCATCAGCTACGGTACAGGCGTCGGGCATTTCAAGGCCGGCCGCCTGCGCCCGCTTGCCGCGACGACGAAAGAGCGGGCGCGCGTGCTGCCTGACGTGCCGACTGTAGCCGAGGCCGGCGTGCCCGGTTACGAATCCGGCGTTTGGTACGCATTGCTGGCGCCGCGCGGCACGCCGCAAACGGTGATCAAGCGCCTGCATGCCGATTGCGTCGAACTGGCGAAGGGCGCGCTTGGCGTGCAAATGATCAACGACGGCATCACGCCCCTCATGTCGACGCCCGCGGAACTCGCCGCATACACGAAAAGCGAAATCGCGAAATGGAGCGACGTCGTCAAACGCTCGGGCGCAACTGTAGATTGAAAAACATGAACATCGACTCCCTGCGCTGGCTTGTCGCCACCGCTGTTCTGCTGCTTGGCGCCAACCTCGCATTACATAACGCGTGTGCGCAGCCATACCCGTCGAAACTCATACGAGTCGTGATCCCGTGGCCCGGCGGCTCCAACGACGCAGCAGGTCGCATCGTGTTTCAGAAAGTCGCCGAATCGATCGGCCAGCCGGTCGTGATCGAAAACCGCGCCGGCGCGTCGGGCACGATAGGTGCGGCGTTCGTCGCGAAGAGCCCGCCGGATGGCTACACCGTGATGGTGACTTCGGCGAGCCATATATCGAACGCGCATCTCTACAAGAACCTGCCGTTCGACGCGCTCAACGATTTCATCGGCATCACGCCTTTGTCGGACCAGACCGGCATCCTGATCGTGCATCCATCGCTGCCGGCAAGAACAGTGAAGGAATTGATCGCGCTCGCCAAGGCGCGTCCCAACCAGATCCTCTACGGCTCGTCGGGCAGCGGCAGCTTCCTGCATCTGACAATGGCGCACTTCAACGTGATTACGGGAACCAGGATGACGCATGTCCCGTACAAGGGCGGCGACGCCGCGGGAATCGGCGTCGCCGCCGGAGAACTGCAGGCGATGGTCGCGAGCATGCCTATCGTCAGGCCGCATCTCGGCAGCAATCGCATACGCCTGCTGGGCGTGACCTCCGCGACGCGGATGAAAGCGCTGCCGGATATTCCGACGATCGCCGAAGCGGGCGTGCCGGGCTACGAGTTCACCGCGTGGGTTGCCGCGTTCGTACCGGCGGGCACGCCACGACCTATCGTCGACAAGCTGAGCGCCGAAATCAAGAAAGCACTCGATTACCCGGATGTCGCGGCGAAGTTCGACAATCTGGCGTTCGACACGCTGTATATGACGCCTGAACAGTTCGCAGTGCGGCTGAAGTCGGATTCGGACAAGTACGCCAAATTGATCGCGCTGACCGGCGCTAAAGTGGATTGACCCGCGCATGACTCTTAAAAGCAAACTCGTCGTCATAGCTTCAACAATCGCCGCCACCGCCTTTTGCGTAGTGCTGGCGCTGAATTTCGGAATCGCCGACAAACGCGTCGAAAGAAAGATCGAGACCCTGTATACGGTGGCCGATCCGCAGTTCATGCGCACGATGGGCGTGATGCTCGGGCCGGTTCTGCTGCCGGGCAACCGCGCAGAAGCCCTCCTCAACGGCGACGAAATTTTTCCGTCGATGCTGGCCGCCATCCGCGGCGCGCGCAAGACGATTTCTTTCGAAACGTATATTTACTGGTCGGGCAAGGTCGGCCAGGATTTTGCCGATGCGCTGTCGGAGCGCGCGCGCGCCGGCGTCAAGGTCCACGTGCTCGTCGACTGGGTCGGCAGCAGCAAGATGAAGGACCAGTACATCGACGAGATGACGCAGGCGGGTGTCGAAATCCGCCGCTACAACCAGCCGCACTGGTACACGATGGGGCACTTCAACAATCGCACCCACCGCAAGCTGCTCGTGATCGACGGCAAAACAGGCTTTACCGGCGGCGTCGGCATCGCCGAAGAATGGTCGGGCCGGGCGCAGGATCCCGCTCACTGGCGCGACTCTCATTTCCGCATCGAAGGCCCGGCCGTCGCGCAGATGCAGACGGCGTTCCTCGACAACTGGATAGAAGTGACGGGCGCAGTTCTGCACGGCGAAGCGTATTTCCCGCCGCTCGCGCCTGCGGGCAAGCACTACGCGCAGGTTTTCACCAGCTCGCCGGGGGGCGGCTCCGAGAACATGCAGATGATGTATATGCTGTCGATCGCGGCGGCCGCGCAGACCATCCGGCTGTCGGCCTCGTATTTCGTGCCCGATGACGTCGCGCTCGCGATGTTCGTGGCCGCGCTCAAGCGCGGCGTCAAAGTACAGATCATATTGCCGGGGCCGCATATGGACGCCGCAGTCGTGCAAACGGCGTCGCGCTCGACCTGGGGAGCGCTGCTGCGCGCCGGCGCGGAAATCTATGAGTATCAGCCGACCATGTATCACTGCAAAGTCATGGTCGTCGACGACCTGTGGACTTCGGTCGGCTCGACGAACTTCGACAACCGCTCGTTCAGCATCAACGACGAAGCAAACCTCAACGTCTACGACGGCGAATTTGCGCGTAAGCAGTCGGCGATCTTCAACGACGATCTCAAATCGTCGCGGCGTATCACCCTGGCAGAATGGGAGAACCGCGCGTGGACCGAGAAACTGTGGGAACACACGCTCGCGCTCTTCAATCCGCAGTTGTAGTTAAAATTTTTCCACCCACGGGCGCAGTTCCAGTTCCCACGTCCATGCGCTGCGCTCCTGCGCGAGCACGCTGAGATAGTTGCGCGCGATCGCGTCCGGATCGAGCATCGAGTCGGGCTCATCCGGCGCTTCGACGTGGCGAGGGCCGCGAATGCCGCCGTCGATCACGAAATGCGCGACGTGCACGCCCTTGGGCGCCAGCTCCCGCGCGATGCTTTGCGCGAGGCCGCGCAGCGCGAATTTCCCCATCGCGAAAGCCGCCGACAGCGGATAACCCTTCACGCTTGCCGATGCGCCGGTGAAAAGTATCGCGCCGCTGCCACGCTTCACCATGCGCCGCGCGGCCTGCTGCGCGACCAGGAAGCCGCCGTAAGCGGTAATGGACAATGCCTTGGCGACCGCGTCAGGATCGATATCGACGATAGAGCCGCGCACGCGAAAACTCGGGTTATAGACGACCACGTCCGGCGACGCACCGAAATGCCTGTCCGCACCTTCGAACATTTCCGCAACCTGCGCCGGGTTCGCCGCATCGCAGGCCAGCACGCCGGCATTCAGCTCTTTGGCGAGCGCCGTCAACTTCGTTGCGTTCCGCGCAGCCAGTGCGATGCGCATGCCGGCGCCGGCGAACGTGCGCGCGATTGACGCGCTCAAACCATCACCCGCGCCGACTATCAATGCCGTGTTGTAAGTATTCGCCATCACCGCCCCGAAAAAAGATTCAGCTATCAGTATAATGTGCGGCCCCGCGCGCGGCACGCAACAATCCCGCGCCATTCATCCCACCAAACGGACCCCGCAATGAACACACCCATGCAAACAATGCGCGTCGGCGACATCGACATCGTCTACGAACTCGTGGACTACACCGATCCCTGGCTGAGCGGCGAGCCGGAAACCATCCTGTTTCATCATGGATTCTGCCGCAACATGGATTTCTGGCGCGGCTGGGTGCCGGGACTCGCGCGCAACTATCGCGTGCTGCGCTTCAATTCACGCGGCTGCGGCGGCACCACCGTGCCGCCGGCCGGCGCGCCCTACGACGCGCAACAGCTCGTCGGCGACGCCCTCGGCCTTATGGACAAGCTTGGCATCCGGAAAGCGCACTGGGTCGGCGAATCATCGGGCGGCATACTCGGCATCGTCGCCGCGCTCACGCATCCCGAGCGCCTGCACACGCTGACGCTCGTCAACACGCCGTTCAAGCTGCCCGGCGCGGTGATGGAGACCTACAACCTCGGCGAAGTCGATCACGCGACGGCGATCGAAAAGCACGGCGTCGGCGGCTGGTGCCGCCAGACGCTCGCCTACCGGCTCGACCTCGCCAAAGCGCCGGTCGCAATGCAGGAATGGGTCATCCGCGAAATGGGCAAGGTCGCGAACCACGTGGGCATCGCGCATCACCTGATGGCGGCCGGCGGCGACATGACTAAGCGCATCACCGAAATCAAGATGCCGATACTCATCATGTTCGGCGAGAACAGTCCGCTCTCGAAAAAAGAGCAGATGAACGAGATGAAGGCGAAGCTGCCGAACGCGAAGCTCGCGATGTTCGAAGGCTACGGCCACGGCATCAACCTGCTGGCGCCCGACCGCTGTGTCGCGGAAATGCGCGCGTTCCTCGGCCAGCCGGTCGCGGCCTGAGCAATGCAAGGACATTCTTACGTTACGCGCCTGGCATTCGCTCTCGTCATCGCGTTCGGCGCAATCGCCGCCGCCGCGCAGACCTACCCGACCAAACCGATACGCATGATCGTCGGCTCGGCGCCGGGCGGGCCCATCGACTTTTCCGCGCGGCTCGTCGCGCAAAAACTGACTGAGGCCCTGGGCCAGCCGGTGGTCGTCGACAATCGCACCGGTGCGAGCGGCACCATAGGTACCGACTATGTGGCCAAATCGACGCCCGACGGCTATACGCTGTTGATGGCGAGCGCGGCGACGCTGTGCATCACGCCGAACATCTACCCGAAAATTGCGTACGACACGCTCAAAGATTTCGCGCCGATCAGCACCGCGACGGCGGTCTCCTACGTGCTCGTCGTGCATCCGGGGATAGCGGCGAAGACCATGCAGGAATTCATCGCGCTCGCCAAGGCAAAACCCGGTCAGCTGCGTTTCGGCTCAGCCGGCGCCGGCTCGGTCACGCACTTGGGCGTCGAGGTGCTGAAGAGCGCGGCCGGCATCGACGTCCTGCACATACCGTACAAAGGAGCGGGACCGGCGATGATCGATCTGCTCGGCGGCCAGCTCGACTTCATGTTCGACAGCCTGCTGACTTCCACGCCGCTCGTGCGGGCCGGCAAGCTGCGCGCGCTCGGCCAGTCCGGCGTCAAGCGCTCTGCTCTCCTGCCCGATGTGCCGACCATCGCGGAAAGCAGACTGCCCGGTTTCGAAGTCAGCACCTGGTTCGGCCTCGTCGCACCGGCGAAAACGCCGCGCGAAATCGTCGTCAAACTCAATCAGGCGGTGGTTAAAGGACTGCGCAACCCGGAAACCCGCGAGCGTCTGCTTGCCCAAGGCATAGAGCCGGTCGCCAATTCTCCGGAGGAATTCGCAAAGCTGCTGCGCACCGAGCTGCCGAAGTGGGCGCGCATCGTGAAGGTTTCCGGCGCGAAAGCGGATTGAAACGAAAAAAAAGGGCGCGACTCGCGTCACGCCCTTTTGCTGCTGCTTAACCGTCCGGCCGGGGCGACCCTCAAACATCGGGTCCAGGGTGGTCGCCGCCCGTCTGCATCAGGTACACCCGCAATGAAGGGGCGCGCACAACAGCAGATTTCGAGAGCAGCATCCATGTCGTCATATCCTTGGCTTGAGAATACACCCCGACCGGAGCCCTGCTTGTATTCAAATCAACGGCCGCTCCTCGTCAAACTTTAGGGCTGGCGACTGATTTTTAGCGATGAACGCGCCTTCCAGCGCTGCTGCGTTGAAACGTTGGGTGCATGCAATTGGACAAGCCTGACCCTGTTTCATTGCTCCGCTGATAAGTCACTCCGCCTTGATATTCGCGGCGCGGGCGATATTCGTGAACGCGGCAATCTCGTCGATGATGAGCTTGTCGAACCGCTCGGGCGTGGTGGGCTCGGGGTCGAGACCAATCGGCGCCCAGCGGCTGCGTAATTCCGGTGTCCTCAATATGCGCGTAATTTCACCGTTGAGCCGGGCGACGATCGCGCGCGGCGTCTGCCGCGACGTGAGCAGCCCGAACCACAGCCTCGACTGATAGCCCGGCACGCCGGATTCGCTGACGGTCGGCACATCCGGCACGAGAGCATCGCGCTGCATTGAGGTAACGCCCAAGGCGGCGAGCTTGCCTTCTTTCACGAGGTTGACTGCATTCGCAATTGGCGCCATGAAGAACTGCACGCGTCCGCTCATCGTCTCGGTCAGCGCTTCGGGTATACCTTTGAACGGCACGTGCACGACGTTGATCGCGGCCATGCTCTTGAACTGCTCGCCTGCGAAATGCGTGCCGCTGCCGACGCCGGCGGAAGAAAAGTTGAGCTGCCCGGGCTTGGCCTTCGAGAGCGCAATGAGATCGGACACGGTTTTCACGCCCAGTGCCGGCGCAGCCACCAGCAGATACCGGGAACTTGCAGTCAGCGTGATGCCCGCGAAATCCTTGCGTGCGTCATAGGGAAGATGCGCGTAAATCGCCGGCGCCACTGCGTGCGCGGAAGAAACCGACAACAGCGTGTAGCCATCGGGATTCGCATGCGCAACGAGCTGGGCCGCCATTGTGCCGCCTGCCCCGGGACGGTTGTCGACAACGACGTTCTGCGGCCAGCTCTCCGCCAGCTTTTGCGCGATGAAACGCGCAGTGATGTCGGGTCCGCCGCCGGGCGTAAAGCCGACCACGATACGGATCGGCCTTGCCGGATAGTCTCCGCTTTGCGCGGCAACGGGCGCATCGATGAACGCCAGTGCAGCCGCGGCAAAGACGACGATTTTTCTGGTCGGCACCACGACACTCCTCCGCGTATCGACGCCGCAAGTCCAAGAGCGTCGTATCTTTGTTTGCAGCCAAGGTTCCGCTGCTGCCGCGGCAGTGTCAAGGTTTAAGCGAGCCAGTATACTCAGCGCCAAATGATTCCACAGAGAAATGCCGGCGCCTTTATCGTCGTCGCGGCGCTCGTCGCGACGGCGGCCCCCGCCTGCGCGCAGCAATATCCTTCCAGGCCAATCCGCCTCGTGCTGCCCTTCGGTGCCCCTGGCGGCACGCCGGACATCATCGCGCGCCTGATCGCGCCCAAGCTGACGGAGGCGTGGGGGCAGCAAGTCATCGTCGAGCCGCGCGTCGGCGCCGGCGGCACCATCGGCACCGAAGTCGTAGCGAACGCGCCGCCGGACGGCTATACGATTCTGCTGACGAGCCCAAGCCATGCAATCAACGTCACGCTCTATCCGAAGCTCAACTACGATGCAATCGCAGATTTTGCGCCGATCACGCAGCTGGTTGAAGTCCCCAACATCCTCGTTATTCACCCGTCATTGCCGGCGCGTACGGTGAAAGCACTGATCGCGCTCGCCAAGGCGAAACCAGGCAGCCTTAATTACGGCTCCGCGGGGAGCGGATCCTCGCAGCATCTCGCCGGCGAGCTTTTCAAAAAAATGGCTCGTGTCGACATGGTGCACATCCCGTACAAAGGAGGCGGTGGCGTTGTCGTCGACCTGATCGCGGGGCAGCTCCAGTTGACCTTCGGCTCGGCAACGTCATTGCCTTATGTGCGCAGCGGGCGGCTCATTGCGCTCGCGGTCACCACGGCGCAGCGTGCGACGACCATGCCCAACCTGCCGACCATTGCCGAATCCGGGCTGCCCGGGTACGAGGCCCCGGCTTGGTACGCGCTCTTTGCTCCGGCACGCACGCCCAAAACCATCGTCGACCGCATGCAGGCCGAAGTTGCGCGCATCATGAAGCTCCCCGACGTACGCGAGCGCTTCGCGTTCGAAACCATCCAACCGGTCGGCTCGACTTCTGCAGAGCTCGCGGATTTTCTCAAGCGCGAGATAGTCAAATGGGGCGCAATCGTCAGGGAATCGGGGGCCAGGGTCGATTAGGCGCCGCACGGTGCGCGCGGGAAACGCTGGCCAACGCTCTCGATTGGGAGTAAATTTTTCCATACGCGTTGCGCTGCTGCAGTTATGCGGCGAACGTGCTCTATCCCGGCAGAAAAATATCGCCCGGGACCGGCGGCAATGAAGGGGGAGTTCCAACCATGAGCAGCGACCGGCGCAGCGTATTGCAGGCGGCAATCGGCACGGGCCTTGGCTTGCTGCTGCCTGAAATCGCGCGCGCGCAAGTGAGCGATCCGCGCAGTGCGCGTCCGCAGGAAGGCGATCGCCTGGTGTACGCCGACGGCGACCTCAAAGGTAAACCCGTCAAACCGGACGCCCTGCCCGGTGGCGGGCCACCGGTAACGGTAATGCCGCAGGATGCCGCAAGCGGCATGGTGCGCGATGGCTCTCGCCTGAATCAGATTTTATTGGTGCGCCTGGATCCAGCGCGACTGCAAGGCGACACGCAGGCGCGCGCCGCGCAGGGCGTGGTGGCGTATTCGGCGGTCTGCACGCACGCCGGCTGCGACGGCTTTGCGTGGACGCCGGAAAAGCAGTTGTTCAAATGCCCGTGTCACGATTCGCAGTTCGATCCCGCGGACGGCGCAAAGATTGTGGACGGACCGGCCACGCGGCGCCTGCCCGCGCTGCCGCTCAAAATCGTGGATGGCTTAATTGTGGTGGCCGGCGCATTCACAGCGCGCGCAGGAGTGATTTCAAACTAACACGTTGGACAGGATTCAAATAAAGGGGGAGCTGACATGAAGAACGGAAAATTCCTGCGGTGGATGCTGTGCGCGGCCGGCTTGTCGGTCGTGCTGCCGGCGGCGGCTTATGATGCGGTGACCGCCGAACGGCTGCTGAAACCCGAGCCGCAGAACTGGCTCATGTACCGCGGCACTTACAACGGACAGGGCTACAGCCCGCTCAACAAGATCAATAAGTCGAACGTGAAACGCCTCGTGCCGGTGTGGAGCTATTCCACCGGCCAGGTCGAAGGTCATCAGGCGCCGCCGATCGTCAACAACGGCGTGATGTTCATCTCAACGCCGCGCAATCAGGTGCTCGCGCTCAATGCGAAAACGGGCGACCTCATCTGGCAGTATCAGCGCGAGTTCGGCGAAGACGTGGTGCATCCGCATCCGACCAACCGCGGCGTTGCGCTATACGGTGACAAGGTCTATCTCGCGACTATGGACACGCACGTCATCGCGCTCGATGCAAATACCGGCAAGGTCGTGTGGGACACCAAGGTCGACGAAAACAAGAACAACTATTACTTCACGCTGGCGCCGCTGATCGTCAAGGGCAAAGTGATGGTCGGCACTTCGGGCGGCGAATACGGGATTCGCGGCTACATCGCGGCGCTTGATGCCGACACCGGGAAGGAAGTATGGCGCACGCACATGATTCCCGGCCCGGGTGAGCCCGGCAACGAAACCTGGCCGGGCGACACATGGAAGACCGGCGGCGTTTCCGTATGGATCACCGGACACTACGATCCCGCGCTGAACCTCACCTATTGGGGCACCGGTAACGCAGGTCCGTGGCCGGCGGACGCGCACACCGGCGATAACAAGCATGCGACGTCCGTCGTGGCGCTCGATCCGGATACGGGAAAAATCAAGGGCAGCCACCAGTATCACTGGAACGACAGCTGGGACTGGGACGAAGTCGCTGCGCCGTTGCTGATCGACGTCAAGCGCAATGGCCGCACGTTCAATGCGCTGGTGCATCCGGGCCGCGACGGCTATCTGTGGTTGCTCGAGCGCAAGGCCGACAGCATCGATTACGTCGAGGGCAAACCGTTCGTCAAGCACAATGTAATCACCAGCGTCGACCCGAAGACGGGGCGGCCGACGTACGACGAAGACAAGATACTGAAGATCGGCAAAACCGTAACGATCTGCCCGTCGCATTGGGGCGGCAAGGATTGGCCACCCGCGGCGTACAACCCGCAAACGAGGCTGCTCTACATTCCGTTGCAGAACAATCTGTGCACGACGATGGCGGGCGAGGAAAAGATCGCGCCTTATGCCGCGGGCAAACGCTATGTCGGCACCGATGCCGCGAAGACGCGCGTATTTCCGCGCGAAGGCGCGGACCATATCGGTGAAGTCCAGGCCTGGAATATGGACACGGGCAAGCTGGTGTGGACGTACAACTTTCCCGACATGAATCCCAACTGGGGACCATTGCTGGCGACCGGCGGCGGCCTGGTATTCGGCGGCGGTTCGGCCGACCGCAACTTCCGCGCGCTCGACGCGAACACCGGCAAGCTCCTGTGGCAATTCAAAACCAATTCCGGCATTACCGGTGTGCCGAGCTCGTTTATGGTCGACGGCAAGCAGTACATCGCCGTGCAATCGGGTTGGGGCGTCGACGCGGAAAAGATGACCGGACGCCTGAACACCTCGCTGAAGAAAAATGTGAAAGTGCCGCAGGGCGGCGTGGTGTGGGTGTTCGCGGTGAAGTGACACATCCCCTCCCCCTTGACGGGGGAGGGTTAGGGTGGGGTTGAGAATCGTGTAACGCGCGACGCCTTCACCCCCATCCCCGCCTTCCCCCGTCAAGGGGGAAGGAGTTTTTTCTGAACCTTAGTCGATCTTCAACCCAATTGCGTTGATGAGCTTATCGAACCGCGCCCGCTCCGCCTTGATGTGCGCAGCGAGCTGGCCAGGCGTGCCGGGATCGGCGTCGACGCCCTGCTGCCTGAACCGCTCGCGTATCTCGGGCAGATTGAGCACGGCAACCGTATCGGCATTGAGACGCTCGACAATCTGCCGCGGCGTGCCGCGCGGCGCCACCAGCGAATTCCACGAGCTCGTCGCATAACCGGCGAGGCCGCTTTCCGCAATCGTCGGGATAGCGGGCGCCATCGCCGAACGCTTGGCTGTCGATACTCCCAGCGCGCGCAATTTGCCGGTCGTCACGAATGGCATCAGCACGGAAACGCCCGCGAACTGATACGCGACCTGGCCGCCGATGAGATCGGTGATCGCCGGTCCGCTGCCCTTATACGGGACGTGCACGACATCGATGCGCGCCATGTATTTGAACAGCTCGCCCGCCAGATGCGCACCCGCACCGACACCGGCGGACGCGAAACTCAACTTGCCGGGATTCGCCTTTGCATAGGAAACGAGTTGTTGCACCGACGTCACCGGCAAAGATGCGGTGGTCGCCAGCAGATACGGCTGGGCAGCCAGCATGGACACCGGCACGAAGTCGCGCTCCGGATCGTACGGCAGATTTTTGTTAAGTGCAGGATTGACGGCCAGCGTAGTGATGGTCGCAACCAGCAATGTGTAACCGTCCGGCGGCGCATGTTTCGCCAGATCGGCGCCTATCACTGTCGCGGCGCCGCCGCGGCTGTCGATGACTACCTGCTGGCCGAGGCGCTGCGCGAGGCGTTCGTTGACGGCGCGCGCGATCAGATCGGTCGGACCGCCTGGTGGATACGGCACGATCAACCGAATCGCTTTCGACGGATAAACGTCAGCTGCAAAGGCACGAGTGATACAAGCTGCGGCCAACAGGCAGCCGGCGAACTTACTCAACACGAATCTTCGCCTCCGCGATCACTTTCTTCCAGCGCGCGAGATCGCGCCGTATCACTTCGGTGAATTGTTCCGGCGTATTGCCGTCTGCGTCGAAGCCTTGTGCGGCAAGACGCTGCTTGACGTCCGCGCTTGCCAGCGCCTTGACGATTTCATCGTGCAGGCGCGTGACGATGTCGCGCGGCGTGCCGACGGGCGCAAACAACCCGTACCACGTCAGCACATCGAAACCGGGCAGAGTCTCCGCCGCGGTCGGCACGTCGGGCATCGCCGCCGCACGCCGCGTTCCGCTCACCGCAAGCGCACGCACGCGGCCGCTCTTGACGAACGGCGCCAGGCCCGCGAGCGTGCCGAAAGACAACGCCACCTGGCCGCCGACCAGATCGTTGAGCGTCGAGCCGGTGCCTTTGTACTGGATGACCAGCAAATCAATGTGCGCCGCCTGCTTCAGCAACTCGGCAGCAAGATGCGAGGGTGTACCGAGTCCGGCGGCGGCGATGGTGAGCTGACCGGGACGCGCTTTGGCGAGCGCCATGAGTTCCTTCACCGTCTTCACGGGAATCGATGGATGTACCACGAGCAGATTCGGCGTCGAGCCGGCGAGCGTGATCGGCGCGAAATCGCGCTCGACGTTGAACGGCACATTCGGATAGAGCCAGGGATTGATCGTGAAGATGTTCGTCGTCAGCAGCAGCGTGTTGCCGTCCGGCACCGCCTTGGCGACCGCCTCGGTGCCGATCAGCGCATTGGCGCCGGGACGGTTTTCAACGACGAACTGCTGCCCGGTGCCCGCGGTCATGCTCTGCGCGAGACTTCGCGCCATGATGTCGCTGCCGCCGGCCGCGGCAAATGGGACGATCATGCGTACCGGCTTTACCGGGTACGGTGCCGGTTGCGCGGCTTGCGCGCATATCACTGCGACGCAGGCAACACCGCCACACAATCGAGCAAGCATGTGCCTCTATTTCAGGTCGGGCAGCGGCGGCGGCGTGCCCGCGGGCAATGGCTGTTTGTCGACGTTCAGCACCATGGATACCAGCGTGTAGTAGCCGGTGACCCCGATGAGGTCGACCACACCGCGCTCGCCGAACTTTTTTACGGCCGTAGCGAACATCGCGTCGCTGACGGTTTTTTTCACGTGCAGCTCAGTGCAGAAGTCGTAGACGATCGCCTCGTCTTCCTGCATGTTGGCCGGGCGCTTGCCCTGCGCGAGGTCGGCGGCCACTTCAGGCTTGAGACCGCCTTTCAGCGCATGCGGAAGATGTGCGAACCATTCGTACTGCGCGTTCCAGTGTCGGGCGGTGATAAGGATCGCGAATTCGTTCAGCCGCGCCGGAATCGAGCTCTCGAAACGCAGAAATTCGCCCAGCTTCTGCACGCGGTCAATCAGGATAGGACTGCGCAGTAGCGCGTTGAACGGACCGCGCACGCCGCCGCGCGGGCCGGACATGAGGTCCTTGTAAACCTTGAGCTGATCGGCGTCGAGCTCGCTCTCGGCGAGCTTTTTGAATCTCGGCTCGCTCATGATGCAGCTCCGACGCAAGTGGAAAAGTCGCGCAAATTAATTTGAATCATGTGTCTCCCCCTTAAGAGCGTGCATCGTAGCACGCAGATGAAAGTTCGTCCGCCGGCCGGGGCTGGGCATTTCTGCTAGTCTCGGCGCACCAACCGGACCAATAAACCACAGTGATAAACATGCGCAAACTTGCTTCAGCAGCGTACCTGATCCTCGCGCTGGCCATTTCTTCTTCCACTAACATCGCAAGCGCGCAAACGTGGAAGCCCACCCGCCCCGTCGCACTGGTCGTCGGCGCAACGCCCGGCGGCAGCCTCGACCTCACCGCGCGCCTGCTACAGCGGATCATGGATCAGCAGAAGCTCGTGCCGACACCCATCGTCGTGCTCAATAAAGCCGGTGCCGGACAAGGACTCGCGTGGGAGTATATGCAGGACCGCGGCAACGACGGCCATGCGATTGCGCTAGGTGGCCCCAACCTCGCATCCAACCCGATACTCGGCACGCACAAGATGGGCTACCGCGACGTAACGACCATTGCCGTACTGCTCGACGACTACACCGCGTTGGTCGTGCGCGCCGACTCGCCGCTGAAGTCAATGCGCGAAGTCGCCGAGCGCTTGCGCAAAGACCCCGGCGCATTGGCCATAGGCGTCGGGCCCGCATTAGGCGGCGGCGCGCATATCGGCGCTGTCGTCGGTCTCAAAGCCGCCGGCGTGCGCATCCCGCATGTACGCTTCGTCGTCTACAAATCCGCCGGCGAAGCGATGCTCGCCGCGATGGCCGGTGAGGTCGATATCTCCGCAGGCACCGTCGCGAATTTTCCACAGCAAGTGGCCGCCGGACGCATCAGAGTTATCGGCGTGACTGCCCCGCGCCGGCTAGGAGGTGCGATGGCGAACGCACCCACGCTGAAAGAACAAGGCATGGACGCAGTCTTCACCACATGGCGCAGCGTCATCGGCCCCAATGGCATGGCGCGCGAGCAGGTTTCGTACTGGGAAGACGTACTAGCCAAAGTCATCAAGACCGACGACTGGCAAAAAGACCTCGAGCGCAATTTCTGGACGTCCAACTTCATGACCGGCGCCACCGCGCGCCGCTACGTCGAAGAACAGGACAAGCTGTTCAGAGAGATATTTACCGAGTTGGGGATGGCGAAATGATACGAGCGACAGTTCGACTGCTTCAACTAAAGCGCGATTGGTGCACGTGTAATTAGTGCCATACAACCTACCGCGAGGTATTTATGTCCACGCAGCTCGAAGCGGTTGAAGCACAAGCACTGAACCTGTCAGTGGACGAGCGCGCCAAGCTGGCCGACCGGTTGATCACGAGCCTTTTTGAAGATCACGAAATCGAAGAGGCTTGGGCGGGCGAAGTCGAGCGCCGGATCGAAGAGATCGAAAGCGGCCGCGCGAAACTCGTTCCTGCCTCAGAAGCTATCGCTCGGGCGCGCTCGGCGATCGAATGACTCCGTCGGTCGCTCCCGAGGTTGAACGGGAACTGACCGAAAGCGCCGTCTACTATGCCCGCTAAGGCGGGGCGGAGCTTGAGCCACACTGGGTCGGACCAAACTAAGCCTTTGCATTCGTTGACTTTCCGCTCGCAATGATGCGGGTTTCCGAGCTTAGAGCATCGTTTTTCTGGTTGAATTCGCGCCTATAAGCGGTTCTATCTTCGCGCAGTACGCAGTGATCCTCATCCGCAATGACGGACCGCGAGTTGGCTCTGTAACCTAGCCCGTTCTTGAAGTCTTCCACGAACATCTCGCTGCCTACAGCGAGGGACTCCGACCAGCGCCCGTCGCGCCTCAAAGCTTCCTGCGCGAGAGCAGTCTCAATCCATTGGCGATGATTGCACTGGAAGTTTTCGATACGCTCGAATCCGCACGACTCGCTCAGCTCCACCAAGTCAATCAACGCATAACGTTGCGGCGGATCATGTATGTCACGATACCCACCGTGCGGCCAGTCAGCCGGATGACGAACAACTCCAGCGCGCATCATGTTTAAGTCTATGTACACTACGCACCGCCGCAGATGCTCGCCTGTTTCGATGGCCGTTGCATGGTAGCGGTCTTCCCAAAATGCGCCGTGCCGCCGTTTGCGCAGATTGAACTCTTGTGCCGTACGCCCGGCGATAAGCTGCATGCTTTTGGCTATTGCGTCCTTTGTTCTGTCCTTCACAAGTAGATGCACATGATTGGATGTCACCGCGTAATTGAGCACGCACAGTCCGAAGCGTTTCTTCGCCTCGAACACCCAGCGCAAGTATCTTTGACGGTCTCGACCAAACTTGAGCAGGAATGCCTTTTCGTGGCAGCGATGCGTAATGTGCCAAACTTGACCAGGAAGGAAACAACGATTCGCGCGGGGCACGGGCATTTTCCTTAGAGCGCCGATACTGACCACAAAAACGCCCGTCTAAGGCCGCTGGATGACCTTCTATTACTTTAGTTATACTTCGAATCAATTGCTTATGCGGGTCCGACCCGGACAAGTCTGGATTTTATCCACCATGCTCTCGCACGGCGGATAAAATCCTATTCGTTAGGCGCAATCAAAGGAGTGGCCAATGGCAGAGTGGATGTTTGACGGCCGAGGAACGGCAAGCCTCATCCTCGACGGGGAAAAGGTCCGAAGCAGCCAAGGGCACGTCGTCGGATGGATCAGGGCAAGCAATGTATATTCACTAAACGGCAATCACATTGGTTGGTTCGACGGTGGCGTAATTTACGACAGCAACAATTGCGCTCTCGCATTTACTCGAAGCCGCACCGGTAGTCTGCCCAGCGTTCCAGGAATTGGCGGAACCCCGGGTATGCCTGGCTTTTCAGGCACTCCAGGAAGACCTGGCTTCTCTGGCACACCGGGCAAACCTGGCCGCGGTGGTTGGTCGCAGCACAGCGCGGCCGACTATTTCGGCGCTTAACCCGGATGGAGGAGATTGCTTTAACAGCCGCTTCGCCGCCTGTTTTCGCGCTCATAAGTTGAACGTTAATTGGCATCGGACACATTGTGCGTAGCGAGTCACGCCGACTCCTTGACCAACGACAGGAGCTTGTTAACCGCTACATGCGACGCTGGGTATACCGAAGGTTGCACATCCTGGCGCCAGCGATTGGTCGCAAGATTGCGCGCCCTCGTATGTTGCTTCAGGAGCGTAAGCGCCGGAGAGCTCTAAGTTCTACGCTGACAACAATTGCAAATCAGACTGCCAAGGCTAAGAGACTGGGCTTTACAGCGAACTACGTTGTCCTTAACCTTGCCCTCTTTTTCTTGATAGCGGAACGTGACATCCAGGCGGTAAAGGTCGATGCATTGACGCATTCTGACGCTTGGCATCGCGCGTTGTGTGCGCGAATTATGTTGCTCACGATCCACGAGCTCCAGCTAGATAAAGTAGCAGGAAACCAGTTACGCAAAGCTTTCGAAGATGCACGGGTTCCTGAGGTGCTTCGGAAGGAGGTTGCAAACGCCCTTCGAATTGTTCGCAAGTCTCAAGAAAGGGCGCAGAAACACTTCACTTACCTTCGAAACGCTACAATTGCCCATCGCGACGCGGACGCGTTGCGGCAGCACGCAGACATCGCCGAGATCGATAGTCTCGCTGTGACGAGAATCGCGGCAGAGTTCTACGAAGGGGCACGAATATTCATCGACACACTACCCAAGTTGCTAATCTATCTAGGAACCATGCCGGCTCTTGCCAGCCAGTATATCAAGCATCTGGAGAACAGGCAGAATGCCTCTGGTAGAACTATTACCTAACAGATCACTGGTGCGGCCGCCTGTCGGCGCCGTATGCCTCAAACGAGGGGTGTCATAGCTAACGATGAAGCGCGAACATATAATCGATGAAATCCAGAGAATGGCTGCAGCAAATGGTGGAATCCCCATTGGTCGCGAGCGATTCGAACGCGAAACTGGAATCCGAGAGTCTGATTGGGCCGGAAGATACTGGATCCGTTGGAGTGAAGCGGTCAAAGAAGCTGGGTTTGCGCCGAACAAACTCAACACCGCGCACGAGGAGGGGTTTCTTCTCGAGCAGTACGCATCCTTGATTCGAGAGTTGGGCCGAATACCAGTGCAAGGTGAAGTCATCATGAAGCGTCGCAAGGACGCTTCTTTCCCTAGCGAGAAGTCGTTTCGCAGATTCGGTAACAAGACTCAGATCCTGGCCAAAGTCGCAGAGTATGCGCGAGCTAGAGAATACAGCGACGTTGTATTGATCTATGAGGCGACTAATACTCCCGAAACCGAGGACGACGAAGATCTGAAAGATGAGGAAATTGATTTTGGCTTCGTTTATCTGATCAAGTCTGGCCGCCACTTCAAGATTGGGCGATCAAACGCATTTGGCCGACGCGAGCGGGAAATAGCACTACAATTGCCGGAGAAAGCCAACACCATTCACGTCATTAAGACAGATGATCCGAAGGGTATCGAGGCTTATTGGCACTCAAGATTCGCCGACCGACGAAAAAATGGAGAATGGTTCGAATTGTCTGCGTTGGACGTAAAAGCGTTTAAGCGCCGAAGGTTCATGTAGTCGAAGGGATCGGCTAACCAGCGCACTAATACAGATGAACAAACAGTAGCCCTCGACCACCGTTTGTGCACCAGTTAAGCATCGTTACCCCGCCGTCGCATCGACTTCACCAGATTGATCCACTTCGGTATCCCAGTCTGAATCACGCGCGTGAACTCAGCAGGCGTGTTGCCGACCGCTTCCGCACCCAGACTGTCCAGCACGCTCACAACCTCTTTCTGCGCCAGCACTTTCGCGGTGTCGAAATGAATCTTTTCGATGACTGCTTTGGGCGTGCCGGCCGGTACCGCGATGCCATACCAGGTGACGATCTCGTAGCCTTTGAGTCCTGCTTCGGAAATCGTTGGAACGTCCGGCAGTGCGGCAGCGCTCTTCAGAGTGGTCACGCCGAGCGGGCGCAATTTGTTCAGCTTGATATACGGCACTGATGTGACGAGCGTGTTGAAGATCATCGCCACGTCGCCTGACAGCACCGCGATGGCCGATTGGTTGCCGCTCTTGTAAGGCACATGAATCATGTCCACGCCCGCCATGGACATGAACAACTCGCCGGCAAGATGCGGCACGCCGGCGGTGCCGCCGGAACCGAAAGAAAGTTGGCCAGGCTTGGACTTCGCCAAGCGTATGAGTTCGGCTACTGTCTTCACGGGCACTGACGGGTGCACCGTCAACACGCTGGGAATCAAAACCAGCTGGGTCACCGCGTCGAAATCCTTGACCGGATCGTAGGTCAGCTTTTCGGCCGCGCCGACATTGGAGCCGTGAGTGCTGGACGTCGCCATCAGCCATGTATAGCCGTCAGCGGGCGCTTTCGCGGCGAGCTCGCAACCTATCTGGCCATTGGCTCCTGCGCGATTGTCGATTACCACCTGCTGGCGCCACTGCTCGGAGAGCTTTTGCGCGACCAGCCGGCCAGTCACGTCGGATGCACCGCCTGCCGCATAGGGGACGATGAAACGTATTGCGCGTTGCGGATATGCGGGATCGGCGGCCTGCGCGCCGGACCACAACATCGACAGTGCAATTACGAAAAGCGCGCGTTCCTTCACTTCACGCGGTCGCCCGCGCTTCGCGCGCGAGCGCCTGCTCGCGCGTGAGGAAAGGCGATTTCGTGCCGTGCGGCCGACTCATGACAGGCGACAGCGGCCGCGCATCGGCGCTTTGCAGCCAGATGCGCATGAGGTGGCGGCGCTTCGCGGGCTCATCATGGTCCTCGAAACCGGTGCGCGAATGAAACGCGACGTGATTGTTCAGGTACTGGATGTCGCCCGGCTCGAAGCTCATGTCGAAGCGGAACTCGTCGCTCTTCACGTAACCGTCGAGCATGTCAAGCGCCGCGCTTTCTTCCGCAGTCAACGGCGCGCTGCCGACCGTAGCCGCCTGCTCTATGGTCTTGCGCACGTAGCGCGAACTCAGCTTGCCCGCGAAATAATCGTAGACGGGAATGCGGTTCTCGGTGATCTGCGCGATGCCGCCGCTCGCCTCGCCGCGCAGGCTGTAGTGAAAACCGCGGAAGAGACTGTCGAGCGCTTGCGGTGCCGTGGCGAGGATCTTGTTATACACAGCGATCGAGCTCGCGATGCTGGAAAGC
>JANYDM010000080.1 GCA_025363575.1 Betaproteobacteria bacterium | reverse complement strand
CGTCTTCAATTGATAGCTCGCCACTTGCACCGTCGAAGTACCAATCTTGTCCAACACCGCCCCGCTACCCACCAGCAGCGTGCCACCGCCTCCGCTCAGATTGCCGTATGTCCATATCGATGATGGACCGGTCAGCGTCACCACTCCGCTGCCGCCTAAGGTTCCTCCGCTCATGTTGAGCGCGTTGACGGACAACGCGCCGTTCGCGATCAACGCTCCCGCCGAAATATTCAACGTTCCGTTAATGGTGGAGGAATTTGTCAGCGTGAGTCCGCCGCCGGCAATTGAAAGAATGTCGTTGCCCACAACAATGATACTTTTGGCCGCTTGCGCGCCAAACGGAATGGTCACGGTAAATTGCGTCAGATAATCAGGGATCACGACGTTGTCTGTCGATCCGGGAATGTGCCCCAGGCTCCAGAGCGACGGATTCAGCCAGCTGCCGCTACCGTCGAACAGCCATGTATCAGTGCCACCGCTACCCGACATGACAAGCTGAAAATTGGCGGCGTTGTACGTCGGTGTCATACCGGCAGCGCCGGTCACAGATGCAAAGGTGCCGGTCACCGACGATGCGGTAATGAGCGATATGGTGTCGCCTGCGGTCGGCGCGTAACCCACGTTAGCGGCGAGAGTGCCGTCCATAGCGGCACTGCCTGACACCGCAAGCAAGTCGCTATTGGATGCGTCGACAATATCCACTGCCAAAGTCCCGGTGGCGGACTGTGTGTAATTGCCGGTGACGTTGAGCGTGCCGACCGTAGCGGCGCCGCCCGGTTGCACCGTTCCATTGTTGACCAGGTTGCCGGAGATGGTGCCGGCAGCGGCCAGCACTGAACCTGTATTCACAGTCACCGTGCCGGCGCCGAGATTCACGGTACCCGCCGTCACGCCATTGGTCGTAGTCGTGCCTATGCCATCGAAGCTGGTCACCGAACCGATAGCGAGGCTACTGGCATTGTTGTAGGTGATGCTGCCCGGCATATTGGCAGCCAGCGTGCCAACTTGATTGCCGCTAGCTGTCAGATTGACGTTGCCGCCGCCGAGCAGACGCAGGCTGCCAGCCATCATGGAATTCGCGGGATCGCCGTGATCAGTCGTTACATTGTTTGCAACGCCAACGATGGTCAGCGCGCTGGCGCCGGCATTCACTGTCGCTCCGCCTACCCATTCCGTGTTGATGCCGTTATAACTGCCGCCGGTCGCCTTCAACAGAATGTTACCGCTGGCTGGGCCGCCGATCATCGACACCGCCGTGCCGCCGGCGCCCGGACCCAGCAGACCTATGCTGCTTGCGATGATGCGGATTTCCCCGCCAGCGGAAAGTATGTTGCCGCCTGAAGCGACGACGCCGCCATCGCCACCGAGGCCGATGCCGTTCAGGTTCACGCTGCCCCCGCCCGCCGCGACGGTGCGCACAGTAGCGTTGTTAAAGACGCCTACGCCCCAATCCGTATTCAGGCTGCTGCTGGTGCCGTTCAGCGTCAGCGAGCCGCTGCCCGTGGTTTCGATCACTGCGGTATCGACCGCAACCCCCTGCGACGCGAATCCTGTGCTGTCGTTACTCACGCCGGTCACATTGATAGTGCCGGTTGAAGTCGTCAGGCGGGTCCCGGCGTTCAGGAAGCGCACGCCTGCAACGAAGGCGTGATTGTCGATGAGCGTACCGCTCGCAAACGAGACGCCATCGATGTTCGCCGTACCGTTGCTCGAGAGTGTCCCGCCGTTGAAAGTGATGCCATCGCCCGCCGCTGCCGCACCCCGGCCATGCAGGGTGACATTGCCGGCACCAGCGGTAATGTCGCCGTCGATGTAGATGCCGCTGGCGCCGGGAAGCGCGTTACCGCTACCGGTCGCGTAGCCGGTAGCCGGGTTTGCGCCGCCACCCATAACGACGTTGCCGCCGTTGGTGACGATGGACGAGCCCGTACCGATCTGGATATTACCCGCGCCGCTCGCGTCGCGATCGGAATTGAGAATCACGTTCAGCGCGTTAGCAGTGCTGATGCCCGCGCCGGAATTAAAAAGGACTGCGTTATCGCCTTGCAGCGTCACCGTTTTCCCGGCCGCGCCCGTGCCGATGATGTTGTTCGAGACGACGAGATCACTGGCCGCGCCACGCGCCGCCAGCGTGATATCGCCCGCTGACGAGAGTGTGCCGTTGACGTTCACGCTGCCGGCTTGCGCGGTCGCGATGATGGAGTTCGCGGTGATCTGGCCAAGATGGAGCGCGCCGCTCGCCTGCATGATCGACAGGCTGCCACCGATATTGAGCATACCGCCGGTCTGGCTGTAAGCATTCGTCACCGTGACACTGCCGGTCCCGTTGAGTGCGCCGCTGGACAGATTGAGTGCGTTCGTAAACAGCGTGCTGTTCGCTGTAAAGGTTCCGCCCGCGACCGACAGCGTGCCGGTGATCGACGATGGACTGGCAAACGTAAAACTGCCGCCGGTCAGAGCGAAGGTTTCGTCGCCGCCGAAAGACACGCTCTTCACGGCTTCCGTGCCGCTTGCGATCGTGATCGTCTGGCTACCCGCGAGATTGGGAATGAATACGTTCTGGCTAGCATCGGGAACCGCGTGCGTCAGCCAGTTGCCCGCAGTGGTCCAGAAAAAGTCGACTCCGCCCACCCAGCAATTGTCGACGGCACAACCGCCGGAACTGCGCAGCGTCGGATACGATCCGCCGCTGATCTGCCAGACATTGGCAAAATCCCAGCCAACAAAATTGCTCTGCGTCTGCATCTGCGCAGTGGTCAGACCGGTGCCGCCCGCGCTCGTCGCCTGGCCGCTGGTCTGAATGTCCCAATAGCTTCCGCTGATGGTTCCGCCAAAACTTGCTCCGAGCAAACCGCCGGCCGGGAAGCCGCTGGCGACCGCGCCAGTGCTGTAGGTCCTGACGATCGTTCCTCCGGTTTGAAACCCGACCAGGCCTCCCACGCCGTTAGTCACGCCCGTAACAGAGCCCGTCGCATAGCTGTCGGTGATAGTTGCATTACCGGCGTTCTGGCCGACCAGTCCCCCAAGCACCGAATTGCCGGAGACGTTTGCCTGGCTGTAGCTGGTGGCAATCGATCCGGTTGCACTACCGTTGGTCGTATTGAGCCCGGCCAGGCCGCCGACGTCGCTATCGCCCGATACTGTTCCAGCAGAATAGCTGCCGGTGATGCTTCCCGTGTTCAATCCGACCAACCCGCCATTTCCATGCACATTGCCGCTGCTGCTGGCGTTGATGATTGTGCCGGCGTTGCTGCCGACCAAGCCGCCCGTAGTGGAAAAGCCGGTCACGTTGACGCCGGTAAGCACGATATTTTTCAGCGTCGAACCCGCGGCCAGCGTGCCGATGAAACCGATGTAATTGCTCGAAGGCTGATTGATTGAAAGATTGGAAACAGTGTTCCCCGCTCCATCCAGTTCCAGCGCCGAGAACGTGGGAACGAACAAGCCAGGAGCCAATGCCAGATCAATATTTCCGCCGAGTTTGAATTTGGCAGCCGCATTGTCGGAAAAACCCAGCAGATCTTTCACGCCTTGCACGCCGTTGACTATGCAGTAACCGCTGCTGCAATCGTAATAGTTGGCGAGATTCAGCGTATGGCCATGGGTCGCCCAGTCTGTAAACTGGCTGCTATACAATCCGCCAACGCTGACGAAATTCGCTAGCCCATTGAGGGTCGCCGCATTGATGTCGTAGCGGGTATTGGTCAAGGTGCCCGCGCCGACGGTCGCGCCCACCAGCATGCCGTATAAGGAATTGGCGCTGACACTGCCGGCAAATGAACTGTTGGTGATGGACCGCGCATTCAGGCCGACCAGGCCACCCACCTGAAACTGGCCGGTTACGCTGCCGCTGACGTCGACATTGTTGACGAAGCCACTGACGTTGTAGCCAACCGCGCCGCCGACATTGATGTAACCGGCAAGGTTTGCATTCGAGACCGTAAAGTCATGTATCGAAGTCGAGTTGTCGATTGCACCGAACATGCCGACGTTTTCAAGATACGGCCGGTTGACTGAAAGATTCGAAATGGTCTTGGCGTTGCCGTCGAATTCCCGCGCCGAGAAATAAGGAATGAAGAGCCCGGGCGCGGACGCGAGGTCGATGTTGGCGCCCAGTCTGAATTTATAGGCCGGCACGTCGGCGAATCCCAGCATGTCGCTTAGCCCTTGCGCGCTACTGATCGTGTAATAGCCGCCAATCAACGGCAGCGTAGACGCGTAGTGCGTGATATCCAGCGACAAGCCGTTGTTGAT
This sequence comes from Betaproteobacteria bacterium, assembly GCA_025363575.1. The sequence continues at coordinate 43,910 of JANYDM010000080.1, read as the reverse complement.
CCAATCCGTGTACTGGGCTGCATTCAACGCGCCGCGCGTAACCACGCCAGTGCTGCCATTGATGCTGACCGTGCCGAAGTTGTAATGTGAATTGATAATGGAGGAACTGCCGAAGTTACTGCCGACCAGTCCGCCAACGACCGTGCTACCCGTCACACTCCCGGTGTTGTAGCTGCCACTGATCCCGCCGCCAAACTCTCCGGCAATTCCGCCCACCGCGTTGTTGCCGGTCACCGCCGCGAAGTTGCCGCTGCCCGTAATCAATCCGTTGTTGATCGCACCAGCAATGCCGCCCGCGCCGTCCCCAGTGCCGGTTACTGTCCCGTAGTTGTAACTGTTGACGATAAAGAGATTGTTTTGCTGACCGACCAAGCCACCGACATTGTCGCCACCGCTAACCGCGCCGTTATTCGTGGCTGAAGCCAGATAACCGTCGTTCAGGCCAATCAAGCCGCCGACGTTACTAACGCCGCTGACATCGCCATAGTTGGCATCGCTGTAGTTCATGAAACCGCTGTTGGTATTCCATCCGACCAGACCGCCGACGTTGCTTACGCCACTCACGCTGGCATCGTTGCGGCTGCTGCTGTCGAGATAGCCGGTATTTTTTCCGACCAGACCGCCCACATTGTTGTTGCCGGTGACCGTCCCCGAGGCGCTACCAAAGACGATGTTTCCGTTGTTCTGGCCGGCCAGTGCGCCAACCTGATCGTTGCCTACGATTGCTGCACCGGTCAACGACAGACCAAAAACATCGACCCCGGAATTGATTACACCGAACAGCCCCACGTTGTCCTCGCCTGGACGATAGATGACGAGTCCGGACACGCTGTAGCCCTGTCCATTGAAACGGCCGCTGAATGGCGTGACGGCATCGCCAACCGGCACGAATCCGGTCGTGGTATTCCACAATCCGGAAGCATGGGTGAGCTCGGTCATATCCAACGGGCGTCCCAATGCGTAACTTGCGCCCGGATTCATTGCCATCAGTTGCAGTTGGTGTGCATTATTGATGAGCGGATTATTTTCAGCGCGCAGGAATGGCCGCGTGTTGTTCTCGCTAATCCACCAGACGCTGCCAAAATCGAAGCCCGCGTAGTTGCTTTGTAGATAGGCAGAGGTGCTATCCACGCCATATATGGTGGCAGAGCCGAAATTTACGGCGATGCCGTTACTGGGCTGTCCTGTCGTTATCACATCCCAGTAACTGTTGGTGACCGTGCCGGACGCATCATTTAGGCCGATCAAACCGCCACCGAAGTCAAACGCACTGACGGAGTTGCCGGTAGCGTAACTGTTGGTGATGATGCCGCCGTTTTGGCCCACCAGCCCGCCAACATAACTAATACTGTGGCCGCCGGTAACGGTACCGGTGGCATAGCTGTTGTCGATTGTGCCGGAATTGTTGTAACCGACAAGGCCACCGACCAGGTTGTGGCCGCTGACAGCAATGCTGCTGTAACTCTGTTCGATAGTGCCGGCATTGAGCCCGACCAGACCACCGATCCCATTGCCGAAACCGCTGCTGATGGTGCCTTGTCCGGACGTATAACTATTGAAAATGGTGCCGCCGGAAACCACTTCCCCGGCGAGGCCGCCAACGAAATTCGAACCGTAAACAGACTCGTCAATCAAGCCGACGTTTGCAATCGAACCGCTCACCGAGCCGAATAGCCCCATATAGTCGGTGCTGCCATGATTCATGTAGAGATTGGTGATGACGTGGCCGTTGCCGTCAAATTTTCCGCCGAAGGCATTACCGTTCGTGCCCAACGGAGCAAACCCGCCGAATGTCCAACCGCTGGTCGACGATGCATCAATGTTATTGCCCAGCGCGTAGTTGCCGGACAGGTTGCTATTAATCGCCTGCAAGCCCCTGCCGCCAGCACCGAATTCATTGCCCACGTCATTGACCAGCATCCACGCGGTAAATCCATTGTTTGCAGTGACGTTGCCGCTAAAATCAGTCGGGCTCGTGTAGCTCACCGGGTTGTAAAAAATGTTGACGGAGCCCCCTGCGTAGATGCTGCCGCTGCCACTGAATGAAACAGTCCCGTTATAGTATCCACTGCTGTCGGCGCGCAACACGACGTTGCCGGAAGAAGCCGTCACCGGTTGAAATATTTTAATGTCGTGATAGGCGGACAACGTCAGCGTGGTGGCATTGCTCCATGTCACTGCATCAGCCACTTCGATGTCGCCATCGGCGCCGGTATTGCTGTTGCCCTGGCTGCTCAGGATGGTGACATTGTTGCTTTCGAGATTGGCGCCCAGTTGGGCACCGGTAATGTCGCCGCCTGCGCCTACCACGAACCCTGTCGGATCGATCAGCCAGTTGCCGCCGCCTGTGTTGACGCGAATGCCGTTGATATCGAGCGAGTGACCCGAGGTTTCGACAAATCCACCCTTGCCATTTGGACTGCCGATGGCGGAAATAGTCCCATAAGCGCGCGTTTGCTCATCCGACCAGACAATCACCTTGCCGCCATTGCCGGACGAACCTGCATCGGCACGCAAGATCACGTCGCTGCCCACATACGAACTCAATGCGTTCGGTACGCTGGCATTGGCGCCCTGATAATCGCCGCCGACGAGTATCGTGCCGCCGCCGCTTTTGCCGGAGACATCAATGACCGAATGATCGATCAAATCGACACGAGTGCCGAGAACCTGCACCATGCCGCCGGCGCCTTGGACCCCCTTTGCCTCCACCGTGCCGGCAACGTGCGTGGCCTCACCGGACTCCAGCACGATTTGGCCGCCTTGCGCCCCGCTGGCGCTTATCGCACTTCCCGCATCGAGCGTTACACTTTTAGTGGCCTTGAGCAGAATCTCGCCGTGCTCGCCGATGATGACACCGTCAGCGCGGATCGAACCTCTGTTCCTGATTAATCCCGCATAGATGCCGATCTTGCCGCTGTTGGCAACGATTTGTCCGACATTGACCGCCTCGTTGTCGGGCGCCTCGATTTGCACGCGCAGGTTCGGCGTGCCGGTGTCCAGCAATTCGACGCGCTTGCCGGCGGCAAGCATCACTTCGCCGTGCGGACTCTGGATGATGCCGTTGTTCTGCACGTTAGGCGCAATCAAATAGACGCTACCGCCGTTCGGTGTCGTGATCGAGCCCTGATTGACGACGCCACCAGTTCCGTCGGCCTCGGTGAAACGCATGCGGCCGGCAAGAAAATCCTGGTTCGAAAGATTCAACGTGGACGCCACCAACCCCGCGACGTCGACCTGCGCACCGGCGCCAAACAATATGCCGTTGGGGTTGACCAGAAATACGCGGCCGTTCGACTGCAGGGTACCGAGTATGACCGACGGATCGGCGCCGACTACGCGATTGAGAACCGAACTGGCGGACGACTGCTGGATAAAGCGAGTGACTTCATTCCGGCCGATCGAGAAACCCTGCCAATTGAGAATCGCGCCAGGAGAGTTGACGATGCTAAGGGTATTTCCGGTGGTGACGGCCGACGCGGAGCCGTTGACCACTGCCATGCCAGTGGGATTGGCAAGCGCGGCATCGATGACGAAACACGAAGCGACGGCTACCGCGATAACCTTGGGCTGGCAAACCGGAAACCGCCGCGTGGTAAACGCCATAACCATTCGATTTCCCGTGCCAAAGCCGCTGTTTGTCGACGCCTGGTTTAACTAAGGCGAGAAAAAGAACACGGTCAGCCATAAGGCTCGTTTACCGTGGACATAGTTTGGCCGAGTCCGGGCAACGCACGCCTACGGATTACCTACAGATGGCGATTCTCGCGGTGATGGAAACCGCATGCTCGCCGATGGAGATTTCAGCGGTTTTCTTGCCGGTCAAACGGGGGATGCGGGGAATGCACCGATATCACGACGCAAAAATGTGAGCAAAGTCACTGCCGCGCGGCAGCGACCATATCGCGGTAAAGCGCCTCCGTCTCGGGCGCCGGTTTGACTCCCAGCACTACCGAGAGCATTTTGCGGCAGCGGCGAAACACTTCAATGCCCTCGACATGCTGCCCTTGCCGCCGGAGGCACTCCATCAGGCGCCGATACAAGGTTTCGGCCAATGGCTCGAGTTCCACTCCGCGCTCATAAAGCCGTGCCGCGTCCGCCCAGCGCGCCCCGCGCTCCCAATGCTCGCCTAGACGCAGGACAAAGCGCCGGAAATGCACGGCGAGACGATCCCGCGCGACGAGCACCCAGGCGATATCGGCTTCGCCCCCGAGAAACACGCCGCGATACAGCTCAAGCAACAGCGGTGCCGCGCTCTCGAGTTCCGCAAAATCCGGCCCTGGGTTCTGCATCGCGGGCGCAACGGCCGCCAGAATACGTTCAATCACCTGCGCATCAATCCAAACCATCTGCGGATTCAGCGAGGCACGCCGGTCGGTAATTGTAAGCAGGCCCTCGTCGCCCAGCAGTTTACGCAGGCGATGCACGGTGACATCGAACGCTTTCTGGCCGTCGCCTTCGCGCGGTTCGGGCCACAGCGTCTGTATCAATACTTCGATCGGCACATCGCGTCCGCCGAATCCGATCAGCGCTTTAAGCAACTCCATTGGCTTGCGCTGCGCCTTGCCCGTGAACTGCAATGGCGCGCCGTCCTTGATAATTTCAAAACGTCCGAGTGCGAAGATTTTCAGCGGCCATGGCCAGACCCCGGGCTCGCTGTCCGGTGCGGGGATATTCAGCCGCCGGATCAGGCCGCGCACATAGGTCGCCTCGATACCTGCCCGCAACGCTTCAGCACACAGTGTCTGCAGGACTTTTGGCGGGGCATACGGAAAAATCAGCGCGTAGTCCTTCTCCCGTCCCAGGGCGAACGCGCGGCGCATGGTTTCGTGCGCGGCGGATTTTTCCCCAGCCCTGAATTGCGCATAGGCGTTTATCATGAGCGCAGAATGACCGAATGCCTGCTGACCGGTTGCTTCCGAATACTTGAGGACCGAGTTGGTTTCGGCCTGCGCCGCCGCGTTATCTCCCAGTTCGATCAGTGTCACAGCCAGCGCGAGACGGCATTGGGCAACGACCATTTCACCGCCGCTGGTGACCCCACGCTCGACACTGGAAACCGCAATGCGGTGCGCCAGCGTCCAGTCGCCCCGCGCCATCGCCAGCGCGCAATCCATGTATTCGCAATGCAGGACATCGAGCGAACGCGCCGGATTAAGCGCGGCGCGCATTTTTGCTATGCCGCTTTCCACGCGAGCGAGATCGCTGCAATTCAACGCGGGGTATGTGCCATGCGATGCAATCAACACGTCAAGGATGTGTACACCGCTGGCCTCGGCCAGCGATTGCGCTCGCGCGATGGCGGCGAAAGCCTGTGCAAAATTTCCCGCCAATCCCAGCATCGCGCCGTAAACGAACTGCAAACTGATCACTAGCACCGGCGGAAGCCCGGCAGGGTCGAGCGCAGCCGCTTCCTTGACCAGTCCCTGCAGCCGCGGCCACGTTCCCGTAAAAAACGCCACCGATGCCGCAAAATTAACGGCCGCCATGCGCAGCACCGGGTTCTCCGTCAACCCGATCAATTCGACTGCGCGGTCGAAAATCGTCGCGAGCAGCCGGCCATGCCGGGACCCGCGAAAGACCAGGACGATCAGCGATGCCAGCGCTTGTATCTCGGCTTCGATCGAGGGAAAAACGCCAGGGCGCGCAAACAATGTCTGAAAAGACGCGCCCCAGCGATCGACCGCATGCACGTCGTTCCATTCCATGAAATAACTATTCAAAATTGCGCAACACGCCTGCATGCAGCCCATATCGTCACCGGCCGCTTCGAATTGCGCGAACGCAGCTTCGAGCGACAAACGCGCGCGCGGCGGCGCGAACGGCAGGCGCGCCATGCCCAGCCAGAACGAAAGCCAGGGTATCTGCCCGACGAAATTTTCCGGAAAAGCGCTGATCGCGCGTTCGAGAGGCGCATAGCGACCTTGATGCAGCCATTGCGGCGCCAGCGTGCACGCCAGTTCCGCCGCCTCCTGCCAGGCGCCCGCTTCGGTAAATAACGCAAGTGCATCTTCCTGCCGGCCATGGGAATCCAGCAGTGTCGCCGTCCGGATCAGGAGAGCGATGCGTGCGGCCGGCGCCATCAGGGCGCGTCCCTGCTGCAACAAAAAGTCCCGAAACAATGCGTGATAACGATAAACGGGTCCAGCGCCCGTGCTGCGGTCAACGAAATAATGCTGGCGGTAAAGCCGCAGCAGAATCGCGTCCGCCTGGATGTCGGGACACAATTCCGCCGCCAGTTCGGCGGTGAATCCCGACAACAATGCGGTTCGCATCAGCAGGACACGCGTGGCTTCGTCAGCGTCGTTGAACATTTCGTTGACGAAATAAACGAACAACGATTCATTCAGGGCGCCGGGGTCATGCTGATGCAATGTGCCCGCCCGGCGCACGTGTTCGAGCAAGACCACGAAGCCGGCTGCCCAGCCATCGCTCAGCGCGTGCAGGGTCTCAATCGATGCGGATTGTCCGCGGGCGCCGGCGGCAGCAATGGCGGCCGCTTCCGCGGCAGACAGGCGCAGTTCGTCCCATGCGATGGACACCAGCGCGCCTTTGGCGGCCAGATGCCCCAGCGCGGCGGGCGGCGCCATGCGGCTGGTGACCAGCAGGCGCGCTCCCGGCGGGACTTCCGTCACCGCTATGTTCACTATGTTATCGAGCATGCCACCTGCTGCCGCTTCGTAGCCGTCCAGCACCAGCGCAGTACCTGCCGGCATGGCCGCGAACAGCGTGCGAAAGTAACGCCGTGCAAAGCCGGGCAGATCCAGCAGATATTCCGGCGTCAGAGCCGGTAGTCTCAGCGCACGCCCCTTTTTAAGGGCACCGGCCGCCTGCGCCAGATAGCCGAAGAAAGTGGCGACATCGGCATCTCCTTCGTCGATGCGATACCACAAGGTTGCCACGCGGTCCCGCGCGAGATAGGTGGTGACCAGCGTTGTCTTGCCGGCGCCAGGCGGCCCCGCGATCCAGACGACGGGGCGCTCCTGCTGCTCATCCAGCAAAGCAAACAAGCGTTCCCGCGCCACCACGCCGAACAGGCGCGGCCGCGCAAGCTTGGCAGGTAATTTCTTGTCAGCCACGCTGCACTCCCATCTTTATCGGGCCTTCCACCCGTGCATGGCGCGAACTACCAGCGCCGGCTCAACATCAGATTGAATGCGATGTAACGATTGCGCTCTTCGGCATTCGGTCCGAACGGCAGCGCCGAATTGGTATAGGTCGCTTTCGTTCCAGGCTGATATTCGGCTCCGCCTCCCAGGCGCCAGGCGCTGCTGAGCCGGTACGCAGCGCCAAGGGTAATGTGGTGTTCGCTAATCGCCGCCAGCAGCGGATTGGTGTTCTGGCCCGGAATGGGATTACGTCCATAGTTGTAGCCTGCCCATAATGTCGTACGCTCGTTGACTTCATGTGCCATGCCAATCGCGATGACAGTCTGGTTTTTCCAGTCATTGGTTTGCGTCTGCGACAGCACCGCCGGCGCAAGGCCGTTGTCCGGGTTGGCAGCGGTAAGCGTCGACGTAGTCATCACATGCGCCCAATCCAGCCACGCAATTTTTACCGACCAGAGCGTGCGGTCGTCGCGCAGCGCGGCACCCACGCCCACCTCCTGCGGGAAGCCCAGTCCGTCGACGCGCGCATCGCGATAATTCACAATGCCCAGGCCGATCGCGCTCATGTTCACCGCGAGCTTGCCGTCCTTCAGCGCGAGGGGTGTTTTAGCCGTGTACGTTGCCGCGAGCGTCACCGCATCAGTCGCTGCGTACTGAATTCCGGCTTTGAATCCCACGTGATTTGCCGCAGCGTCCTCGAGCCTTAAACCAAAAAACGACGCGGCAGGGCTCACGGGATTGAATACCGAAGTATTCGGAAATACCTTCTGCCGCGCTTCCGCATGAACGAGCGAGACACTGGCGCCCACTGACAGTTTGGAATCGATGCGGTAGGCCAGTCCTGCCGTAAGCTTCGCCGCGCCGAAAATCGAAGACAGCTCGTCACGCGTGCCGAACGCGGTGTTGAGCTGCTGAAAGACGCTGCCCGCACCGCCCTGGACGAAAACGCCCCCGCCTATCGTCAGGTTGTCGGTGACGGATTGTGCATATCCGATATCGCCGATGGGGATCCAGTGGTTGGCTACGCGCACATCGTTGCCGAAACCGTCCTTGTGTCCCACATCAAGCGAATAGGCTGCAGCCGCGGACATATCCAGCAAATGACCTTTGATCTGCGCGAGCCCGGCTGGATTCGTGTTGAGTGCCGAGGTGTCGCGCGCAACGGCGATATCGGCGCCGGCCATGCCGGTCGATTCGGCGCCGAAACCGATCAGATTCAGGCCGTTATTGGCGAGCGCCCGGACTGGCGTTAAACAAGCAGCGCACAGCGCGCACGTGGCCAGGTAAATAAAATGCGCCGCAACGGCGTTTGCCAGCCGCTCGCGAAGTCTGCTTTCTGAATGAACTTGCATGACTGCTCCCCTGATTGCGAGCATAAAGGCAATCAGGCCATCGCTAAAGGCTTTTGCAGAAAAAATAATCAGGCGCGGCACTATGGTTGTGCATGCGCGCAATCGTGGGGCAAGCGATACCCGCCGGATAGGACTCAGAGCTTGAGAAAGTGCTCGCGGTAGTACTTGAGCTCTTCGATCGATTCGTAAATATCGGCAAGCGCTTCGTGCCGGCCGTGCTTGGTCATGCCCGATGCGAGTTCCGGCCGCCAGCGCCGCATCAGCTCCTTAAGCGTGCTGACGTCGAGATTGCGATAGTGAAAATGCGCCTCGAATCCCGGCAGGTACTTGACCATGAAGCGGCGGTCCTGATGCACCGAGTTGCCGCACAGCGGCGACACGCCCGCCGGCACATGTTGCTTCAAAAACTCGACTAATTTGGCATCAGCCTCCGCTTCGCCGACGCGGGATGCCTTCACGCGCTCAATCAACCCCGATTTTGCATGCGTGTTCTTGTTCCAGGCATCCATCGCGTCGAGCACCGCATCGCTCTGATGCACGACCACAACCGGGCCTTCGGCCACGGTATTGAGATGAGTATCGGTGATCACGATCGCGACCTCGAGCACCCGTTCGATGCCGGGATCGAGCCCGCTCATCTCCATATCGACCCAGATCAGATTATTCGCGTCGGCTGCCATAGGTTGGACTGAACGAAAAGAAGCGATATTTTGTCACATAACGTATTGATAGGATAATCTTCGCACTTATGAACACTTTCGGGCTTGTTTTTTTCGCCGCGCTCGCGCTCGCTTTGGCGACCAAGCTGTGGCTCGCGGTTCGCCATCTCGACCACATCCGGCGCAATCGCGATACGGTGCCGATCGATTTCTCGCGTGATATCAGTCTCGATGCGCACCGCCACGCCGCGGACTACAGCTGCGCTAAAACCAGGCTGGGAATGATCACAACAGCACTCGAGTGCGCAATGATCCTGGCACTGACCTTCGGCGGCGGCCTGCAATGGCTGTCGGAAATTACGGCAGGCTGGTTTGATCCCGGCGTGATGCGCGGCGTGGCGCTGCTGCTCCTGCTCGGCGCGGTCACCACTGTCCTCGATCTGCCTTTCGAGTGGTACCGCACGTTCGTCATCGAGCAGCGTTTCGGCTTCAACAAGATGACGCCGCTGATGTTCATCGTCGACGGGTTGAAGAACGCCGCGCTCGCGGCGGCGCTCGGCATCCCGCTGGTCGCCTGCATACTTTGGGTCATGGAGCGCGCCGGCGAGTTGTGGTGGCTTTATGCGTGGCTGATCTGGGTGGCATTCAACCTCGTCGTGCTGGCCGTTTACCCGGTATGGATCGCGCCGCTTTTCAATAAATTCTCGCCGCTCGAAGACGCGCAGCTGAAAGAACGCATTGAGCGCCTGCTCGAACGCTGCGGCTTCAAGGCGCAGGGCCTGATGGTGATGGACGGCTCGCGCCGCTCCAGCCACGGCAATGCGTACTTCACGGGCTTCGGCAAATCCAAGCGCATCGTATTTTTCGACACCCTGCTGACGCGGCTGGGCGCGGGTGAGGTCGAAGCCGTGCTTGCGCATGAGCTCGGCCATTTCAAGCTGCGGCATGTCGTCAAACGCATTGCGTGGACATTCGCCGCCAGTCTCGCGTTTTTGTGGGTGCTCGCGCAGCTCATGAACCAGGCGTGGTTCTACGCCGGCCTCAACGTGCAAACGCAGTCCACCGCGATGGCTCTGGTGCTGTTTTTCATAGTCCTGCCGCAATTCATCTTCCTGCTGCACCCGCTGACGAGCTTTTATTCGCGCAAGCACGAATTCGAGGCCGATCACTATGCCGCACAGCACGCGCCGGTCGGCGACCTGATCTCAGCGCTTGTAAAACTTTATAAAGACAACGCCGCGACGCTGACGCCCGACCCGCTTCATTCGATGTTTTACGACTCGCATCCTCCCGCGACACTGCGCATCGCGCGGCTAAGAGCCTCGTAATGAGCGCTGCCGACCTCGCGCAGAAGAAATGCAAGCCGTGTGAAGGCGGCGTATCGCCGCTGCAGCCGCGTGAAATCGAGCAACTGCTGGCACAGGTCAAAGGCTGGCAATTCGCGAACGGCGTGATCACCAAAACGTACGCGTTCAAGAATTACTATCAGGCCATGGCATTCGTGAACGCGGTCGCATGGATGGCGCACCGCGAAGACCACCATCCCGACATGACGGTCGGCTACAACAAGTGCAGAGTGGATTACTCGACTCACGCAATCGGCGGCATCTCGGAGAATGATATTATCTGCGCCGCGAAAGTCGACGCGCTGTTCGCGCCTTGAGCCACACCGCAAAAAAGGCCGCCGCCCCCACCCATTCAGGAACGGTAGTCGCAAGCTACGGCCGCCAGTTCACGGTCGAGCTTGAAAGCACTGCGCTGGTCGCGTGCGTTACGCGCGGCAAGCGCACCGACATCGCGTGCGGAGACCGCGTCGCCGTCGCCATGACCGCGCCGGACCAGGGCGTCATCGAAACCGTCGCGCCGCGCGCGTCGCTGTTCTACCGCTCGGACATTCAACGCCAGAAGCTCATCGCCGCCAACGTCACGCAGATCGTGATCGTGCTGGCGGCGGCACCGCCTTGGCACCCCGAATTGCTCGACCGTTGCCTTGCCGCGGCAGAGGAAGCCGGCATTCCTGCGCTACTCGCACTTAACAAGATGGATTTGCCGGCTGCGCCTGCCGCGCGTCAGGCCCTCGAACGTTATTGCGCGCTTGGCTATGAGATGCTGCCACTGGCCGCGAAGATTGATATCACGCCATTGCGGGCGCGCCTCGCGGGACATATGAGCGTGCTGGTCGGCCAGTCCGGCATGGGGAAATCCACGATCATCAATCGCCTGCTGCCCGACGCGGCGGCGCGTGTCGGCGAATTGTCCGAAGCATTAGGCGGCGGACGCCATACCACGACGCACGCGCGGCTGTATCACCTCGATGCCGCAAGCCACATCATCGATTCCCCGGGCTTGCAGGAATTCGGCCTGGTCCACGTGGCCCCCGAACACCTGGCTCATGCGTTCAGCGAGTTCCGCGCGCATCTCGGCAACTGCAAATTCAACGATTGCAAGCACCTGACCGAGCCCGGCTGTGCGATTACCGCGGCCGTCGCTCGCGGCGACATAGACGCTCAGAGGGTCGAATCGTACCGCAAGCTGGTGGTGCAGTTGATGAAGAAAGTGCAGCGCTGGTGAAGTGTGATTAGGTGATTAAGTGATTGGGTGATTTTCAATGAATCACTTAATCACTTAATCACCTAATCACCTAATCACCTAATCACTTAATCACCTAATCACTTAATCACCTAATCACGACCTAAAACCAGCTCGCGGTTGATGGATCGCTCGCTTAGAACCAGCTCGCAATGGTCGCCAGCAGAATCAGGAACAGCCACAACACGAGCGCGCGCCAGATGAGGCCGACCGCAGACTGCATGTAATCGATGTCGGCGTCGTCGCCATCGCCGAGTTGCGGGCGGTAAACGATGCCGCTGTCATCGTGGAGCACGCCGCCCAGCTTGACGCCGAGCGCGCCCGCGGCGGCGGCGAGTATGATGCCCTGCGCATGTGAACGCCAGCTCGCCGCCTGCTCGCGCCAGCATTCGACCGCGCCCATGAATTCGCCCGTCATCGCAAAGCTGAATGCGGTCAGGCGCGCGGGCAGCCAGTCTATTACCTCGAAGGCGCGCCGCGCGAAAAGTCCGAACGTGACTGCGTCGGCGTCCTGGCCGCCGCCCCAGCGATCGCCAAGCAGCGCCGCAAGCCGGTAGCTGATCGCACCGGCCGGGCCCAGCACGATGAACCACGCCATCACCCCGAATACATGGCGGTGCGAGCGTATGAGCCCGAGCTCGATGGCGACGCGCGCGACTTCACCGGCCGGCATTTCCTGCGCGGACACGCCGCGCCAGCGGCCCAGTACTTCGCGCGCACGCAGCAGATCGCCGGCGCGCAGCGCCAGGACGATATCGTTATAGAAGTGGCTGAACTGGCGAAACCCCAGCGCGAGGTAAAGCACCGCAATGTCCCAGGCCAGCGCGAGCAGGCCGCTGACATGGCGCGACACGGCATAGACGGCGAGCGTGAACAGCGCCACCGGCACGACGGCGAGCAACCAGAAAATGACGCCGTCACGATACTGACCGGCATTGAAGTTCTGCGCGATGCGGTTGACGTAACGCGCAAATCCGACGTGCAGGCGATTGCCCGTGCGCAGCGGCTGCCATTGCTCCAGCAGCAGCGCGCCCACCAGCGACAGGAATGTCATGACAGCCGCCCGGCCGCTGGCGCGCTACGCGCCGTCCGGCACATGCGGGCACGCCTCATTTTCCGGCGAAGGCCGGCGACGCGGCGGCTGTTTCTGAATATGCAATGCCGGTGACCTCGAGCTCGGCGGTGCCGGCCGGCCGCCGCCATTTGACGCAGTCGCCTACGCGCGCCCCGAGCATTGCACTGGCAAGCGGCGACGCCCAACTAATGCTGCCGGCGGCAACGTCGGCTTCGTCGTCGCCCACTATGTGGAACGTATGATCCTTGCCCTGCTCATCGCGAATCGTGACGAATGCGCCGAAGTGCACCACGTCGCGCGGCTGGCCCGCGGCTTCGACCACGGTCGCGCGTTCAAGCTGCGCGGTGACATAGCGCAAATCGCGTTTGACCTCGAGCAGGCGCTGCCTGGCCATCGGCTCGGCGGCTGCGGTCAGCTGCTCACGCTCCTCGTGCAGCGCCTTGAGACGCGCGCGCAGAGCTTCCAGACCGCGCGGCGTAACGTAGTTCGGCTCGGCGCTGAGCGGCCGTTCCGGCAGTTCGGCGGCGGCCGAGTCTTCGTCCGACTCCTTGACAAATGCACGGCTCATGAACGGTACGTTCCCGATGAATGGATTGAATGGCGACAACCCTGACAACACTGACAACACTGACAACACTATAAGGCGGCCCGTGCGGTAGCTCAATCGCCCCTACAGGGGCGTGCGATTATCGCCGCGGATTTCCATGACTCGCGCCAGCGTGAACTATATGACAACGCCGGGAAAGCAACGTTCTCCATGGCAGGATAGTCATGCATCGCCGCTACAGCCAGCATGCTTCGTAACCGAGAAATTTCATCAACTCATCACGCCGCTGCATGCTGTCGTTGTAGCCGAGCTTGATGAGCGCGCGGCAGTATTCCTTCTCGAACAGCAGATAGCTCACGAGGTTGGAGCCGCTCTTCTGCAGCGCGCCGACCGTGTACAGCAGCGCGCGTATGGTGCGCGGCAGCTTGTCCGTGTAGTTGAGAGCTATCTTCTCGAGCGCTTCGCTCGGCGAGATCACGCGGAAATCGACTTCGTGCAGCGGCATGTTGTTTTTCGCGCGCAATTCGGGCGGCATCATCGAGAGCGTACGGTTGATGCGCTGCAAGCGCTCGAGATCGACTTCGAGGCTATCGAGGAAGATGCTGTTCAGACAGTGGCCGGCGATCTGCGCGAGCGACGGATAGGACTCGGTCTTGATGCGCTCCTGCTGTGCCTGCAACTGGCGGCCGACGCCGATGACGAAGAGGCGCGTCGCGCCAAGGTGCAGCGCCGGGCTTACCGGCGCAATCTGGCGCATCGAGCCGTCGCCGAAAAACTCGCGGTTGATGTGCGTCGCCGGGAATATAAACGGCAGTGCCGAGGACGCCATCAAATGTTCAAGGCCGATTTTCGCGGCAATTCCGATGCGGCGCGCGCGCTGCCACGGCTCCAGCCCCTGCACCCCCTGATAGAAAGTGACCGACTGCCCCGACGTGTAGCCCGAGCACGTAATACTGAACGCGTAAAGATCGCCGCGGTCGATCGATTGCTGAACGCCGCCGAAGTCGAGACGCGCGCCGAGAAGCTGCGCCAGCGGCGCATTGTCGAGCAGGGAAATCGGCGTTTTTCTGCCGAGGCCGCCGGTCAGCGCCGCCATCACCCATTTGCCGCTGTTGTGGATGACGCCGAGCGGGTCGGCGCGATACACATGATGGACGTGAAAATTTTTCCACACCGTCATCAGCTGGCGCACCCCATGCCGGAAATTGCTGGCGTTGGCGGCCAGCACCGTTGCATTGAATGCGCCCGCCGAAGTGCCGCAGATGATGGGAAACGGACACGGTGCGTCCACCGGCAGCATTTCCGAAATCGCGCGCAGCACGCCGACCTGATAGGCGGCACGCGCGCCGCCGCCCGTCAGAACGAGGCCTACCCGCGGCGCCGGCGGACCGTCGCTGCTATCCATCACCTGCCTCCCTGATCCATCCCCGTAGTGTGCCATACCTCGCGCCGCAGCTGACTGCGCTGTGGCGGGCGCGGCGCCGGCGGATTCAGTCGCCCGCGAGCTGCTGCGCCAGCCGCTGCAGCATGCCGGCAGTCGCGCCCCAGATATAGCGGCCTTCGTACGGCATCGCGATGTAATCGCGCTCGCGCCCGTTGAATTCGTAACGGCGGTAAAAATGGTTGGCCGGATCGCGCAGGAACTCGAGCGGCACTTCAAACGCAGCGGCGACTTCCACCGGGTCGAGCTTGAGCTCGAACGGCGGATCTATCCAGCCGACCACCGGGCTGATGCGAAAGCCCGATGGCATGTCGTAATCCGGTAGCGTGCCTAATACCGACACGCGCTCCCGCGCGAGCCCGATTTCCTCCTCGGCTTCGCGCAACGCCGTTTCGACGCGGTTTTCATCGCCGCCTTCGACGCGTCCGCCGGGGAAACTGATCTGGCTCGGATGGTCTTTCATGTGCGCGGTACGCTGTGTCAGCAGCACATGCAATTCGCCATCGCGCGGCACCAGCGGAATCAGCACCGCCGCCAGCATCACGCGCGCGCCGGGCGCCAGTGCAATGATATGCTTGTCGCGCGGACCGGGCATGGCGGGCGGACGGGCGAGCCGCGCCGCGATGTCGGCGCGCGACAATCCGCCAGTGGCTATTGCAACGCGCTGCGCCGTCACCTTGGGCCGGTCCCGGCGGTCAGATCTTGCCGACCATCTGCTCGGGCTTCACCCACTCGTCGAACTGCTTGGCCGTCACGTAACCCAGCGCCAGCGCGGACGCTTTCAACGTCAGGCCTTTTTTGTGCGCGTTCTTCGCGATCTGCGCCGCCTTGTCGTAGCCGATATGCGGGTTCAGCGCGGTCACCAGCATCAGCGATTCGCGCATTAATTGCTCGATGCGCTGTTTGTTCGGTTCAATGCCGACCGCGCACTGCTCGTTGAAATTCGTGCAGCCGTGCGTGAGCAGCTTTGCGCTGTGCATGAAATTTGTAATGACGAGCGGACGGAACACGTTCAGTTCGAAATTTCCCGAGGCGCCGCCGATGTTGACCGCGACGTCATTGCCGAACACCTGACAGCACACCATGGTCAGTGATTCCGACTGGGTCGGGTTGACTTTGCCCGGCATGATGGAGCTACCCGGCTCGTTTTCCGGGATGCTCAGCTCGCCGATGCCGCAGCGCGGCCCGCTCGCGAGCCAGCGCACGTCATTGGCGATTTTCATCAGCGATGCGGCCAGCGTCTTCAGCGCGCCATGCGCGTGCACGACGCCGTCGCACGAGGCCAGCGCCTCGAACTTGTTCGGCGCGGTCACGAATTTGAGACCGGTGAATTTCGCGAGTTCCGCGGCGACCATTACCGCGAATTTCGGATGGGCATTAAGGCCCGTGCCGACGGCGGTGCCGCCGAGCGCGAGCTCGCACAGGTGCGGCATGGCGGCGTCGACATGCTTGAGGCCGTGAGCGAGCTGCGCGACGTAGCCCGAGAATTCCTGGCCGAGGGTCAGCGGCGTCGCGTCCTGCAAATGCGTGCGGCCGATTTTGACGATCTTCGCGAACTGCTTCGATTTCCTGTTGAGCGTGTCGCGCAATTTTGCGACTGCCGGTTTCAGCTGTTTTTCCAGTGTAATGACGGCCGCGACGTGCATCGCGGTCGGGAACGTGTCGTTCGACGATTGCCCCATGTTGACGTCGTCGTTCGGGTGCACGAGGCGCTTCTCGCCACGCTCGCCGCCGAGGATTTCCGACGCGCGGTTCGCGAGCACTTCGTTGACATTCATGTTGGTCTGCGTGCCCGAGCCGGTCTGCCACACGACGAGCGGGAACTCGATATCGTGCTTGCCCGTCAGCACTTCGTCGGCCGCCTTGACGATCGCGCCGCCTTTCTTCTTGTCGAGCAGGCCGAGCGCCATGTTGACCACCGCCGACGCGCGCTTGACCATGACCTGCGCGTGCACGACCGGAAGCGGCATGGTTTCGCCGGGAAACTCGAAATTGATCCGGCTCCTTTGCGTCTGCGCACCCCACAGTCGCTCCGCCGGGACGTCAATATTGCCGAAAGTATCGCGTTCGATTCTGAATTTAGCCATGGCCGGTTTCCGTCCGTTCAAAAATTTTCACGTCTCATCGCGGCGCGCGGCCGCGGCAGTCAAAACGGCAGCGTGAGATTGCCGCGCTCGGCGCCCGCGTCGACCACCGTCAGTGCCGTCATGTTGACGAGCCGGCGCACCGTCGCTGTCGGCGTCACGATATGCACTGCTTTTGCCGCGCCAAGCAGTATCGGACCGACCGTAATGCCGTCGCCCGCGGCCGTCTTGAGCAGGTTGAAGCCGATGTTCGCGGCGTCGAGCGTCGGCATGATCAGCAGGTTGGCATCCCCGCGCAGGCGCGAGCCCGGGAAAGTCTGCCGCCGCACCTCGTCCGACAGGGCGGAATCGCCGTGCATCTCGCCGTCGATCTCGAGTTCCGGCGCGACCTTCTCGAGCAAGGCGAGCGCCGCGCGCATCTTACGCGCGGTCGGCGTATCGGCGGTGCCGAAATTCGAATGCGACAGCAAGGCGATCTTGGGCGTCATGCCGAAGCGCCGGACTTCCTCGGCCGCGAGGACCGTCATTTCGGCAAGCTGTTCTGCGGTGGGATCGAAATTGACGTAAGTGTCGCAGATGAACACCGTGCGCTGCGGCAGGATGAGCAGGTTCATCGCGTAGAAATTGTTGACGCCGGAGCGGCGTCCAATCACCTGCTCGATGTAGCGCAGGTGCATGTCGAGCGTGCCGAACACGCCGCACAGCATGCCGTCCGCGGCGCCGCGATGTATCGTCATCGCGCCGATCAGCGTATTGCGCCGGTGCATTTCGATTTTCGCGTATTCGCGCGACACACCGCGCCGCGATGTGAGCAGATAGTATTCCTCCCAGTATTCGCGATAGCGCGCGTCGTGGTCGGGATTGATGAGCTCGAAATCGACGCCGGCTTTCAGACGCAAGCCAAAGCGCTCGATGCGCCGCGCGATCACGTCCGGGCGGCCGACGAGTATCGGCGACGCAATCTTCTCATCGACGACCACCTGCACCGCGCGCAGCACGCGTTCGTCCTCGCCCTCGGCGTAGACGATGCGCCGCCGCTGCGCCTGCTTGCAGGCCGCGAACAGCGGCTTCATGATCATGCCCGAGTGATAGACGAACTGCTGCAGCGAATCGCGGTAGGCGTCGAAGTCCTTGATCGGCCGCGTCGCCACGCCGCTGTCCATCGCAGCCTTTGCCACCGCGGGCGCGATCTTGACGATCAGGCGCGGGTCGAACGGCCGCGGAATCAGGTAGTCGGGGCCGAACGTGAGTTGCTCTTCGCCGTACGCCATCGCTACGATGTCTGATTGCTCGGCCTGCGCCAATGACGCAATCGCCTTGATGGCGGCCAGCTCCATCTCCGTGTTGATGGTCGTCGCACCGACGTCGAGCGCGCCGCGGAACACGAACGGGAAACAGAGGACATTATTGACCTGGTTCGGATAATCCGAGCGGCCCGTCGCCATTACGACGTCAGGCTTGGCCTCCTTCGCGAGCGCGGGCAGGATTTCGGGTTCCGGATTGGCCAGCGCGAGGATGAGCGGCCGGTCCGCCATTTTCCTGACCATGTCCTGTTTCAGCACGCCACCCGCGGACAGGCCCAGGAATACGTCGGCGCCGGCGATCACCTCGCCCAGCGTGCGGGCTTTGGTCTCGATCGCATATTGCGCCTTATCCGGGTCCATCTCCTCCTTACGGCCCTTGTAAACGACGCCCTTGATATCGGTTACGGTGATATGTTCTTTCACCAGGCCCAGTTTGACGAGCAAATCGAGGCAGGCGAGCGCGGCCGCGCCGGCGCCCGAGACTACGAGCTTGATTTCCGCGATGTCCTTGCCGACGACCTTGAGCCCGTTGATGAAGGCGGCGCAGACGGTGATTGCAGTGCCATGCTGGTCGTCGTGAAAGACCGGGATGCGGCAGCGCTCGCGCAGCTTGCGCTCGACGATGAAACACTCGGGTGCCTTAATGTCCTCGAGATTGATGCCGCCAAACGTGGGCTCGAGACTGGCGATGATGTCGACGAGCTTGTCGGGATCGCGCTCGTTGATTTCGATATCGAACACGTCGATGCCGGCGAACTTCTTGAACAGCACTGCCTTGCCTTCCATCACCGGCTTGGCGGCGAGCGGCCCGATATTGCCCAAGCCCAGCACCGCCGTACCGTTCGTAATCACGCCGACAAGGTTGCCGCGCGACGTCATATTGCGCGCTTCGGCCGGGTCGCTGACGATCAATTCGCATGCGGCGGCGACGCCGGGCGTGTAGGCAAGCGACAGATCGAGCTGGTTGACGAGGCTCTTGGTCGCGGTCACCGCGATCTTGCCTGGCGTGGGCAGGCGGTGATAATCGAGCGCGCTTTTTCGGAGTTGTTCGTCCATGGGACCGGCCGGCAAATGAGCGTGCGATTATAACCCAGCGCTAAGCGGGCCCCCACGCAGCGCGGCGCCCGCGCATGTACCGTGCGCCCCCATCGCAGCCGCTCGCGCTTTGTGCTATTTTCTTTGCCTCCGCAGCATTCCTGTCCCGCGCCGTTACTCATGGATATTTCTCCCGCCGTCCGCACCGAGCTTTACCCGGCGCTCGAACCGTTCAGCGCGGGGCGCCTGGCCCTCGACCGCATACATACGATGTACTGGGAAGAGTCGGGCAATCCGCGCGGCATGCCGGTAGTGTTTCTGCATGGCGGTCCGGGCGCTGGCAGCGCGCCAAACCACCGCCGTTTTTTCGATCCGGCGCACTATCGCATCGTTATCTTCGATCAGCGCGGCGCCGGTCGCTCCACGCCGCTTGGCGAAGTGCGCGAAAACACCACGCCGCTGCTGATCGCTGACATCGAGCGCCTGCGGCAGCACTTGGGTATAGAGCAATGGTTCGTGTTTGGCGGGTCGTGGGGCTCGACTCTCGCGCTGGCCTACGGAGAAGTGCATCCCGACCGCTGTCTCGGTCTCGTGCTGCGCGGCATATTCCTGTGCCGCCAGAGCGAAATCGACTGGTTCCTCTATGGCTTGCGCAATATTTTTCCCGAGGCGTGGCAAAAATTCACGGCCCTGCTGCCGGAGAACGAGCACGGAAATCTGCTCGATGCGTACTATGAACGGCTAATGGACCCGGACCCTGCCGTGCATATGCCGGCCGCGCGCGCGTGGGGCGTGTATGAAGGGTCGTGCTCGACGCTGCTGCCCAGCCCCGATACGGTCGCCCACTTTGCAAGCGACGTCGTCGCGTTAGGACTCGCGCGCATGGAGGCCCACTATTTCCGCCACGATATTTTCCTGCCCGAAAACTCGCTACTCGACAACGTCGGCCGCATCCGGCATCTGCCCGCCGTTATAGTGCAGGGTCGTTACGACGCAGTGTGCCCTATCGTCAGCGCCCACGATCTGCACCATGCGTGGCCGGAAGCCGAATATGTCATAGTGCCGGATGCCGGCCACTCGGCATGGGAGCCGGGCATCTGCGCGGAACTGGTCAAAGCGACCGAGCACTTCAAGCGCGTTTCCTGAACGCGCGCTAACGAGGAGAGACTGCATTGCGACTGGTCACATTCACGCCGCGGGCGCACGGCCCGCAACATCTCGGGCTGGTGCGCGACGGCAAGGAAGTAATCGACCTCAAAGGCGCGGGCGGCGAGCCGCCGTTCGATCCCGCCGACATGCTGTCGTTGATAGCGGCGGGCGACGTAGCGCTCAAGTGGCTGCGTGATGTCGCCGGCAAGGTGCGCAGCGCGACGCCGCTCGACCAGGTCATGCTGCTGGCGCCGATTCCGCGCCCGCGGAAAAACGTATTTTGCGTGGGCTGGAATTATCTCGAGCATTTCGAGGAGGGCGCCAAGGCTCGCCCTCACGTGCAGGAAATGCCGGCGCATCCCGCGTTTTTCAGCAAGGCGCCGACGACGGTCAACGGCCCGTATGCCGACGTGCCCATGCACAAAGGCGTAACCGAAAAACTCGACTGGGAAGTCGAGCTCGGCGTCATCATCGGCAAGGGCGGCATCAATATCCCCGAAGCAGACGCGATGGCGCATATTTTCGGCTATACAGTCGTCAATGACGTATCAGCACGCGATGTGCAGCGACAGCACGGCCAGCAATGGTTCAAAGGCAAGAGCCTCGACGGGCATTGCCCGATGGGGCCGTGGATTGCGACCGCCGACGAAATCATGAATCCGCAGGACCTCGACCTCACGTGCCGGGTGAACGGCGTGACGAAGCAGCAGTCGAATACGCGCCACATGTATTTCAAGCTCCCGCGCATCATCGCCGAACTGTCGGCGGGCCTCACCCTCGAGCCGGGCGATATCATCTGCAGCGGTACGCCCGCCGGCGTCGGCCACGCGCGCACACCGCCGGAATTCATGCAGTCCGGCGATGTGCTCGAGACCGAGATCCGCGGCCTCGGGCTGCTGCGCAACAAAATTACCGGTTAACGGAGCATCCATGGATCATGCTGCGACAGTTCGCATCAGCGTAACGCCGACCGGCGCCAGCTTGGGTGCCGACATTGCCGGCGTCAATCTCGCGCAGCCAGTTGACCGCGCCACCTACAAAGCGATCGAGGACGCCTGGCACCAGCATCTGATCCTGCGCTTTCGCGGCCAGCAACTCGACGACCCGCGCTTCCTGCTGTTCGCGCGCATGTTTGGCGATCTCGATAAAGCGCCCATCCATGCCGGCAAGGACGTCGTGAACCCGTATCCCGAAATTACGGTGATGTCGAATATCAAAGTCGACGGCAAACCTATCGGCAATCTCGGTCACTATGAGGCCGAGTGGCACACCGACATGTCGTATAACGAGCTGACGCCGATCGGCAGCCTGCTCTATGCGCTCGAGGTGCCGCCCGCCGGCGGCAATACCGGGTTTTCCAATATGTATGCGGCCTTCAACACCCTGCCGGACGATATGAAGCGCGCGATCGCGCCCCTGCAATGCCGGCACGACTCCAGCCGCAACAGCGCGGGCGAGCTGCGCAAAGGCTTCACGGACTTCAGCGACCCGCGCGCAGCGCCGGGCGCGATCCACCCGCTTATCCGCACCCACCCCGCGACGCGCCGCAATGCGCTGTATCTCGGCCGCCGCCGCAACGCCTATATCATCGGTCTGCCGCTCGACGAAAGCGAAGACCTGCTGAGCAAACTATGGGCGCACGCCGCGCAGCCGCGCTTTGCGTGGTATCAGGAATGGAAAGTCGGCGACCTCATCATGTGGGACAACCGTTGCGCCATGCATCGGCGAGATGCCTTTGATCCTGAATCGCGCCGGCTGATGCATCGGACACAGATCAAAGGTGACAAGCCATTCTTCGATCAGGCGACGGTCGCCGCGTAATATCCCGCACGTCGCCGCATCTATTTTGACGGCTTCGGATTGACCGATTTCGCGGCCGCTTCGCCGGCGGTGCGCAGGCTCTCGAGCGCCGACTTCTGCATCTGCAGCGTCTTGATCGTCATCTGCACGAAACCCGTGCTCATGGTCAGCCAGTTTTCCACGGCCTTCAATTCGGCAACCTTCTTTTCGATCTCTTCGACATCCACGGTCGGCGTAACCATACCAGGCATCGGAAACGACATCGGGTTCCACATTTTCTGCATGAACTCGAACCAGTCCTTGGGCACGTCCTGCTGGGCCATGGCAGCCTCCTGTCGCAATCGGATGGGTCGACTTTAGCATAGCGAGACGCGCTCGCGCCGCAGCGGGAGTTCGGCGGCGCGGGTATTTTTTCCCGCTATGCGCCACAATATGCGCATGACAACCTCCGTCACTCCGCAGCAGGTACAGGACTTGTTGCGTGAATATCAACTCGATCACGACGGCCACATCGGCATCGAGAAACTGGGCAACATGTCGGCGCGGGCGCGCTTCCGCGTCGGCAAGCAGCACCTGCGCCCGGGCGATACCGTATCTGGCCCGACCTTGATGGCGCTCGCGGATGTCGCGATGTACGCGGCGCTGCTCGGCGAAATCGGTCTCGTGCCGCTCGCCGTCACGACCAATCTCAACATAAACTTTCTGCGCAAACCGGCGCAGAAGGACGTCATCGGCGAGGCCACGCTGCTGAAGGTGGGCAAACGTCTAGCGGTTGGCGAGGTGACACTGTATTCGGACGGCGAACCAGAGCCGGTTGCGCATGTGACCTGCACGTATTCGATTCCGCCACGTTAACAACGCGGACCTGACTCTCCAGGAAAAAGCAGCAGAAGATCTGCCCGTATAGGCGGCGGCCGGGTCCGCTCTCGCGCCGCGGGCCGCGGCGTCAGATTGCAGCGCGCTGGACTTTGACTGCGGGCCGCAATTGAGCAGTGCGATTCTGGCTCAGAAAATGCCTCAGAATCTGGTTCAGGCGGTCGCGCTCGGCGATGACCTTGTCGGAATAGCCGTTCTCGTTTTCATCCGAGGAGGCGCCGACGTACAGCTGCAGGGCGCCGGCGATATCGCCGGCTCGGCGGAGGTATTCCTTGAGTATCTTGGCGCCCACCAGGATATTGACCTGCGGGTCGAACGCGGTTTTTTCACCGCCCAGCGGGCCGAACTTGTCGCTGTGATAGCGCGGTATAACCTGCATCAGGCCCTTGGCCCCCATGACGCTTTCCGCCACCGGATTGAAACGCGATTCGACCGAGATTACCGCCAGAATCAATAAGGGATCAAGCTTCAGTTCGGCGCCTATTGCGTGGGCCCTGGCAACGACTTCTGTCGTCATGTCCGACGATACGCGGTAGCGGCGCGCAAGGTAGTCCCCCACTGCGCGATACTTTCCTGCATTGGCGTCCTGCACCGGCTGGTTGTCGGGAACATTGGCGGCGTTCACCAGTTGCGTCAGGTCCAGCGTACCCAGGCCCTGCACGATGGCGCCGGCGAATCGCACTCCATATTGGGTATGCAGGATGATGCTGAGGGAAACCAGACAGGCCATCAATGTCAACATGGCCGCCGTATTGCGCGCCCAAGCGGCTAATGCAGGGGCGCCGTGCTCGTCGAATCGTGCGGGGTGTGATTTTGCCATGACGCAAAACCTCCTTTCGTAATCGCCGGTCAAGCTGCCACCGGCTGAATGCTACCTTGCTGGGGTAACAACGCTCCTTAGTACCACTATCGCGGGTCGGAATCAAAAACCACTATAGCTTGTGGTCTTCAAAAAAAATTTTGGCAATTCTAGTGGTCGGCCGCACTCAAAGCAACAACAATATTTACGCTTTTTGCTACGGCAGAGCTACGGCAGAAACTCTGTCGCGCCCTATGTTGCAACGCAGCAGAACGCGGCATTATATGGATTTTCAGTACCTTGTCAAACCGGATTTACGAGGGCCGGGCATGGATTGGTGCGATGCATACGCGGATTTCGACCCGCAGCCTGCGGAATAGGTTCAGCGAACCGAGCCTGTATTTTATTTTTTTATTAAAAATCAATAATTTAAATGCATTAATTTAACCCGATTACAGTGCCGGATGCCTTGCTTTCCACGCTGCCAGGGCCTGCTCGTAACGATCGGCCGCTTCCCAGTAAGTATCGAAAACGCAGGGATCACAACCGCTGTTGCAGCACATACCCGCCTCGGGTTCGGCCGGCCTCACGGGAGGCGGGTCAGCGGACGGCTCGGACCCCGCGCTCACGGGTTTGCGAGATCGCGCAGCGCATCCGGCAATCGATAGTCCGGGTAGCGCTTGCGGAATTCGGCCAGACTGGCTTTGGCCTCGTCGAGACGGCCCGCTCTACGCAATTCGACTATGCGCTCGAGCCATTTTTCCGGAATGAGGTCGATACTTTGCTCGAGCTTGCCCGGCATGGTGGAGCGCAAATCCGGCGCCGTCGCGGCGGCAGCATCCTTCGCGGGCGCGGTCTTGTCCTGCAGCGCAAGAGCCGGGGGTTTAGCTTCCACCGCAGGTGCGCGCCTGGGTTCAGCCTTGTCCACGGATTCCGCTCTGAAAGCAGGTTTGAGTTGTGGCGCCGGCACAGCTGGCGGGGGGGGAGACAACTGCGGCGGCGCGGGGACGGCGGTGACCGCCTGCGGCGGGTTAGGCGCGAACGCGGGTGACGCCTCGGCAAGCTGCCGTGCCGGCGCATCGTTGGCTTGCGCACGCGAACGCGGCGCTGGCTCCACACGATCGGCGAGCGGCTCCCTAACGATATTTGCGGCCAACCCGCCCGCGACTGCGCCGGCTGGCGGCGCAGCGACTACCGGTGCCGGACTAGTGAGCTTCTTAGCCAAAAAAGTCGCCTCCGATGGCGGGGCCGGTACTCGCCGGCTATCGGCTTCCGCACGACTGTCCGGCCGCCCCGCCGACACCACGGCATTTTTATCACGCGCCTGATCGTTATCACGTGCCACGTCGCGCCGCTTGGCTTTGGTCCCGGACGGCGCCACTTCCGCCTCGGACTTCAGCACCTGTTCCTTTTTTGCCCGCTGCCGCATCGGTTCGGAGAAATCCGAACCACGTATGCCCAGGCTGGACGAATTCGATTGCGGTGGCTTGAGACCCACGTTTTTCGGCTGCCGCTCCACGCCCACGCTGCTGCGCTCGGCCTTTTCATCTGGGTTGCCGCCGGTGCTGAGTTTACTATCGACCGGAGACGAATCTGCGCGCGGCGGCTCGGTAAGCTCGGGCGCCTCTTCGCGCATCAAGGTCACGAGGCTCACGCTTAGCGCCAGCACCGCGGCAATAGACATGGGCACGCGCAACGAGCGGAATGAAAAACCTGCCTCTCGCGGCCGTGCCCGGACTTCGCGGCGCGCGGCCGCGAGTATCGCGGCGTCGAGCGTGGCCGGCGGCACATCAGCCGGCGCCGCACGATAGATCGCGGTCAGCGCTGCGTCTCGCGGGGGATCGTTGTGCGTGGATTCGCTCATGTTCCTGCGATCAGCTCCTGCATGCCTTCACGCAGTTTCGCCACCGCGTAGCGCAGGCGGCTTTTCGCCGTCTCGCGGTTTACGCCGGTGGCCTGCGCGATCTCTTCGACACTCATGTCCGACTCCTGTTGCAACAAGAATGCCTCGCGTTGCGCAGCGGGCAGGCTCTCGATGAGCTGCAGCATGCGCTGCGCCTGTTGCCTGACGTCAGCGCTGACCATGGGATCGGCATGGCGCGGCGCGGCCACGTCGTCCATCGCCGGGCCGCCCGCTTCATCGAACGAGGCGGGCACATTGCCCGAGTGCGCGCGGTAATGATCGATCAAGCGGTTATGTGCGAGCTTGTACAAATAAGTCGTGAATTTGGCCTGCACGCTGTAGCCGGAGCGGGCGCGTATCAGGTTCATCCACACGTCCTGAAAGAGTTCCTCGGCGATGCCGCGATTGCCGCACTGGCGCTGGAGATAGCGGAACACGCCGCCCTTATGACGCCCGTACAGGACATCGAACGCCGCGGCATCACCATCGCGGTAGCGCTCCATCAAGTCCTCGTCGCTCGTAGTCTCGTTCTGCGCCATAGCGGGTTGCCAGTATGCGCAACCCGCGGCACTTGGGCAACCCGCGCACGGCGGGCGGCCGCAATGCCGTGCTAGCGAGGATTAGGCACGAACTGGCTTGGAAACGGATTCGGGCGCGCCAGCCGCGGGTAGTCACGGATCACGCCCTGCGCTACCAGGTTGCGATAACTGTCATAGTAAATCGTGATGACCTCGTCCGGCTCGCTCGATGCACGCTCGAAATTTGCTTGTCGCACGACCGACGTTTCACTCTCGCCGTGGCCGGTGCCGAGCTTTCTCGGCTCCTGCGCCGGCGGCGCAATGGACGATACGCCTGGTGCAGCAGCGTCGGCGCGGTCGGTTTCCGTGCGCGCACTCTGCGCTATTTCGTCTTTGGCGTTTTTGCCTTCGGCGGCTGCCTGCGCGTCGTCGCCGGATGCTTGGCGCTTGCGCTCGAAAAACCCTGGCCCGCGCATGATGCCGACCGCCGGCTCGGTTTTTTTGCGGAACACTGCAACGCCGATGACGCCGACGTTATCGGGACGTCCAGTGCGAGCGGCATAGGAGCTTTCGAGCTCCGTAAAGAAGAAGGCCGCTGTGCGTTGCAGACTCTTGCGCCAACCTTTGACGCCGAACGCGCTGTACGGACTCAGGATATAGCCGGTCTGGCTCCAGTTGGCGGTTTCGCCCGACACCGCATTGACGCCGTCGACCGCAATGACACCCAGGATTTCGCCCGCCTGAGTGTTGCGGATGTTTACCTGATATTGATTGCCCGGCTTGCCCGCCACGTAATAGCGGCCTTCGTGCTGATAGACCTGCAGTGCGCGATTTTCCGCGCGGTCGTAAACAGAAATATCGGCGATGCCGCCAACGGCCAGCGCCGGACCGGCGACAGCCAGCCATAGTGCAGCCGCAAATAACGATTTATGCATGATTTTCTCTCCTGGCCGTAAACATCAAACGATGTCCCTGCTATGAACGGGAGAGCACCTGCAATGGGGTTAACTGATGGAGCGCGATGCGCCAGCCCCGGCGGCCGTCACCGTGCGCAGGGCAAGCGTCCGCTTCGCCGGTTGCCGCTGGGCGTCCCCGCGGGCCGGCAATAAATTACCCCTACCGGACTATTTTTTGCCCATGGCTTCCGGATTCAGCACGTTGACCGGTTTGCCCGCGGCGAAACCCAGTATGCCGTCGATGGCGGCGCCGTAGTACGACTCGTAGGTGGATTTTTCGACGTAACCGAGGTGTGGCGTGCAAATCACGTTCGGCATTTTCAGCAGCGGATGATTGCCGCCGATGACCGGCTCGTCTTCATAGACATCGACAGCGGCGTAACCGGGGCGTCCTTGCTTGAGTGCTGCCTCGAGCGCACCCGCCGCGACCAGCGGCGCACGGCTCGTATTAACGAACAGCGCAGTCGGCTTCGTGCACGCCAGATCGGCGGCCGTGATGATGCCGCGCGTTTCCTTGTTGAGCGGAATATGCAGGCTGATGACGTCCGCTCCGGTGAAAAATGCTTCGCGGCTCGCCGGCACTTCATAGCCCAGCTCGCGCGCTTTGGCTTTCGACGCGTCGCGGCCCCAGCAGGTCACTTTCATGCCAAACGCCTTGCCGACGGCGGCAACGCAGCTGCCGATGCGGCCCGGCGCGTATACGCCCAGCGTTTTGCCATTGAGTCCGGTGCCGACCGTTGTCTGCCACACGCCCTTTTTCAGTTGCTCGACTTCGTGCGGAATGCTGCGCAGGCTGGCAAGTATCAGGCCCCAGGCCAGCTCGGCGGTCGCATGCGGGGTGCCGCTGCCCGCGGCGGCAACGACAACGCCCTTCTCGGTACACGCCGCCACGTCTATATGGTTAGTGTTTCGGCCGGTCTGCGCGATCAATCTGAGCTTCGGCAGTTTTTCGATGACGGCTCGCGGAAACGGCGAGCGCTGCTGCGTGAGCAGTACCGCGTCGAAGTCGGCGAGACGCGCCGCGAGCCTGGCCGAATCTTTTTCGGTGTCGTCAAACACCTTGACGTCGTGATCCTTCAGCCGCGCGAAACCGGCGAGCTGACGGAATGCGTCCTGGTAATCGTCAATGACGGCGATTTTCATTGCATGCTCCCCCGCACAAATTCGCTATTATGCACGTCCAGCGCGCAGAGCGAGCTACTCCGCATAGCCACGCGCGGGCCGTTCACATACAATCGTATGCCGCAAGGGCTGACGCACCGCGGAATAAAGAGACGGGGAAATCGTTGAAAAAAATTCTGGTGACCGGAGGCGCCGGCTTTCTCGGTTCGCATCTGTGCGACCGGCTGATCGCGGACGGCTGCGACGTGCTGTGCGTCGACAACTACTTCACCGGCAGCAAGCAGAATATCGCGCACCTTGCCGGCAACCCGTACTTCGAGCTCTCGCGCCACGACATCACGTTCCCGCTTTATGTCGAGGTCGATCAGATTTACAACCTCGCATGCCCGGCCTCGCCCATTCATTATCAATTCGATCCAGTACAAACCACCAAGACATCGGTTCACGGCGCCATCAATATGCTCGGACTCGCCAAACGGGTGAAGGCGCGCATCCTGCAGGCGTCGACTTCGGAAGTCTACGGCGACCCCGAAATCCATCCGCAGCGCGAAGACTATCTCGGCCGCGTCAATCCGATCGGCCCGCGCAGCTGCTACGACGAAGGCAAGCGCTGTGCCGAGACGCTTTTTTTCGACTACCACCGCCAGCACAAAGTTGAGATCAAGGTCGCGCGCATCTTTAATACCTACGGCCCGCGCATGCATCCGAACGACGGGCGCGTGGTGAGCAATTTTATCGTGCAGGCGCTGAAGAATGAGGACATCACGCTCTATGGCGATGGCGCGCAGACACGTTCGTTTTGCTACGTCGATGATATGGCCGAAGCGTTGATCCGGCTGATGGACAGCGCGGCGGAGTTTACCGGCCCCGTCAACCTCGGCAATCCGGTGGAAGTGTCGATGCAGGCGCTCGCCGAAAAGGTAATCGCGCTGACCGGGGCAAAATCCAGGCTTGCGTTCAAAGAACTGCCGCAGGACGATCCACGGCAACGGCAGCCGGATATCGCGCTCGCGCGCAAAGAACTCGGCTGGCAGCCCGTCACAGCGCTCGACGACGGCCTGAAGGAGACCATCCGCTACTTCAGGAAGCTTCTGGCCTAGCTGGACTGCCCGCGGCAGCCGCCGGATTGGCGCCGCCGCTTTTCAGTCCGAATTAAATATGCCGCGCGCGCTACGCCATCCCAATTTCGCCCTTTTCGTCAGCGGCCAGGTGTTCGCGCTGATCGGTTATTGGCTGCAGCAGATAGCGCTGGCATGGCTCGTATACAGGCTGACCGGCAGCGCGACACTGCTCGGCGTGCTCAGTTTCGCTGCCAATCTGCCAGTGCTTGTGCTCGCGCCTTTTGCCGGCATGTGGTCCGACCGTTTTAACCGTCATCGCATGATGGTCGCAACCCAGGTGCTCGAAATGCTGCAGGCGATCACCCTTACCGTGCTCGCGTTCAGCGGCGCGATAGAAATCTGGCACATCATCGCGCTGACCGCATTTCTGGGTATGTGTGTCGCCGTCGAGCTGCCAGTGCGCCACGCCTACCTGCTGGAACTCGTCAACGGCAAAGAGGACCTGCCGAACGCAGTGGCGACCACGTCGCTCGTCGCCAACTGCGGCCGGCTGATCGGCCCCGTAATCGCCGGCGTGTTGATCAGCAGCTACAGCGAGGCCACGTGCTTCCTGATTAACTCGGTCAGTTACATCGCAGTGCTGATCGCGTTTGCGTTCATTCGCGTCAAGGCGCAAACCAGCTCCGCTGCGCATCCGCCGCTGTGGCGCGGCCTCGGCGAAGGCATCGCGCACGCGTGGCACGTGCTGCCGATCCGCCTGCTGCTGGCGCTGCTGGCGGCGGTCGCCCTCACGGCCGCGCCATACAGCGCACTGATGCCCGCGATCGTGCATGAGATATTCGGTGGCGACGCGCAGACCCTCGGCTTTCTCGTAGGCGCCGCCGGATTGGGCGCGGTGGCCGGCACGCTACTCCTCAGCATGCGCCGCAACGTGCGCGGCCTGCTGCGCTTAATCCTGCTGGCGACGTCGAGCGTCGGCTTGGCGCTGGTGGCGCTGTCGCTGTCGCGCTGGCTGCCTGCATCGATGGCGCTGATGGGCGTAATCGGGTTCGGCATTCTCGTCGTATCAGTTTCGGCCAACATGATCCTGCAAACCATAGTCGACGACGACAAACGCGGCCGCGTAATGAGTCTTTATACCGCGGCTTATCTCGGTATGGCGCCGCTGGGCGCGCTGACAGCCGGCATGTGCGCGGACCGCTTCGGCGCGACGACAACGATCTGCGCCGGCGGCATCTGTTGCGTGCTGGTTGCGGCCTGGACTGCACGGCAGATGCCCGCAATGCGCACGCACATACGGCCGATTTATGCAAGACTCGGCATCCATTCAGACTAGAACGACGATGAAACAATCTGATCCCAACGCCATCCGTGAGCAAGTCATGCGCGGCATCGCCGGCAACCGCACGCCGGGGCTGCATTTCCCGGGCTTCTTTCTCGACATCCAATGGCAGAAGGTCGCGGGCAAAGCCGCGCACATCGCCATTGCGGATGGCGCGCATTGCCGCGACGCGAACGGCGAAGTGGATCTCGCCGCGCTGGCGATCATTGCGGATACCGCGCTCGCCACTGCGACACGACTGCTGATAACGCCTGGTGCGCGGCTGGCTACCATTCATATGCAGATGCAGTTTACCGGCGCGCCGGCCACCGGCGAAATCAAGGCCGAGGCCGAACTGCTCGGCTTCGGCGATGGCGCGGCGTTGCATCAGTCCCTTACTACTGGAACGCTTTACGCCAACGGCAAACCCGTCTGCTATGCGACAGGCGAATTCGTCCTGCTCAGCCCGCCGCCCGGCGTGACGCTGGCGCCGCTGCCGTGGCAGCATAACGAAGCGCCGCCGCCTGGGCCGCTCACCCCGAACGCGCTCGATGCGAGCGAGCGTTCAATCGTCAAAGCGTGCGATGCGGCGCTCGCAAAGGTTACTCCGCACATGTCGTTCATCCAGCATTTCTGGGGCGGTATGCCCAAACGCACCGCGCAAGGCGCGACGATGCGCGTAAAGATCGGCCCGCACCTCGGCAATCGCGTCGGCCACGTGCAGGGCGGCATTTCGTTCGGCATGGCCGCGGCCTGCGCCTGCGCGGCGCTGCCGCCGGCGATGATGCTGTCCAATGTCTCGGCGTGGTATATCAGTCCGGGTCATGGCCAGTCGCTCGGCGTCAAGTCGCGCATAGTGCACGCGGGGCGCTCGAGCGCGGTGGTGCGCACGGAAATCAAGACTGCTACAGGCGAACGCGTGCTCGAAGTAGTTACCCAGCACATCGCACGCAAGCGCGACTGAACTATGCGTCGTCCGCCCCTGCGTACTTGAGATAACGCGGGTCATCGAGCAGATGGTCGTAAGCATGGCCTATGTGCCACAGGCAGGCCTGCGATCCCGCGGGTATCCATGCGACCGCGGGTGGCTCCGCAAAACGCTCCATCATTTTGAGCACGCAGTACAGAGCGCTCTGGTCCACCAGCCATGCCAGAGGTTCGCGCGAGAGACGGTCCAACGCGTAATTCTTGACCGCTCCGAAGTAGCGGTGCGCGGCCGGCGTCGGGTTGGCGACGATGATATTGGCGATGATATCCAGCCATGGGGAGTCGGGCGGGTCGCGCGCATTCAATGCCGCGTCGCAATCGCGCGCTGCATCGATAAGGCCATCGAGTGCACCTTCGACGATGAAATCGACGTCCAGGCTGAGTAACGGACAGCGGTAGCGAGTCAGCCAATACGGCATGTGCACGAGCCGGCCGCAAGCATAGTAGGCCTTGCGCCGCTGCGTTTCTTGCTCGGGGAAAGGACAATTTTCAGTCGTCACCACGTGGCGAGCGATGCCGCTGCACGTCATGACGCGGGCGACTTCATCCAGGATGGTATCGTCAGGGTCGTACACATGAAGGTGAAGCAGGCTCGCACTGCCGCCGCGCGCCGCAAATGACCGGATAAAAGGAAAACCGTATTTGCGCACGTACGCGGTATTGCAGGAAATCAGCGTGACATAGCGAAATCCGCCGTGTTGCGCCCCGGCTTCGGACACAACGCGCGGCGCGGCGACTGCCGCTTCCCCGCCGCTGACAGCCTCGAACATCGATTGGTCAAACGCGGCCAGCCGCGCATAAGTGAAGCGGCCGGCGAGGTGTATGGAATGTGCGAAAGCCGCCTGCGCTTCATCGTAGCGGCCCAGTGCGGCCAGCGCGCAGCCGCGCCGCATCGATATTTGATGATCTGCCGAGTCCATCTTTTCGGCGATCGACAATTCTTCTAGCGCAGAGTCGAATCGCTTAAATGCGTGCAACACGTTCGCAAGACTGACGTGCGCACGTGTAAATGTGGGCTTGAGATCAATTGCGCATCGCAGGCAGTATTCGGCCTCGGCAAGATCGCCGAGCTTCAGATGGCAAACGCCCAGATTGCCAAGCGACCACGGGTCAACACGCAATCTCAGCGCCTTTTCGAATGCGGCAATCGCATCGTGCCAGCGATATTGGCCGATAGCAGCCTGACCGAGACGCGTCAGCGCATCAGCGTCGTCGGGCGTGCGCGCGATCAGCTCTTCGCAGAGCACGCGGGCTTCACGCCATTGACCCAGATCCAAATGACGGCTTATCTCGTCGAGTTGGCGATCGGCGACAGGGGTTTTCGAATCTGCGGTCATGACCGGGATTATCGCAGACCGCGCGAATGCTTCAGTAGGTGCGCGGTCACTCGGGAACGATGCCTGCGTTCTTTATAACCCTGGTCCACTGCGTGATTTCCGCGCGCAGAAACGCACCGAACTGCTCCGGGCTTCCGGTGGCCGGCTCGGCACCGTCGCCTGCAAGGCGGTCGCGCACGTCGGGGGCGCTCATCGTGCGCGCAAAGTCCGCGTTTAACTTCATTACCAGTTCGCGCGGCGTTGCAGCCGGCACCAGCACACCAAACCATGAGATGACTGTATACCCGGGTATCCCGGCTTCCATCACCGTCGGTAAATCAGCCGCGGCGGCGGCACGCGTCCGGCCGGTCACAGCCAGAGCGCGTATGCGTCTGGTCTTCACCTGCGGTAGCGCCGCCGTCAGATTGCAGAACATGAGCTGTACCTGGCCGCCGACCACGTCCGACAGGGCAGCGCCGCTGCCTTTGTACGGCACGTGCACGAGCTTGACGCTTGCCATGCTCGCAAAGAGTTCGCCGGCGAGATGCGTCGCATTGCCGCTTCCCGCGGACGCATAGTTGAGCTGACCCGGCCTGGAACGCGCGAGCGCAATCAGCTCCTTGATCGACTTCACGGGCAAAGACGGGTGCACGATAACCACGTATTGACCGCTGGTGACCTGGGTGACCGGCGCAAAATCGCGCACGAGATCGTAATTCAGCTTGCGGTACAACCCGGTATTGATCGCATGCGCAGGCGTGCCCATAAACAGCGTGTAGCCGTCCGCGGGTGATTTTGCAGCGAGCTCGGCGCCGAGATTGCCACCCGCGCCCGCGCGGTTGTCCACGATGACCTGTTGACCGATTTGCTCGCCCAGCTTTTGCGCTACGATGCGCGCGACGATGTCGACGGCGCTGCCGGGAGACGAAGCGGCAATCATGCGTACCGGTTTGGACGGATACGTTTGTGTTTGTGCGAGCGCATCTGGTGCCGCGGCCGCGCAAACCGCACTGCATGCGATGCAACCGGCCCTCGATAACCGTGTAAGAACTCGCATATCAGTTCAATCCGGTTTAACACCCGACGCTTTGACGACGGGCTGCCACTTCTTGATTTCAGTTTTGATATAAGCGCCAAACTCTTCCGGCGTACTGCCAACGATTTCGAAACCGACGTATTCCAGGCGTTCTTTAACATCGGGCATTTTCAGCGCGCGCACGATTTCATCGTGCAACCGTGTAACTATTGGTTTCGGCGTGCCTGCCGGCGCCAGTACCCCGTACCAGGCAGTCGCTTCGAACTTCGGAAACCCCGATTCCGCGATAGTGGGGAGATCGGGCACCGCCGGTGAGCGTTGCGCGCCGGTGACGGCGAGCGGGCGCAGGCGGCCGGCCTTGATATGCGCCATTACCGACGACATGCCGCTGACCATCGCCTGCACCTGGCCGCCGACCAGATCGATCACGGCCTGGCCGCTGCCTTTGTACGGCACATGCTGCATGTGGATGCCGGCGGCGAGATTCAGGAGCTCGCCGGACAGATGACCGGGACTGGCGACCGCGGCGGACGCGAAATTTATTTTCGCCGGGTTCGCTTTCGCGTAGGCAATGAACTCCTTGAAGTTCCGCGCTGGTACCGACGGATGCACGACGAGAATATTGGGCGCTAAGGCGACTTGGGTGACCGGCGCGAAATCCTTGACCGGATCGTAGGGAAGCTTCGCGTAAAGGCTGGGGCCGATTGCCAGATTCGCGATATAACCCAGCAATATCGTATAACCGTCAGGCACGGCGTGAGCGACAATATCGGTGCCTATATTGCCGTTGCCGCCGGAGCGATTGTCGACGACCACCTGCTGGCCGAACACCTCACCTAGCTTGCCGCCAATGGTGCGCGCCAGCGTATCGGTGCTGCCGCCCGGCGCGAACGGCACGATAAAGCGTATCGGACGGTTCGGATACCCCTGCGCGCAAGCGGCGCCAGTGCCAACAATGAGTAGAACTGCCGCGAGCATGCCGACATTGAATTTCCGCACGGCGTTTTTTTTCACAGAATTCAATCCACCTTCGCGCCGGCGGCTTTTAGCAGTTTGCCGTAGCGGGCGGCTTCCGATTGTATGTATTCGGCGAATTGCTGCGGTGTGTCGCTCACCGCTTCGACGCCGAGCGTAGCATAGCGGTCCCTGACATCGGGCAGGTTATGAATGCGCACGATTTCCGCGTTGAGTTTGGCTGCGACGGCGCGGGGCACGCCACGGGGCGCAAGTATCCCCCACCAGTTGTCGAGTGCGTAACCAGGCAGTCCCGACTCCGCGACGGTGGGCATGCCGGGCACGAGCAGCGTGCGCTGCGCGCCTGTCACCGCGAGCGCGCGCAACTTGCCGGATTTCGCATGGGGCAGTGCGATCGGCATGTCCGAGAACATGAGCTGCACCTGCCCGCCGACGAGGTCATTCAACGCGAGTACCGTGCCCTTGTAGGAAATGTGCACGATGTTGACGCCGGCACCTGCCTTGAACATCTCGCCTCCGAGGTATGCGAGCGTGCCGGCACCACCGGAGCCGAAATTGAGCGCGCCGGGCTTGGCCTTCGCGAGTTGTATTAATTCAGGCACGGAGTTCGCCGCCAGCTGCGGGCTGACGACGAGTAGTTGCGGTGCGCTACCGACGAGGCTCAAAGGCATGAAGTCGCGCAGAGTTTCGTAGTTGAGCTTGAACAGTCCCGGATTGATTGCAAACTAGCTCAGATTGCCATGCATCAGCGTATAGCCGTCGGCCGGCGCGCGCATGGCGGCTTCCGTGCCGATGATGCCACTGGCGCCCGGCCGGGCGTCGACCACGACTTGCTGGCCCCACGCTTTCGTCATTTCCTGTCCGAGTATGCGCGCGAGGGTGTCCGACGTGCCGCCTGGAGAGAACGGCACGATCATGCGGATGGGTCGGTCGGGAAACGTCTGCGCGCCGCTCGCCGCCATGCACAACGACACTGCAAAGCATGCATAAAGGCGCGTGGCGCCGGCGCGCATCGCGGTCATCCCCTGTGTATTCCGTCTAGGCTTTTTTGGTGAGGCGATCTTCGGCCCGCCAGCGCTCCCAGGCGAAACGCTGGTCGGCCTTGAGGCTGTCGTCCTCGAGCATGGTCCGCACCAGCGCCGTCACGTCGGATTCGTAAACTTTTTTACGCCTGGAAAAATTCCAGCGGTGGCCGGCAGGGAATACCGGAGATTTGAGCAGATCCTTGAATTTCATGAGTCCATCTTCCGGGTCAGGTGGCGCATTTTAATGCGTAAACCGCGCGGCCGCTCACAGCCGTGTCACGCCTATCATCGAATCGCGCGTTATGAGCGCAACGAGCTCCGTTTCGGTCATGCGCTCCGTATGCGCGGGCCGCAGCGGCAAAACGATGTAACGCATGTCGGCGGTCGAGTCGACGACGCGGATCTCGATGTCGTCGGGCAGCGCAGTGCCGAATTCGGCCAGCACCGCGCGCGGCTCGGCCACCACGCGCGCGCGATATTCGGCGCTCTTGTACCAAGCCGGCGGGATGCCGAGCACTGCGCGCGGATAGCATGAGCACAACGTGCAGCAGATGACATGATGCAACGTAGCGGTGTTCTCGACCACGGTAAGCTCAGGCGTCAGGTTCAGATCGATGCCGAGCAGGCCTTCGATAGCGGGCTTCGCGTCCTCGAGCAAGCGCGCCTTGTACTGCAGATCCATCCACGCGCGCGCGACGACTTGCGCACCGAGCTCCGGAGTACGCGACTCGGTAAGTTCGATTTGGCGCTGCAGCTGCGCCGCGGTGAAGACATTTTTCTCGATCAGCAGTTCGCGCAGCGCACGTTCGAGCAGCGCCGACTCCGGGCGCACGCCATGCGCTTCACTGACCGGCGCATGCGGGTTGTCGCCATTTGCGTGGTCGTTGCCGTCATGATGAGGATGATCGTGAGCCATCAGACGTCGCGTTCCAGCCAGTGCTGGTAGATATCGGCGGCAATCACGGTGTTGCGCGCGGGCTTGCCCCACACTTCCCTGAATTCGAATTCCACCTGATAGAGCGGCTGGTATGGCACGCCGATCCGGTGATAGGCGAGCTGCTCGGGATTGGGAAATGCACCGAATACGCGCGCAACCACGCCGCGTTTGCCGCGCAGATACTGCGGCGTGCGGCAGTGGGTAGTGACGTCGGCCGAGCGCACCCTGACTTTATCGCCGGGTGCAAACGCAGGCTTCATGACGCCGTCTTCATGAATTGGCAGGCTGCGACGCGAGAGTCGCTACCCTTGCGTTCAGCTCGTCTTCGCCGAGCAGGCCTTTCTCCACTACCAGCACTCGCATGGCGCGCAACCAGCGCTCGTAGTAGCCAAGCGCGAAGTATTCTTCGCGCGGCAGCGATTCGATCGCGCGGCGCATCGCATCGACGGTGTAGTGGCCGTGCTGCGGGTGCGCGAGAAGCCGCATCATGGCATCGACGCGCTGGTCGAAAAAAGTTCGCTCGTGTTCCGCAAGGTCAACCGGTCCAGCCGGCTGGCCGCCGAGATCATGTACGGCGCGGGTCATGTTTGAGTTGTCGCATAAAGTCGCTGAAAGTATACCTCAGCGCCCTGGTGACACCAGGATTCAGGCGCTCGAATCGTTAAATAGCGGTGGGTTTGCATTCGTATTCAACGCTTGGCGCGCGCAGCGATTTGCTATTGTGTTGGCCAGAGACGCGCCGTTCCTCATCCCCTTACGGCGCAGTGTTCCTCTCCTCCCGCGCCCCCCGGCGTGGTTTACGCGCAGCCTTGACGGTTGCGCGTTTTTCTTTGTGCGCCCGCGGTTACTTCTTGCGCGGCGCCGCGACGAGATCGCTGCGCGTCTTGAGCAGCGGTTCCAGCGTCTTCGCGGGAACTACATAGGTCCAGGCAGCGAGCATTTTTTCCTGCTTGATGCGCTCGTCGAGCTTTTTCAGCGTTTCGTCGAACTGCTTGTCGAGGCGCTCTTTGTCGGCGGGCTTTTCGTTCTTGTCCGGCACGCGCGCGCGCGGCGGCTCGCCGCTTAAGGCAACAGTGAGATAGTAATCGTCGCCCCCGGGCTTGCGCGCGATGCGGATCGTGTAAACGAGGCTGTCGTACGTTTCCGCGATCAGTACACGCGGCTTGTCGAAGCTCTCCGGCTTGACGTCGAGCGCAATGTCGCTGAAGCTTATAGCTGCCAACGCATTGACCGCCGCCACCGCTTTGCCGGGATCCAGCTCACCGGCGCCATCGGCGAATTTCCACGGATCGTACTCTTCCTTGCGCGCTATTTTCCACTGCGCGCCGTCGCCGCCCGCACCCAGTGATTTGATGCGCTCGGCTTTGAAGAAATCCCTGGCGAGCCACAGTTCGGGTTTCGCTTCGGCGTTCTTCAGCGCGTCCGACATTACCAGTACGGTCGCATTGCCCGGGCTGAGCACGTAGCGGCCGACCGGTGTCTCCTGCTGTATCGGCAACGGGCTGGGCTCTTTCTTGACGACTATCTTGCCGAGTAGCAGGCTGCCCAGTAACTTGCCGCTCTTGTCGCTGAGCTCAAGCTGGGTGCCGTTGCCCTCCATCTTCTTCGCGTCGGCTGAGGCGCCCGCTTTCCCGTCAGTTGTTGCGTCTTTCGCCGGCGCAATCAGATTCAAGCGCGGCAGCAGGCTGGCGCCGACATTTTCCGTTTGCACGGCTTTAAGGTCGGGCAGCTTGACCAGCAGATTGCCAATCTCCTGCACGCTCGCGCTGTAATCGCCGCGCTGTTTGATCGTCCAGCGCCCGTCCTTCAAAAGGAGCGTGACTTCGCCCTTGCCGTCATACAAACGTACTTGCGCCACGTCGTTGACCGCAAGCTTTTCAAACGGCTTGAAGCCGATACGGGTGCCGGCGCTGCGCCACGAACTCAAATCCTGCCAGAACAACGCGAGCCCTGCACCGCCCAGTATGACGAGCAGGCCCAGCAGCGTCAGGAAAGTCTTGCGGTTCATTTCGTCACCGCCGTCTTGCGCCGGCGCGACAGTGCGAGGCCCAGCCCGATCAGCGTAACGAGCAGCGGCACCAGGCCGATATTGACGACTTTGGTCCAGAACTGCAGGGACTCGCTTTCGACGCGCAGGTTTTTGCGCAGCTCTTTCAGGTCGCGCCGCGTTTCAATCGTTTTTTTCTTGAAATTCTCGACTTCCGCCTGCTGCTCTGCCGACAGGGTCGCCACCTGTGCGCCCGCGCGCGTTTTCTGCAACGCCGCGAGTTTTTCCTGCGTCTGCTGCAGGTTATCCTCCAGTTCCTTGATCTTGCCGAGGTAGCTCTGCTGCGCGCTCGCTTCCATCTTCTGCACGACCGTTAGCGGGCGCGTAAATGCGGCGCGGCTTCGCAGCTTGGTCAGATCGAAGTCGCCCGCCACCTGCTCAACCAGGCTCTGCGCGAAATTAAGGTTGCCGTTGCGCGGGACCGCAAGGCGCTGGCCGAAGACTTCCTGGATTTCCACCGCTGCACCATCGGTCAGCATGTCGACATCGGACACGAGCACGACTGAATTCTCCTGCGTCGATTCTTTCAGTTGCGCGTCGCCCTTGGGCTCTGCGGCCGGGGTCTCCGCTTTTTTCGGATCTTTGGACGGCGGCTGATAAGGCTGCGGCTTCCCCTCGGGGAATGCCGTCTTGAATTTACCGGTAACCCGGATGGCGAGCGGATAAGGCGTGCCCGCCGGCTGGAAGCCGCGCGTCGACGGCTCACCGGACAACGTGGCAATGATGAGGTCGGCGAGCATCGCATTCGGCGATGACTGCACCAGCACCGTTTGCGTGAGACCTGCGACCGGCTTGCCGGTAAAGGTGCTCGCAAACGGCATGAGCAGCGTGCCGACCTGGCTCGCAACCACGTCGTCCTTGTTGAGCGCATCACTGTTGAGCGACAGCAGCGTCGGCAGGATGCGCGGGCCGGCGCCGCTCGCGTATGTCAGGTCCGCGACGACCTTGCCCATTTCCATGCCGTAGCCCCAGCTCTTGAGCAGCCGGTAGAAAGTCGACTGCCCGGCATTGTTGCCGCCGAACGGGTTCTGCAGGTCGGGCTGCTGGTCGAAATACGCATACGAATCGAGGAAGGCGATCATCTTGCCTCCGCGCAGGATAAACTGGTCCAGCGCATACTCGCTCGCTTCGGAAATATCGCGTGGATGGATGACGAGCAGCACTTTGATATCGTCGGGGATCTTTTCGGCTTTGAGGTCGACTTTCTTGACCGTGAAGATGTTCTGCAATTCGGTCGACAGCGCCCACGGTTCGGTCGGCTGCTGCTTGGTCATCGGATTCAGCGGACGACCCATGACCGGCAATCCGCTCATAATGCCGACCACCGGCTTTGCGATCGAGGCAACGCGCGTGATGGCGCGTGTGATGTCGTACTCGAGCAGCTGCTCGCGATCGGGCGCCAGCACCGGCAGCGCCGCCTTCTGATCGAGAAAGCTCACTGCCAGGCCGAAATAGAATTTCTCCTGCGTGTTTGTGAGCTGGCCTTCGATGCCGTCGAGTACGGCGGAATCTTCCGCGTCCGAATCGGGCTCAGGATTGAGCTTCTCGATGACGACTTTGCCGTGGCCCGCGCGCTCGAATTCGGATAGCAGGTCCTCCACGCGCTTGGCGAATGTCTTCAACCCGACTGGCACCACGCTGCTGCCCTGGGAGAAGTACAGCCGGATCTTGACCGGTGCGTCGAGCTTCGACACGATGGCCTGGGTCCCCTGCGAAAGCGTATAGACGCTGCCTTGCGTGAGGTCGACGCGCGCGTTCAGCGCGCCGATCAGGAAGTTGACGGCTACAAGTATGGCCACCAGTGCGGCGACACCGCCGGCGGAATAGACCAGGGTTGCTAGATGCTTTCTATTCATGATCGCTTATTCCTACCTTCAACCTGCGCGATGGCCGCGAATTACCACGCCCGTCGTAAACAATGCGAAGCCGATGATCGACACGAAAAACACGATGTCGCGCAAGTCGAGCACGCCGCGCTGGAAGCCTTCGAAGTGCGTCATCACGCTGAACGCGGCTATCGTTTGCACGAAGGCGGGATTTGCCCAGCGCACCAGCAGATCGGTCACGGGCGTGAAACCGGCCAGAATGAAGAAGAGGCATATCATTACCGACACGATGAAGCTGATGACCTGATTGCGCGTCATCGCCGAAGTCATGCAGCTGATCGCCAGATAGGCGCCCGACAACAGCGCGCTGCCGACGTAACCCGCGAATATGACGCCATTGTCAGGGCTGCCGAGCCAGTTCACCGTAATCCACACCGGGAAGGTCAGCGCCAGCGCGAGAATCAGGAAAACCCAGGACGCCAGGAATTTGCCGACGATTGCCTGCCACGTGGTGATCGGCATGGTCAGCAGCAGCTCGAGCGTGCCGAGCCGGCGCTCCTCCGACCATAGCCGCATGCCGGCCGCCGGCACCAGGAACAGGTAGAGCCACGGGTGCCAGGTGAAGAAGGACACCAGCGAGGCTTCGCCACGCTCGAAGAAATTGCCGACGGTAAACGTAAAGAAGCCCGTCAGCAGCAGGAAAATGACGAGGAACACATACGCGACGGGCGACGTGAAATATCCGCCGAGTTCGCGTTTCATAATGGCGACAATATTGCTGCGCGCGTTCATCTCAGTGCGCTCCTTTGACCGTGTCCGGCAACGTGATCGAGCGAAACACCTCGTCGAGGCGCCCTTCTTCGACGTGAATTTCGTCGAGCTGCCAGCTTTCGCGGCGCGCCAGCTCGGCGATGCTGCCCACGAATGTACCGTTGCCGCCGCGCTCGCGCGGGTAGGCGCGCATGGCGGTGGCGCCGCCCGCTTCGCTCAGCACCTCGGTGCGCGCGACCAGCGGGACGAGCTTCGCGGCCAGGGCCGCCGCATTGGCGCTGCGCGTGGTGAAACGCACGGCGCCGGCAAACTCCGAGCGCGCCTTCAATTCCTGCGGTGTCCCGCTGGCGACGATGCGGCCGCGATCGATGATGATTACGCGCGTGCACGCCGCCTCGACTTCCTCGAGTATGTGGGTGGAAAACACGATCGCTTTGCTTTCGCCCATGCGCTTGATGAGGCCGCGCACTTCGTGTTTCTGGTTGGGGTCGAGCCCGTCGGTCGGCTCGTCGAGCACGAGAATCGCCGGGTCGTGAATTATGGATTGCGCGAGGCAGGTGCGGTGCTTATAGCCTTTGGACAGCGTGTCTATGGTCTGATAGAGCACCCCTTCAAGGAAACAGGTTTCCACCGCCGTATTGACCGCTTTTTTCTTCGCTGCGCCGGTCAACCCGCGCAGATCGGCGGCAAAACCGAGGAAGCCATGCACCGTCATATCGGCGTAACCCGGCGCATTCTCCGGCAGATAGCCGATCAGGCGCTTCGCCGGCAGCGGATTCTCGACAATGTCAAATCCGCCTATCGTCACGCTGCCCGCCGTGGGCGGATAAAAACCCGTGATGATGCGCATGGTGGTCGATTTACCGGCGCCATTGGGGCCGAGAAAACCCAGCACTTCGCCGCGCTCGACGTTGAAAGAAACATCGTCGACCGCGTGCTTCGCGCCGAACGACTTTACCAAATGCTCAACTCTGATCATCGACTATCCTCCGCCGTGCCAACCGGATTGCCGGCCGGCGCGTATCTTTTTCCGCCTTGATGAGTCCCCAGGGGACGGCTCTATCCGCCGCCGCCTTTCGACCACTGACCGCTGCGTGAAGTTCCCGGCCTGCAGGGCGCTGCATTGCTGCGCTCCGCGTTTACTGCCGGCTCAAACGCGCGTCAACGAAGTCCATCCCGCGCGAAACGCCGGCTGCCGCCACCCCGTGCCGTCTAACGCGGAGCCGGATTATCGCAGGTTTTCCCGTGACGCGGCGGGCTGCAAGCGCTACCCGTTATTCCGGCAGCGCATTCAGGAAGTACATGGCCTTCAGCAGTGTGCTCGGCTCACCGAGCGGCCCGTACCAGCGCGCGTAGAGGCTCAGGATTTCCCCGCTGCCGTAAAGGCGCGCGAGCTCACGGTTCACCGCGAGCCTGAAATCGGCGTCCCGGCGCAGCATCAACGCGTAAGGCTCGTACGAGAACATCTCGTCGCTCAGTTGGTACGATGGGGCGTCAATACCGCTGAGCGCGAGGCCAACGAGAATAATGCGGTCCGACGCGTACGCGTCGATCTTGTCTTCGCGCAAGGCGCCGAAGCCTTCCGCATGCGTGCGCACAGGGATGATTTCCGCGCTGATCTGCGCGCGGTTGAGCGCGGCCTTGAGGACTTTTTCGGTGGTGGTGCCCGGAATGACGCTGATCTTGCGGCCGGCGAGATCCTTGATTGCAGTGAGCTTCGCGCGCGCCTTGCTGATGTAGCTGCCGCCATCGACGAATATCATGTTGCTGAAATCGACTTTTTCCTCGCGCGTGAGCGTATGCGTCGTCGAACCGCACTCGATATCGACCTTGCCGTTTTCGACGTCGGGAATGCGCGTGTCGACATCGACCTTGACCCAATTGATCTTGAGCTGGTTGAGGCCAAGCTGCTGCTGCAGGCCCTCCACAATGCGCGTGCATAAGTCGATCGAATAGCCCTGCGGCCGGTTGTCATTGCTCACGAAGGAGAACGGCACAGCAGTCTCGCTGTATCCAATCGAGATGGTGGACGTCGCCTTCACTTTCTTCAGCACGCCCTGAAGCTCGGCGGCGGAAACCGCCGCGGCGCACATGCAAAGCAGTGCCAGTGTGAACGCAATTATTTTCAAGCGTGCCCCCTGTAGATTCGTGGTGCCGGGTAAAGGATTCGAACCCTCGACCGTCGCATTACAAATGCGCTGCTCTACCAACTGAGCTAACCCGGCCCGGCACGGATTTTCGCATATCCGGTGGGATTAGTTAGCACCGCCAATATTCCCGCGGCAAAAGC